>JBJYWX010000383.1:0-6949 GCA_046259695.1 Promineifilaceae bacterium (SeqCode) | reverse complement strand
TTGTGACCTCTACGATGTCAACGTAGCGCTCTGACCAACTGAGCTAACCGCCCTGAGGACTCCGAATTATAGCAACCTTCCATGTGGCGTCAATCTCAATACCTGCCCTTTTGCATCAGTCATATGTGGTTCTCATACCGATCCCAATTATGGTATAGTTGCTAACCATGGGCAGGTCATGAGTTGCCGCTTCAGGTACTTTCCGTGACAAAATCGAGGTCTTCGCCAAAGCAGCAATCTAGAAGCTACATCCTCCTCCTCGTAGGGTTGATTGTGGCTTCGGCCGTCCTTGCCAGCCTGTTCTTTGCCGATTACCGTGAGGTCCCCTACGGCTGGTTCATCGGTGTTGTCTGGCTCGCAGCCGCGACATTCAGCTGCGCCTTCGGCATCCTCTACTATGCCCAATTCGTGCTGCCCCACCACGAGGGTGAAAACTGGCTCGAAGGCATCGCCATGATGCTGCGTGCCTCTACGCAGCTCAGCCCGCCGCAATCAAGTAGCCAGCGCGGCGCCCTCGTGACGAAAAAAAGCATAGGAACGCAGGGTGACCTCAGCCCCAGCTTCAGCAGCTTGCATGCCGGCATGGTCGCCAGTCACGAAGCCTTGCCCATTGCCAAGGGTGGCGGGTTCGCCCGGGCCGCCGGACCAGGCTTTGTGCGCTTGCTTACCGGCGAAAGGGCGATGGCTCCTATCGACCTGCGCAAGCACGTCCGCTCAGAAACGGCAGCAGCTAACACCCGTGACGGAATACCCTTGGAAACCAAGGTATCGGTTGTTTTCCAGGTCAAACAATCCGAAAGTGACCATGAAGGCGATCACCTCGAATATCCTTATGATAGCGCGGCCGTCTTCTGGGTAAGCCAGCTCAACACATTTGATCAAGACGGCTCTCCCCGCCCCTGGAACGAACAACTCGCACCCCAGGCTTCCGCCTTCATGATTAGCGAGATAGCTCAATACACGCTCGATGAGCTGTGGCAGGAACCTTCTATTTTCAACGGCATCCAACAGCGCATCCGCCGCCAGCTGCGTGGTATCTTCGATGAGTGGGGCATCAAAGTACACTCTGTGCGTGTCTCGCCGGTCAAATTCCCTGAACAGATTGCTGCCCAACGGCTTGCCAACTGGCGGGCGCCCTGGCAGAGCCAGATTCTGGCTAAGGCCGCCTCGGGTGACGCGGAGGCGCTGCGGAGGGTCAAAATGGCGCGCGCTCGTGCCCAGGTAGAAATCATAGAAAAGACGATGCGCAGCATTGATGAGATGCGCCTTACGGCTGACGCCTCACTGCCCGAAATCGTCACTCTGCGAGTCATTGATGTCTTGGAAGATGCCGCTACAAAAAGCGCTGTGCAAGGTTATTTGCCTAGCCAGGTTTTAGCCAGCATCTCACAGGAACTGCTCCCTGAAGAAGATACGCTTGCCGGTGAAACAGCTTTCGAGGAAGAAGATGGCGCCCAAAAGCCAGGCTGTGGCGGCAGGAAATCAACGCGTCACGACGCGTCTTCCATCTAAGCGGACGCTGTACCTCCTCTTCCTGTTGGCGCTTTTGGTGGCCTATTGGATCTTTGTCTGGCGCATGGAGCGTATTGTACTTACCCCAGCGGACATACCTTTGGCCGTTCTGCAGAGCCTGCCCGCCTGGCTGGTCAATTTCGGCGGTGTATTCCTTCCTCGCGTCTTGCGGCACTTCATTCCCATCATCCTCGGTTGGTTCCTCGCCTATGATATAGCCGTCAATCTGGTTTACCATTTGTACGATTTGCCGGACCGCGCCAAGGCCCGCGGCTTCTTGCGCCGCCTCCGGGATCCACGCCGTGCCGGTGGCGCCACGATAGCCGTTACCCCCCAGGATCTGGACCTGCTGCGTCTGGACTCTTCCCGCCTGCGGGTAGGCGGTCCGGGGCGGGTCTCTATCCCCGCCGGGCATGCGGCCGTGACCGAGTTAAACGGTCGTTTTTACCGCGTAGTTGGCTCGGGGTCGCGCGCGCTCGATCGCTTTGAGTTCATACACTCCGTGTACGACTTACGGCCGCAAGACCGGACCGATCCCGAGGTAGTTCTATATTCCAAGGAAGGCCTGGAATTCGTGACCAATGTGAGTGTTACCTTTCGTATCGCTGCCCCAGACATGGCTGTTTCTGTGGAACAGCCCTTCCCCTACGACGGTCAAACACTGCACAATCTTGCCTACAGTCAGATCAATCTGCCCGGTAATCAGGTCAGCAATTGGGAAGACGCCCCGCTCGCCACGGTAAAAGGGACCCTCAGCAGCACAGTGGCTACCTTTTCCCTGGATGAGCTGCTGCAGGATGACCAGACGGAGCTGGGTTCGCACCTGACCATCCGGCGCAATGTGGAGCGTGAAGCACGAAACAAACTGCGCGAACAGGGTATCGATCTCATTCGCGTGCGAATTGGCGGCTTCCGTTTTCCTGAAGACGTTACCGACCTGCACATTCGCTTCTGGCAAGCAGATTGGGACAATCAGGCACGGCTGATGTTGGCCGAGGGCCAGGCTGTTGCCCTGGAAGAAATGGAAACAGTCCGCGCGGAAGCCGAACTGGACCTCATTAAAGCAATTGCCAACGGCATGCAGCAGGCCCGCCAGCAAGGCTATCGTGGGACTATCAACGAAGTAGTAGCCCTGCGCTTTCTGGAAGCACTGGAAAAAATGGCGCTAGAATCTGAAAGCGAAATCGACCTTCCGGAGAAGCTGTTGCCGCAGCTGCAGAATCTGCAGTCTCAGCTCCAGTTGGCAGCCGCGGCGGATTCGCCTTCCATTAACGATCACCCTGCCAGCGCAGCCGAAGGAACGGATGCTACTTAATTGCGCAAATAAGGCATTTGTTGGAGAGTTGTTTGCTTATGAGTCGGGGAGTCATTCATGAGTAGCCATATCCTGGTCATTGGTGGAACGCTGCTGGATGTGAAGGGTGTGCCGGAAGCTGGACTCGAGCCTGGCACATCTAACCCAGGTCAAATCCGATTTTCTCGCGGTGGCACGGCGCGTAACGTCGCCGAGAACCTCGGCCGCATGGGTGCCGAAACACTGCTCATCACCGTAGTCGGTGATGATTCTACCGGGCGCCAATTGATGGACCAGACGGCTGCCGCCGGCGTCCACCTGGAGCACGCCATTACGGTCCCAGACGTGGCTACCGGTGCCTATCTTGCTCTGCTTGATGAACAAGGCGCTTTGTCTGTTGCTCTGGATGATTCAGGAATCATCGCCCATATCACGCCCGCTTATCTTAACCAGCGCCGTTCGCTCTTCCGCGATGCGGAAATGATCATGATCGATGGCAGCTTGACCGAGGCAGCAATGGCTACCGCCGTGCGCTTGGCGGCAAAATACGACATACCCCTATGCGCCGATCCTTCCTCAGCCCGTTTGGCATATAAGCTCCGTCCATACCTGGATCGCCTGCATTTGATTGTCCCCAGCGAGGTCGAAGAAGCCGAACTGCTGGGCGTTGCCTATGTCGGGCATGATCCGGACACCAGCCTTGCCCAGGCGCGGCGGCTCGTCACTATGGGGGTGGACCACGTCGTCATCACGCTCTCCGATTTTGGGCTCGATTATGCAACCCTCTACGAGACTGGCTATGTCCCACCCTCTTACAGCAAGAAGGTCGACTCAACAGGCACAGGAGATGCCGTAACGGCGGCCGTTATGTTCGGCATGCTTAACGATTTGCCCGCGGTGGAGTGTATGCGTCTCGGAGCGGCAGCGGCCAGCCTCACCCTCCAAAGCACCGAGTCCGTTGTGCCAAATCTCAGTCTTGATTTGCTCTACGAACATTTTATCGTCTAATCCTTACCAGCCAGAGGCACAGCTTTGCCCGCTCCTTCGAGTACCGTCCCTTGAACGACTTAATTGGTTTCATTATCTGCATTGTCTACATTTTCTGTCTGATTGGCCTGGCCGAGCTGCTTCGCCGCCGGCTTGGCTTCACCAACAATTTCACGCGTAAGGTTATCCATATCGGCGTGGGCATGCTCGTCTGGGTGCTGCCCTTTCTCTTCACCAATCCCTGGCCGTTTATCGCCGCCGCCCTTGGTTTTGCCATCCTCAATTTCCTTGACTGGCGGTTCGGCTTCTTCCAGGCGATGGCCAGTAACAACCCCCAGAACCTCGGCACAGTTTATTTTCCACTTGCTGCGGCGGCCGTTTCCTATTTCTTCTGGGATACGCCCCCCCTAATGGTCGCGTCCTTAATGCCCTTGACCTTAGGTGATGGGCTTGCGCCCGTGATAGGGGATGCTGTCGGCAAACATGAGTACAACGTCCATACCAGCAGCCGCACCTACGAGGGCTCTCTTGGCTTTTTTATCGCCACTTCCGTCGGTACGTGGCTGGCACTATGGATCATGCCCGGACAGCCCGTTCTTGGGCCAATGGACACAATACTTCCCGCCCTTGTTGTTGCCCTGGTTACTACGCTGGTTGAAGCAGTTTCAATATGGGGGCTGGACAATCTGACCGTTACCGCTGCGGCTATGATCATCCTCAGTCTGTGGCCATTCTAGGGCGATACGGGAGCAACCGGCGATGCGGCCCTCAGTGACCCCCCAATGCTCGTTACGATGAAAAGCGCCCAAGAGCGCTACCAGCCCTCCTCGCCAATAAGCGGCACAAAAGCCACTGCGCCGAGCTCGTGCTCTTCAAACCGAGTGCCCTCTTCACGGATCACCACGATCAATTGTTGGCGCCGCTCACTGCGGCCGACCGGTATGACCAGGTGACCGCCCTCCGCCAGTTGATTGCGTAACGCCTTCGGTATCTCTGGCCCTCCCGCCGCGACAACGATCCCGTCATATGGAGCCGCCGCCGGCCAGCCCAGCGTGCCATCCCCATGATGTACATGGACATTCTCATACCCGAGCCTTTCCAGGCGCTCGCGCGCATATTCGACCAATTCACGCACCCGCTCGACCGTGTGTACTTCGCGTACCATTTCACCCAGCAGTGCCGCGACGTAACCTGAGCCCGTCCCTATTTCCAGCACCATATCCTCTTCTGACACGGCAAGTTCGCTTAACATAAGCGCTACAACGTATGGCTGCGAGATCGTCTGCTTGCCCGGCAGCGGCAGCGGCGTATCGTCGTACGCATAAGGCTGGTAGCGCTCAGGCACGAAAAGCTCCCGCGGCACCACACCCATCGCCCGCAGAACAGAGCGGTCATGAATGCCGCGCGCCGCGATTTGCTCCGCTACCATGTTGGCACGCAGTGTGGTCATGTCAAGCTCCCTCTTCGACATTGTGCTGCTTATCCTTGTCCCGTTGAACCGCCTGGGTGTTCTTGGGTCTATTTGTTCCATCGCCACTGTACGATGAGGCCGAATCTTCCTTCATTCTATATCAAACGAAGAGCAGGGCCATGTTGATGTCTGGCGAATAGTGCCTGGCGCGTTATAATGGTACCTGTAATTGAAACATTATTTCACAATATGAAATGTTAGGCCGCACGCTCGCTTATGCGGCGTCGTTTTGCAGGGTAGGCGGTGAGCAAGCTCTAACTAGAGCGCGCCCAGCAGTTTGAACTCTATAGGAGATCTCCGCATGGAAAAGAAGGATTTAGTGCCCGTGCAGCAGGTGCACACACGCGCGCCTTATTGGCAAGACGTGCCGGATGAAAAATGGATGGACTGGCGCTGGCAGATGAGTCACCGGCTGAACTCCGTTAAAGAACTGGAGAAGGTCATCAACCTCACCGACTCTGAACGGAAAGCGCTTTCCGTGGCTGGCCTGTTCCGCGTGGACATTACGCCCTATTTTGCCAGCCTTATCGATCCCGATGATCCTGGCTGCCCAGTGCGGCGCCAGGTTATCCCGACAGCGCGCGAGATGGTCTCATTCGAATCGATGATGGAAGATTCGTTAGCCGAGGACAAGCATTCTCCTGTACCCGGCCTCGTCCATCGCTACCCCGATCGCGTGCTGATGTTGGTAACGACACAGTGCGCGAGCTATTGCCGCTATTGCACCCGCAGCCGCATTGTTGGCGACCCGACACAGACCTTCAGCCGCACAGAGTTTGACGCCCAAATCGACTACATCGAGCACACGCCGCAAATCAGGGATGTACTGCTGTCAGGTGGCGATCCTATGGTCCTCGCGCCAAAACTGCTGGACATGATACTTTCCCGTCTACGTGCTATCCCCCATGTCGAGATCATTCGCATTGGTTCGCGCGTACCTGTTTTCTTACCCATGCGCGTCACGCCCGAATTTTGCGACATGATCGCTCAATATCACCCTTTCTGGCTCAACATCCACGTCAATCATCCAAAGGAGATTACGCCTGAATTAGCGGCCGCGGCCGATCGCCTGACCCGTGCTGGTGTTCCCCTGGGCAATCAGAGCGTACTCCTGGCAGGCGTCAATGATTCCGTTCGTATTCAGCGCAAACTGGTACACGAACTGGTAAAAATACGCGTGCGTCCCTATTATCTTTACCAATGCGATCTCGTCGCAGGCTCCGGACACTTCCGCACCTCCGTAAGTAAAGGCATCGAAATCATAGAGGGATTGCGCGGGCATACTTCCGGCTATGCCGTTCCTAACTACGTCATCGACGCCCCTGGCGGCGGTGGAAAAATCCCTGTCCAGCCCAACTACCTCCTGTCGCAGAGCCCTGACAAGGTCATACTGCGCAACTTCGAAGGGTTTATCACTACTTACAGCGAGCCGCCGGATTACGATCCCACCGAAGTTAAGGAACAGGAAGCGCTCATCGAACCGCGACCGGAACCGGGGCAGGAAGGCATCTACGGCCTGCTGCAAGGTCACCGCATGGTGATTGAGCCCGAAGGCTTCAATGCAACCCATGCTCGCGGCGGTGCTGAACACCGCCTGCGCAGTGGTGATTTGGCCGCGAAGTGGCGTCCGCTGGGCATTGGCGCAGTTGAAGGCGAACAGTTGGCAGCTGGCGATACGAGTGAGG
>JBJYWX010000382.1:0-2257 GCA_046259695.1 Promineifilaceae bacterium (SeqCode) | reverse complement strand
GACCGGCGGCCTGCATATAGGCATAAATGATGGTCGGGCCGACGAAGCTGAAACCGCGCTTTTTCAGGTCTTTGCTGATCTGCTCGGAATGCGGCGTCTTGGCGGGGATGGAGGCCATGTCCGGCCAGCTGTTCTGGATGGGACGGCCGTCTACGAAAGCCCAGATATAGCTGTCAAAGGAACCGAATTCTTCCTGCACGTCCAAAAAAGCGCGGGCGTTCTTGACGGCCGAATTGATTTTCTGGCGGTTGCGGATGATGCCCCCGTTGCCCAGTAATTCGGCGATCTTCTCCTCACCGTAATCAGCGACAAGCCGCGGGTCAAAGCCGTCAAAGGCCTCGCGGTACGCCTCACGCTTGCGCAAAATGGTGATCCAGCTCAGGCCGGCCTGCGCGCCGTCGAGCAGCAGGTATTCGAAATGGACGCGGTCATCGTGCAGGGGCACGCCCCATTCCTCGTCGTGATAGCTTAACATCAGCGGGTCATCGCCCGGCCAGCCGCAGCGTAGTAATGTCATGTACATCTCCTTAAGGCTGTCTGATTCGAGATTATAAGTGCAAGAGAATAAAGGGACACAGAGATCATGGAGAAGTCACAGAGAACACAGAGACAATTAAGAAAGTCTCACTGTCCTCTGTGCCTCCTTTGTGGCCTCTATGTCCCATTTCCTGCAGTTTCATGACGCGCTCCAATCGCGATGGAATGCGCCCGGGCGGTCGACGCGTTCAAAGGTGTGCGCGCCGAAATAATCGCGCTGCGCCTGGATCAGGTTCGCCGGCAGCCTGCCGCTGCGGTAGCTGTCATAATAGCCCAGCGAGGCCATCGTGCCGGGCATGGGGATGCCCAGCGAAACGGCCGTGGTCACCACATAGCGCCACGCCTCCTGGCGTTCGGCCAGCGCCTGATTGATCTCCGGGCTGAGCAGCAAATTGGGCAAATCCGGGTCGGCGTCGTAAATGCGGGCGATGTCGTCCAGGAAGTCGGCGCGAATGATGCAGCCCGCGCGCCAGATGCGCGCGATTTGCGCCAGGTCGAGATCGTAGCCATATTCGGCGGACGCGATGCGCAGCAGGCTCATGCCCTGGGCATAGGCCGTTATCTTGGAGCTGTACAGCGCGGCGTGCGAGGCGGCGATCAGCCCTCCCACATCGCCTTGGAAATCCGCCTCGGGACCGCTGAAGACCTCGGCGGCGCGCAAGCGCTCCTCTTTCAGCGAGGAGAGCAAACGGCCGTTCACGGCGGCAGTCAGCGTCGGTATCGCCGCGCCCACGTCCAGCGTATTCTGGCTCGTCCACTTGCCGGTCCCTTTCTGTCCCGCGCGGTCCAGGATTACATCCAGCACCGGCCGGCCCGTCTCTTCATCCACCTGGGCGAAGATATCGGCCGTGATATCTACCAGGTAGGAGGCCATGTCGCCGCTATTCCATTCGGCGAAGACCTGGTGCAGCGTCTCGTAATCCACGCCGGCGCCGCGGTGCAGCAGGTCATACGCTTCGGCAATAAGCTGCATATCGCCGTATTCGATGCCGTTGTGCACCATCTTCACGTAATGCCCGGCGCCCCCCGGCCCGACATAGTCCACGCAGGCCTGCCCGTCGTGCGCGCGGGCGGCGATGCCGTCCAGAACGGGCTCGACCGCGCGATAGGAGGGCATATCTCCCCCGGCCATCATGCTCGGCCCCCACAAAGCCCCTTCCGCGCCGCCTGAGACGCCCAGTCCCATAAAATGAAAACCTTCTTCGCGCAGGGCCTGGAATCGTCTCTCGGTATCCAGGAAATAGGAGTTGCCGCCGTCGATCAACAGGTCGCCGGGCTGCATCCATGGTTTTAGCTCCTGGATGGCCCTGTCGACCGGCTCGCCCGCGGGAATCATCAGCAGGATGTGCCGCGGTCGTTCCAGGGCATCAATGAATTCGCCGAAGGTCTCGGCGACCAGGATTTGTTTGCCGGCCGCCGGGCCGGCAGCGAATCGCGCGCGCGTTTCCGCCGAGCGATCATAGCCGACAACAAAAGTGCCGTTTCGTTCAATATTCAGCGCCAAGTTTTGACCCATAACGCCAAGGCCAATCAATCCGAATCTTTCCGGTGACATAGATATTTCCTCTTCACTAAGCACCTAACCTATACGTTCGCGCTTCCATTCATCGCCGGGTCGCTTTCCAACTGCGCGGCGACATCCAGCAGCGCATCCAGCAGAAGCATGACCTGCTGCGGCGTCTGCTTGTAGCCGGGGCGGTCATGGACGAGCACCACCTGC
>JBJYWX010000381.1:0-16245 GCA_046259695.1 Promineifilaceae bacterium (SeqCode) | reverse complement strand
TGGAACCCGGTTCGCGACGATTTTGAAGATAACGATGACATAGAGCGTTGGGAGAACCTGGGAATTTAAGCGCTCGCTCATGGTCATGGAGTATACCATGTTGCTGAGACAACCATATAGGTATGGATCAGTTAGAGCATGTTCCCGTTCTCTTCAGCGAAGTGCTGGAGTACCTGCAGCCCCGACCAGGTGGAGCCTATATCGATGGCACGCTGGGCGCAGGAGGGCACACGGAAGGTATTTTGCGGTTGTCTGCGCCTGATGGGCGCGTTTTGGTCTTTGACAGGGATCCGGAGGCAATTGCATATAGTCGCAAACGATTGCAGGCATATGGCGACCGTTTGACTTTTGTTAATGCCAGTTACGCGGAAATGAATAAAGTGGCCCCCCGATTCGGGTTTGGTGCAGTTGGAGGCATACTGTTGGATCTAGGGTTATCTTCGCGGCAATTAGATAGTGCAGCGCGCGGCTTTTCGTTCCAGAAAGACGGGCCACTCGACATGCGCTTCGATCCGGCGCTCGAAACAACGGCTGCGAGCATAGTAAACGAGATGGACGAGGCGGAACTGGCCCTTTTGCTGCGTCGCTACGGCGAAGTGCCCCGATCGGGCTATGTAGCGCGGCTGATTGTGGAAAACCGCCCGCTCACCACAACCACAGAACTGGCAGATCTACTGGCGCGGAAGCTGCCGCGACGGGGCCGTATTCATCCGGCAACGCAAGTTTTCCAGGCCCTGCGCATCGCGGTCAACGATGAACTGGGCGAACTTGAGCAGGGGCTCACGGCTGCCTTGGAGACATTGGCGCCGGGCGGCCGCCTGGCCGTCATAAGCTTTCATTCGCTCGAAGATCGTCTGGTCAAGCAGACCTTTCGCGAGTGGGCGCGCGATTGTATCTGCCCGCCGCAGCAGCCTATTTGCACGTGTGATAAGCAGGCAGTCACGCGCCAGGTTACGCGCGGAGCTGTTAAAGCCTCTGACGAGGAAATTGCTGCCAACCCTAGAAGTCGCAGCGCAAGACTGCGCGTCGTAGAGAAGTTATAAGAGAAGTTGTGGGACGCGGCGGATCGCCTCGATTTGCCGCTGTGACCGAGATATGACGAACGTAGTACATGAGCGTCAACCAGTGAACAAGTCTGCCAGACAGTCACGCGAGATAGTGCGGCGCCTGGGCAAGCTAACGGAGGCACAAGCGGCCATGGGTTGGGGTATTATGCTCCTGATTATTACGCTTGTTGGAGCGATTTATCTCAACCAGACCAGCAAGATCGCCGCTGTAGGTCGCCATGTCCAGGAGTTAGATTACGACCTGCGGGAGATTCAGCGTGAGAATGCAGCCATTGAGCGCGACGTTGCCGAGGCGCAATCGCTTGATCGTCTTTATAAGGAAACCCAGCGCATGGGCTTCATTGCGGCGCAGGCAGCCGACATCGAATACATCGTTATTCCTGATTATCCTGTCGATACACTGCCGGTGAGTACCGAATCCGCGCGCGCAGAAAAACCGCCTCGGAGCGTGGATACCGTGCGCGAGGCGCTGTCTATTGTCCTGCAGCGGCGCCTTGATGACCTGATGCGTGGAGAGTTTGGTGAATAACAGCCAGCGAAGAAGACTGCTTATGGTCGCCAGTGTGATGGCCGTTTTTGCAATCGTACTGGTCGCGCGTCTCTTTCAATTCCAAATTGTGGAAGCTGATGAGACCTCTGCCCACAGCATCAGCGAATATGAATATGTTGAACTGCCGGATAGGGGTATTATTTACGATCGCCACGGCGCGGTCATCGCGGCCAATGGCGCCGATTTTCAAATCGGTGCGACGCCCAATATGGTTACTGACCCCGAGGAATTGGCCACTGCGTTGGCGCCGGTAATTGATGTACAGCGTTACCAGCTGCTGGCCAAACTGCAGGAAAAACGGCCGTATGTATCAATCTCCGGTCGTGTCTCGCCCGAAATCGCTGAGACCATCCGCCAGCTGCCCTATCGAGACGGCCTTCAAATTGAACCTCTGGCAAGGAGAATCTACCCGCAGGGGATGTTGATGAGCCATACCCTGGGCTATGTCAATTTTGAAGGGCACGGCCGTTCTGGCATCGAGGGTTTTTATGACCGGGAACTTGCTGGTGAGGCAGCTCGCCAGACCGTCAACCTCTCGCCACTTGCCGTTCACGAAGAGGTAGATGCGCGTGAAGGCGCGGATATGGTACTCACCATCGATCGCACAGTACAGTACACGGTTGAGCGGAACCTGCGCGAGGCGTTAGCTGAATACGGCGCTACCGGTGGCTCGATCATCGTTATGGACCCACGCACCGGCGAGATCCTGGCTATGGCCAGCGAGCCCGGTTTTGACCCCTATCTGTTCTACGAGACAGACCCAGATTTGATTCTGCACCCGGCGGTCAGCAAGCAGTTCGAACCTGGTTCCGTGCTCAAGTTGATCACGATGGCCGCCGCCCTTGATTCCGGCACCGTGACGCCGGATTCAACCTACTATGACTCCGGTGAGATCTATGTAGGTGGTCACCGGACGGTTAACTGGACCCGCCTCGCACATGGGACCGTAGATATGACTACACTTTTGGCCCAGTCGCTGAATGTCGGCGCGGCGACGCTAGCCGTGTGGATGGGGACGGATACTTACTATGACTACATGCAGCGATTCGGCTTTGGCCAGCCGACGGGCATAGACATTATGGCCGAAGCATCCGGGACGATGCCTTTACCGGGGGAATCCAATTGGGAGGAATCTTTCCTCGCCACCAACTCCTACGGGCAGAGCCTTGCTGTTACACCGATTCAAATGATTACCGCTATTGCCGCTATTGCCAATGAGGGCAAGATGATGCAGCCCTTCCTCGTTAAAGAGATCCGCCGAGGCAATGAAACCTACATTCATCAACCCACCGTCATCAGCCAACCGATCAGCAAAGAAACCGCCCAGCAGCTGACCGCCATGGCTACCAATGCGCTGCGCAGTGAAGTTCCGATTTCTCAGGTCGAGGGTTATCCTGTGGCGGGAAAGACAGGTACAGCGCAGATCCCGGAGAACGGTATTTACCTGCCGGATGCCGTGATCGGCACTTTCATCGGCTGGCTGCCCGCCGATTCACCGGAGCTAATCATTTATGTAAAACTAGACCGGCCCGAGATCCTTTGGGGCTCACAAACAGCCGCCCCGACGTTTTCAAAACTGGCCAGGGAGCTCGTCGTGCTCCTTGACATTCCCCCTGACGGTGTGAGGCTTCAGGGCGAGGTACTGGCCGCGAGGACGCAGGAATAGGACAATGCAGCTAACTATCGGCCATATCCTGGCTGCGCTGACCGGCTATACACCGACGGGTCAGGAGGCGCCATTAAGCGGGGTTGTTGTGGACAGCCGCGAGGCTGTAGACAACAGCCTCTTTGTTGCTCTTCAGGGCGAGCGGGTGGATGGCCACTCATTTGTCGCCGAAGCGTTTAGTAACGGCGCCTGTGCGGCGCTGGTGGAAGAGGTGCCGGATGGTCTTCACGTGCCGGCGATTAACCTGACTGAGGATGGCGAAGCGGCGATCGCTGCCTGGGATGGGTCGCTGCCTGTCTGCCTGATCGTGGCCGACAGTCTAGATGCTTTGCAGGAAGCGGCCCGGTATTGGCGCGACCAGTTTGATGTAAAGGTCGTCGGCATCACAGGGAGCGTCGGTAAGTCCTCAACGAAAGAATTGGCACACGCTGTTCTCTCGCAGCGTTATTGCACCTTCAAATCTCCCGGCAATCGGAACAGCACCGTGGGTCTGCCGGCGGCGTTGTTCGATCTGGGACCGGAACACGAACGGGCGGTGCTGGAGATGGGCATGTATACCGCGGGAGAGATTGCACGGCTGTGTGAGATCGCCCATCCGGAAATCGGCGTGATCACAATTATCGGGCCGGTGCACCTGGAACGGGCAGGCAGCATGGATACTATTGTTGCCGCTAAACAGGAATTGGTGGAAGCGCTCCCGGCGCATGGCACGGCCATCTTGAACTTCGACGATGCGCGTGTGATGAGCATGGCCCGTCATACCAGCGCGACTGTGTTCACCTATGGGTTGGACAGCCGGGCCGATGTCTGGGCCGACCAGATTCACTCCATGGGCTTGGATGGCGTGCGTTTTACGCTGCATCACCAGAGCGAGAATCTTTCCCTGAGTATTCCTATGCTGGGCCGCCACAGTGTGCACACCGCTCTGCGGGCGACCGCGGTCGGCCTGGTCGACAATTTGTCCTGGCAAGAAATTGCAGCCGGTCTAACTGCCGCCAGTGCTGCTCAGTTCCGGATTGAGGCAGTGCCGGGGCTGAATGGCTCAACCATAATTGATGACACCTATAATTCCAGCCCTGACTCCGCGTTGGCAGCGCTAAACCTGCTGTCCGAACTGCACGGCCGTCATATCGCCGTGTTAGGAGATATGCTGGAACTGGGTACCGAAGAGGAGCATTCTCATCGCCTCGTGGGTAGACGGGTGGCCGATGTGGCCGACCTCTTGGTCGCAGTCGGACCGCGCGCCCGCGTGATTGCAGAAGAGGCACAACGCGTGGGAATGCCGAGTGGCGCTATTTACTGGTTCGAAGATGCGCCCGCTGCGGTTTCCTTGCTGGAGACGATCGTTAAAGAAGGCGACATGCTGCTTATCAAGGGCTCGTTAGGTATGCGCATGGATCGCATCGTGACTGCGCTTGACAGGAACAGTTAATGGCTTTCGCATTGACCTTGGGAGGATTTACATTCTTGATGGCGGCGATATGGGGCGGCCCGGTGATTGAGTTAATGCGGCGTATGGGTCTGGGTAAACAGATCCGGCTCGACGGCCCATCCAGCCACATGGCCAAAATGGGTACGCCGGCTATGGGCGGCATCCTGATTGTGGGCTCGATAGTGTTGGTCAGCATTATTGTCAATGCAGTCCAGCTTATCCAGGCGCGCGACATTGCCGAAAGCGTGACAATTCCCCTGGGCGTCCTGATTTCCTACGCCATACTCGGCGGCATTGATGACTACCAGGGCCTTCGTTCGCGTCCGGGCGAGGGTATGCCTGCGCGTGTGAAGATTTGGTTTCAGTTGGGTATCGCCCTTATAGCGGCGGTTCTCCTATATTGGGTAGTCAATGGTGGGCGGGGTCTCATGGCTGTGCCTACGGTACCCTCGCTGCTTGACATAGGACTTATCTACATTCCCGTTGCCGTCATTGTTATCACCGGCACTGCCAACGCCGTCAACATTACAGATGGCCTGGATGGGCTCGCCGGTATCATCGTGGCTACCGCGTTTATGGCCTACGGCATTATCGCCATGCTTCAGGATCAGCAGTTCCTCGTCACCTACTGTTTCATTACGGTCGGCGCTTGTTTTGCATTCCTCTGGTACAACGCCAAGCCGGCGCAGATGTTCATGGGCGACGTGGGATCCCAGGCCCTCGGCGGCTCTTTGGGCGTAGTCGCCCTAATGACGAATCAATGGCTTATCCTGCCGGTGATCGCCTTTGTGCCTTATGCGACGATGGCATCTACCACGCTGCAGGTGCTCTATTTTAAAATGACTGGTGGAAAGCGCTTGTTCAAGATGGCGCCGCTGCACCATCATTTCGAACTGATAGGTTGGAGCGAAACGCAAATTGTTCAGCGCTGGTGGCTGGTGGCGATTCTGTCCGCCATGATCGGCATCGCCCTGGCGCTTGTCTAATAGGAACTCTGGTGGTTCATGGCGCATGAAGGAAAACTTGACCGGCAAAAGAATTGTGATTTTGGGCCTTGCCCGTCAAGGTGTGGCGTTGGCTCGCTTCGCAGCAGAAAGAGGGGCGATGGTTACAGTTTCTGATATGCGAAGCGAGCCGCAGCTCGCCGAGAGTATCGCGCAGCTAGAAGGGCTTCCGGTTACTTATGTGCTGGGTGAACATCCTTTAGGGTTGCTCGACGGCGCCGACATGCTGGCTGTTAGTGGTGGCGTGCCGCTGGATATTCCGCTGGTCGTCGCTGCCCGGGATCGGGGTATTCCTTTGAGCAATGACTCGCAGGAATTCTTCGTACGCTGCCCGGCGCCGGTGATTGGGATTACGGGCTCTGCCGGAAAGACGACGACCACGGCCCTACTGGGCGCTATCGGGCGCGCCGCCGGCCGGCAGACATGGGTGGGCGGCAATATTGGCCGGCCGCTCATTTCTGATCTGGACCGGATTGAAGTGCATGATCTGGTAGTGCAGGAATTATCCAGTTTTCAGCTGCAGCTGTGGCGCCAAAGTCCGCCCATTGCAGCCGTGTTGAACATTACACCTAACCATTTGGATCGCCATAAATCGATGGCCGAATACAGTGAAGCCAAGGCCAATATCATTCGCTACCAGACGAGGCAGGATGTCGCGGTACTTGCCGCCGACGACCCGGGCGCGATGGCCCTGAACCCGCTGGTTCACGGCCGACTACGCCAGTTCAGCATCGAGCATGAAGTAGATGATGGCGCGTTCATTCGTGACAACAGCGTCTGGCTGCGGGGGAATGACCGTGGCGAGACGGCCATTTTAAGCGTAGACGTGATACCGCTGCGCGGCCGGCACAACTTGCTTAATGTCTGTGCCGCCGTCACTTTGGCAGACAGCGCTGGCCTACCGCTTGAGGCCATGGTCGAGGCTGTAAGCTCCTTCCAGGGTGTGGCGCACCGCCTGGAACTGGTGGAGACAATCCGCGGTGTGCAGTACGTCAATGATTCGATCGCCACGGCGCCGGAACGAGCGCTCGCGGCGCTGGCCTCATTCGAAGAGCCGTTAATCCTGCTGGCCGGCGGCAAAGACAAGAACATGTCCTGGGACAACTGGACCCGGCAAGTCGTGCAGCGGGTGAAGGCAGTCGTTCTTTTTGGCGAATTGGCGCCGATGTTGGAGGCGCGGCTGGAGGTCGAAAAGGCCGCACAAGGCGCTGAATTAGTTGTCAAGTGCGCGGCGGACCTGGAACAAGCCGTCGCCTTGGCCGCGGCAGTCGCCGAAACTGGCGATGTTGTCCTCCTGGCGCCAGGAGGTACAAGCTATGATGCCTATGAAGATTTTGACGCGAGAGGACGGCACTTCCGTGCCCTTGTCGGGCAGCAAGCGTGACCGATTTGAAGATGACGAGGAGGCAGTATGGCCGTCAATGTAATTAGAAAAAAGGGAAATCGTGTTTCGCCGAAGCTAATGTTTCACTTCGACTACTTTTTGCTGCTGGCGATTGCCGGGTTGATCATTATAGGTCTGCTTACCGTGTACAGCACGACGTTTGACCTCGGGCGCCAGTGGCATGACGGCGATGCGGGGTATTTTATCCGGCGGCAGTTTATGGCTCTCGGTCTGGGGCTGGCCGGTTTTCTCTTTGTCATGCTATTTGATTACCACATTTTGCGAAAGTTCTCGGTTGTCATCTTCTTAGCCGCGCTTGCCGGCCTCATCGCGACGCTCTTCTTCGGTGAGGTTTCATTAGGTGCCCAGCGCGGTTTGCTAGGCGGCTCTTACCAGCCCTCAGAGCTGGCGAAGCTGGCAACTATCATCTACATCGCTCACTGGCTATCGAGTAAGGGCGACCGGATTAAGCTGGCGGGCTATGGCCTGGTACCGTTTTCGGTCATAGTCGGTGTCGTATGCGGTTTGATCGTGCGCCAGCCTGACTTGAGCACCGCCGTGCTGATTGCCATGATTAGCTTCACGCTGTTTTTTGTCGCCGGAGCCGATATCAAGCAGTTTGTCCTGGCTATCATTCTTGGTGGCGCCGTATTTATGTTTCTTGTTTTCGCTTTCCCCCACGCTACGGCGCGCTGGGAGGCGTATCGACTGGCCCTGGAAAACCCGCTCAGCGCTGGTTATCAGGTTGAACAGACGCTGGCAGCCGTAGCCCGCGGTGGCTTATTTGGTGTTGGCCCGGGCGCCAGCACGCAGAAATTCATCCCTTTGCCCGCGGCGCATACCGATGGCGCCTTTGCCATTCTTGCCGAGGAATACGGGTTTGTGGGTGCCGTCGGCGTGATGAGCCTGATGGCGATTTTGGTCTGGCGTGGGTTTCGTGCGGCGAGTTTTGCCCGAGACGGCTACGGCTCACTGCTGGCGATTGGTATTACCTGTTGGCTTGGCCTGCAGGCGTTGTTGAATATCGCCGTCATCACGGCCGTCATCCCCGTTACGGGTATCCCGCTGCCCTTTATCAGCTATGGCGGATCCGCGTTTGCCGTATCTATAGTTGGCGCGGCGGTATTGCTAAATGTCTCGCGAGATGCCTCTCTTCTCCGGCGGCCACAGCCCAGCACGAAGGGAACCAGCTGAGAAGCTGGGTAGAGTTAGTGATTGTTCATGATGCAACACGGTGTGCTTAGTATAAAGGCTCTGCCACAAATGTTGAGCAAGTCGCTGCGAGTCCTGATTTGTGCCGGCGGCACAGGGGGCGGCATCTATCCCGCCCTGGCAGCCGTCTCTGAACTGGAGAAACGCGGCCTGGATCGTGACCAGGTTCTGTGGGTAGGTACGCAGGGCGAAATGGAAGAGCGGCTCGTTCCGGCTCAGCGGCTGCGCCTGGAGACCATCCGCGGCGGCGCAATCGTCGGCGTGCGGCTGCGCACCTCGCTGCGCAACGGGGCTCAACTTACCTGGAGTATTGGCCGTGCTTTGCGACTCATTCGCGAGTTTAGGCCAGACGTCATGTTCATGACCGGTGGATATATGGCGGCGCCGGTCGCCATCGCGGCCACTATGCAGCGTGTACCGATCGGGATCTTCCTGCCAGATGTTGAGCCGGGAACGGGTATTCGTTTTGCCGTGCCGCTATCGCAGCAAATAGCCTGTACAACGGACGGATCGGCTGCCTATGTCCCGCCGCGAAAAATGGTAGTTACCGGTTATCCGGTACGCCCGGAACTGCGCGCCGCCAACCAGATGACGAAACGTGACGCGTTGGCCATGTTTGACCTCCTGCCAGGACGGCCGGCGCTCTTTGTGTTCGGCGGAAGCCGCGGCGCGCAAAACATCAACCGCGCGCTCATGGCAGTTTTGCCGGAATTGCTTGCGCGCTACCAGGTCATCCACATCAGCGGCGAATTAACCTGGCCTGAAGTCGCGGATAATCATCAGGGTCTGAGCGCCGAACAGCAGCGCTGGTATCGTCCCTATCCCTACCTGCACAGACGCATGGGCGCGGCTTTCCGCGCCGCCGATCTGGTTGTCGCCCGAGCAGGCGCGAGCATGCTTGGAGAAGGACCGGCCTTTGGTCTACCGGCCGTGCTGGTCCCGCTCACTTTCGCCTGGCGTTATCAGAAAGTGAATGCCGACTACCTCACAGAACGCGGCGCGGCGATCCAGCTTACTGATGAAACGCTTCATGAACAGCTCCTGCCGGCCGTGCAGGGCCTGTTGGACGATTCAGGGCGGCTGGCCGCCATGGGCGGCGCGGCCAGAGCATTGGACAAACCAGATGCCACGGCACGCCTAGCTGATTTCATTGTGGCCCTAGCAAAGGACAGAAACGCATGATTAGTCTCGTGACCACGCTGTGGATCATGATCGGTCTGTTTGCATTTATAGATATGCAGCGTGGCTGGACCCGTGCCGTAATTGCCACCGCGGGCCTGATCCTTTCGCTATTCGCTATCAACCAATTCGGACCCTTACTGTTCAGCACGCTCGGTGATTTTGATGTCCCATTTGATGATACTGTCTGGCGCCGTGAGATTCTGATACTGGGTGGCATTCATCTATTTATTACCTTTTTCAGTTACGCCGGTCCAACCGTGGCCGGCGGCCGTCTATCGGGCAAACTCGCGATCCGAGATAACGTTCAAGACAAGCTGCTTGGCCTCATTGTCGGTGCTGTCAACGGCTATTTAATCTTCGGCACACTGATTTCCTTCTTGGAGTATCGTCTGTCACGCGAGGGCTGGGTACCTACTTTCCCGGCGCCTTATCCTTTCTCGGACACAATCATTGTTCGCACTGAGCAGATCAATTCGATTAGCCAGTATCTGCCGATCCCGTTGTTGACTTCAACACCCTATTTACTCCCAGTCTTGTTGGTGATTATATTCTTGTTCGTGTTAATTGTGATGCTTTAGGAATAGGCAAGCGCGTGAAGGTAAGAAGCTTCGATCTTAAGGATGGCATGCATGTGCATCTCGTTGGTGTGGGCGGTTCCGGCCTGTCAGCGATTGCCCATGTCTTGCTTGATCGCGACTTTCCGGTGTCGGGTTCGGATATGGAATCAAATGAGCGAACGCGAGCCCTAGCGGCGCGCGGTGCCAGGGTAGCCCAGGGACACGCCGCTGGCAATATCAACGGCGCCGAACTGCTGGTTATTTCTTCAGCCATACCAAGCGGCAACCCGGAGATCGAGGCGGCGCGTGCGGCCGGTATCCCGGTAATGAAGCGTGCCGACTTTCTGCGTTACCTGATGGCTGGGCAGGTGGCAATCGCGGTCGCCGGCACACATGGCAAGACAACTACGACAGCGATGATTGCCCAGATACTTATTGAGAATGGATACGATCCTTCCTTAATAATCGGCGGCAGCATGGAGCTGGTGGGCCGCAATGGGCGGGCCGGCAAAGGCGACTACTTCATTGTTGAAGCGGATGAGTACGATCATATGTTCCTTGGCTTACGGCCGGAAATCGCGGTGATCACCAATATAGAACACGATCACCCCGATATTTTTCCTACCAGGGGACTATATTTGCATGCATTCTGGGAATTTGCCAACCTGTTGCCAGCTCAAGGCACCTTGGTGCTGTGTGGTGAAGAAGCGGGTAACGCCGAGTTATTGGACGAGTTAGATGGGAAGGTACCAGAAGTCGTCACTTACGGCCTGGCCGGAGGGCAGCGTGATTTTGACCTGATGGCGTCCGATTTACGGCCCAATCAATTAGGCGGCAGTGATTTTGTCCTGCTGGATAGCCAAGGAAGTGTCGGTCTGGTTCGATTGCGTGTTCCCGGACAACACAATGTTCAGAACGCCCTGGCGGCTATCGCCGTGGCGCGCGAGCTGGAGATTAACTTTGGCCAGATTTGCCGCGCGCTTGCCGAGTTTGGTGGCGTCGGCCGCCGCTTCCAGGTTTTGGGCGAGGCCGGCGGCGTCACGGTCATTGATGATTATGCCCACCATCCGACTGAGATACAGGCCACTTTGGCCGCGGCCAGGCAGCGATTCGGCGATCGCCGAATCTGGGCTGTTTGGCAGCCGCACACCTTTAGCCGCACGCGACTGCTGATGCCGGAGTTCGCGGCCAGCTTTAGCGACGCCGATCGAGTGGTTGTCCTTGATATTTATCGCAGTCGCGAAACAGATGCGCTGGGCCTGGAATCGGCCGGTATCGCAACTGGCTTCAGCCATCCCGCGGCCGTCTACGCCGGAAGTAATGAAGAAGCCGCAGCTTATCTACTCGACCGGATACGGCCCAATGATGTAGTGATCACGCTCGGCGCTGGAGACGGCAACCTGGTCGCCGTGGCCGTGCTCGATGCGCTGCAAGAAAGAGTAAATGATTATCGTCCCTAGCCGTGCCGGCGTAACAGGAGTGAGATGTACGAGAGGCCTATGAACGTCAAGACCGCAGTAAGCGAAATGACGCGCGAGAGATTCCAGGAGCAGTTTGGTGAGCATTTAAAGCTGAACGAGCCACTGGCGCGCTATACGTCTGCACGCGCCGGCGGCGCCGCGGAAATGTTCCTGGTCGCCAACAGCGTCAGTGAATTACGCCGAGCGGTCGAGCTGGCCTATGCGCAGCGCATACCTTACTTTGTGCTGGGCGGCGGCTCGAACATTTTGGTAGCGGATACCGGTATTAGTGGTCTGGTAATTCTCAATCGGGCGCGCAACGTGGGCTTCCGACACAACGGCGTGCACGTTGTCTGCTCAGTAGAATCGGGGATGAACCTCTCATCGCTGGCCCGCCAGTGTATTGCTAAAGGCCTGGAAGGGTTGGAATGGGCCATTGGGATCCCAGGTTCAGTCGGAGGAGCCGTCTTTGGCAATGCCGGCGCGCACGGTGGCGATATGAGCGACGTGGTTCTCGATGCTACGGTCTGGGAACCGGGAAATGGTGTGCGGGTCTACAGCAATGAAGAACTCCAATATGAGTATCGGAGCAGCGCTTTGAAGCGCGATCAGCAGAAAGCGAGAACGCGCCGTGTGATACTATCCGCCGAACTGCTCCTATCACCTGAATCAACCGAGGTACTTAGTGCGCGTGCCGATGCTTTTACCGCCCACCGTAAGCAAACACAGCCGGGCGGCGCTTCCATGGGCTCCATGTTTAAGAATCCGGAAAACTATTACGCCGGATACCTGATAGAGGCTGCGGGTTTGAAAGGCCTACGCGTTGGCAACGCGCTTATTTCTGAGAAGCACGCCAACTTCTTTGTCTGCGATGGCGAGGCGAGCGCCGAAGATGTGCGCGAATTGATCGCCGAGGCCTGGAGCGCAGTACGAAGGCAGTTTTACGTGGAGATGGAACTTGAGGTTGAATTGGTCGGGAATTGGGATTTTAAAGAGTGACAGGCGAGATACGCGCGCGTATTGAGCTGTGGTGGATGGAATGATGAGCGCAGAGGAATCGGGACAGCGCAAGTTGCGAGTAGGTGTCGTCTTCGGCGGCCGTTCAGGTGAGCATGAAGTCTCCCTGATGTCTGCGCGTTCCGTGATCACGGCCCTGGATCGCGACAAGTACGAAGTGATCGAGATCGGGATCAGCAAAGACGGCCGTTGGCTGGCCGGCGAAGCGCTGGCGCAGTTGCAGCACGGTGAGACGAACGCGCTCCCGGCGACGCTGCTGCCGGACCCGCAAACCGCGGCGCTGATGCAGCTTGACCAAGATCAGAATCAAGCGACTAATCTATCTACCATAGCTGAGCTCGACGTGATTATTCCTATTTTGCATGGCACCTACGGTGAAGACGGTACGCTGCAAGGTTTGCTGGAGCTCGCCGGCCTTCCCTATACGGGAGCCGGCGTGGTTGGCTCGGCCGTGGGCATGGACAAGGCGATCTTCAAGTACGTGATGGCAGCCAACGACATCCCGGTTCTGGACTGGAAACTTGTCACCTCCCATGACTGGGAGTCGGACCCAGATAATGTCATTGCGACTATAGAGGACAGGCTCGACTATCCTGTATTTACCAAGCCCGCCAATCTTGGTTCGAGCGTAGGTATCAGCAAGTGCAGCGATCGCACGGAGCTACTGGCCGGCCTAGACGATGCCTTCCGTTATGATCGCCGCGCGGTGGTCGAACAGGGAATTGATGCTCGCGAGCTGGAGGTGGCTGTTTTGGGCAACGACGATCCGCTGGCCAGTATCGTGGGCGAAATCAGGCCACGGCGTGCTTTCTACGACTACGTTGCCAAGTACCTGGCTGCGCCAGGCTCAGAAGATGAATCTGAATTGCTCGTCCCGGCCGACATTGACGCGGCAACGGCGGAAGCGGTCCGCAAGCTGGCAGTCCGCGCCTATAAGGCGATCGATTGCGCCGGTATGGGGCGCGTTGACCTGCTGCTCGACAAGACAGACGGGCGGCTCTATATGAATGAGATCAATACGATTCCCGGCTTTACTACCATTTCGATGTACCCGAAGTTATGGCAAGAAAGTGGCCTGAGTTATCCGGCACTGCTCGATCGCTTGATAGAACTAGCCGTCGAGCGCCATGAGCAGAAACACAGTCTGGAAACGAGTTTCAGAAGTGAGCCTTCCACCTGAGCAACGGGTGGATGCGTGATGGACTCAGATGAGTAACGAACAGCAGCGAAAACATCTTCGTAAGCAACCAAAAAGGCGGCGCGTGCAGTCGGCGACGGCACTGCCCAGCCCACAATTGCAGCTGCCGAAAACCGCCCAGAAGCGGCGTCGCAAGAAGAAGACGGAACCTGTACGGTTTGGGCTGCATACGCTGAAGCGGATTGTGTTCAGTTCGCGCTGGATCAGCCTGGCACTGCTGGCCGCCGCTGTCTATGCTCTGGTGGACATATACCATGAGCCGCGCTTTTACCTGACTTACATCCCTGTAGAAGGGACGGTGGCGCTGTCTCCGGAAGAAGTCGCAAAAGCCAGCGGTCTTCCCGGAAGCCATGTCTTTGCCGTCGATCCTGCAGAAGCCGCCGGCGGAATAGGCGAGCTGCCCGGGATCATATCTTCCACGGTCACGCTGCGCTGGCCTAACCAGGTTTATATCGAGGTCGCCGAAGAGTCGGCCGTTGCCATCTGGCTGGAGAATGGCGTCGAATATGGCGTGACAGCAAGCGGACGCCTGTTCCCCGCAGTACGTCCCAACCCGACTTTGTTGCGCATCGAGTCGGAGACAAAGGCGACGCTGACGCGGACGCAAGGTGACGGCACGCCGGGTGAATTAGAACGAGAAGGCGTCAATGGCGGAACGGTGAAGGACGACGAACTCAATACCAGTCTCACTTTTGTGCCTCGCGAAGTGCTGGCAGGCGCCATGCAGTTGCGCGAGCTGCGCCCGGCAATCGAAAAGCTTTATTACCAGCCAAACGGAGGGCTGAGTTACCAGGACGGGCGTGGTTGGCGCGGTTACTTCGGTACCGGAGCGCAGATGAATCAGAAGCTGGCGGTATACGAAAGTCTGGTCGCCGACCTCTTGTCCAGGGGCCTACAGCCTGAATACATCAGCGTTAGCGATCAGGAGAAACCCTATTACAAAGTAGTTGGTGCGGCGCCTCTTGTTGAAGGCGACCCATCCTAGCCCAATAGGCACGCAATGCTTTGACTCTTGCTTGCCGGCGAGAAACGACGAATGGAACAGATACTCTTTGGATTAGATATAGGCACCACCAAGGTGTGCGCAATCGTGGGCGCATTGGACGACGGCCAGATGCAGATCATAGGCGTAGGCGTTGAACCTTCGCGTGGTATGCGGAAGGGCATGGTAGTTGATGTGCGCGAAGCCACGGTAGCTATTGCCAGCGCCATTGAAGCGGCAGAACTCTCTTCCGGTTACGAGCTGAGCGATGCCATCGCGAGCATGGCCGGCGAGCATGTAAGCTGCACGAACAGCCGCGGCATTGCGCCGGTCCACCGCGACAATGAAGGCATCGACGTCGCCGACATAGAGCGCGCCCTGGAAGCAGCACAGGCCATCCCCGTGCCATATAACCGTGAAATCGTGCATATGATTCCGCGAGAATATACGGTCGACGACCACAGCGGCGTAAAGAACCCACTGGGCATGCACGGCTATCGTCTGGAGGTAGAAGCGCATATCATCACCGCAGCCACGCCCGCCTTGCGGAATCTCAGCAAATGCGCCGCCAATGTGGGCATCAATGTCGAGGAATACGTGCTCAACGTCTTGGCCTCGGCCGAAGCGGTACTGGAGCCTAACGAACGCGAGATGGGGGTCATCGTGGCTGATATCGGTGGCGGCACTACTGATCTCGCCCTATTTCGCCGCGGTACTATCTGGCACACCAAGGTGATACCGGTCGGCGGCTACCAGATCACCAATGACATCGCAATTGGCCTTCGGGCCCCATACGATGTCGCCGAATCGGTCAAGATCCAATACGGTGACTGCCGGCCGAAGCAGATCGATCCCAATATCGTTTTTCCCGTTGAACCTTTTGGCGGAGAGAAGATTCAAGTTGGCCGTCAGGACCTGGCGTATGTCATTGAAGCCCGCGTGGAAGAGATCTTCAAGCTAGTTCTAAAAGCTATCCAGCAGTCAGGCTATGATGGCCTTCTGCCCGCGGGCATCGTGCTGACAGGCGGGACGGCCCAATTGCGCGGCATTACAGAAATTGCCGAACGTGTCCTAAACGTTCCGGCGCGCGTTGCCAGCCCGCGGAACATACTTGGATTGGTAGATGATTTACACAGCCCGGCTTTTGCCACAAGTGTGGGCTTGCTGCAATGGACTGCCAGCGGCAGTCAGGCATACCGGCCACGCGTGCCGGTTAAAAGGCAGTTTGGACGGCGAGTCAGCACGTTCCTCCGTGCTCTACTGCCAGGATAATGTTGTTCGTCCGCGACGCGGAGCGCAGCCGCAGCGCGGTTAAAAGTGTATCGGTTTTTGTAAGAGTATTGTTGTTTTAACGTGAGGGTAATTGTATCGAGGGGATAGTATGAATAAGTCGAGTAGATCAAGTTCAGTGCAGAGGATGCCAGAACAGGAAGGGGCAGCGCTCATTCGTGTTGTTGGCGTAGGCGGTGGCGGCAGCAATGCCGTGAACCGCATGATAGCAGAGAGTATTGCCGGCGTTGATTTCATCGCCGTC
>JBJYWX010000380.1:0-12011 GCA_046259695.1 Promineifilaceae bacterium (SeqCode) | reverse complement strand
CGCAGCACGACGCGATAGGTAAATGCCGGCACATAACCGGGCTCCTGCGTCGTCATTCTGGCCCGGCTGCGCGCCTGGTAACGTTTGAGCGTGGCCGGGTGCTCGATCACGCCAATTGGAAAGATATAGGAACTGGTTGCAGTATCCGCCTGTTCATCATAGAAAGCCCTGCTGTCAACCACGCCCCCGGAGACCGTTTGGCTTTCTTGGGGTGGCGTGGAAAGGAAACGCAGCCAGGCGGCCGTCTTGATCAGGTGCAGCATACCGCTGGCCACTTGCAGGTTGGCGTACTGCTGCCGCGCCTGCTCGTTGGCCGCAGCGGCCACCTTTTCCAGATCGCTCTCCGGATTGTACCAGCGGTAGTTGAACAGACCGCGCTCGCCGGTATTCAGGCCCGCCTGGAACTGCGAGCCAAATCGGTCCCAGAGGAAACCATCGTTGTAACGCACAAGATCGAATGCCCCCACCGCATATTCTTCGTGGGTCAGCGCTGATCGAGGGCCTGATGTGGGGATTTCAAAGACGGGCCAGACTTGCTGCTGCAGCACCGTTTGCGCCGTGTAGTTGGTGCGCGCCAGGGACTCGTTCTGCATGCGCAGGACAAAGCGATCGATGGCTGCCGCCGTGGCCCGTAATTGGCCCGCGTACAATCCCGCCGAGCGAAACCAGGGCATCGCCACCTGAACAAGCGCGGTGTACGCCGTTGCGCCATACAGCAGCAGCGGAATACCTAAGCGGTAATCAAAGTGGGTAACGTTCGGCGCCTGCATCGGAACTGGCTCCAAAGAACCGTTGGGGCGCTGGGTGTAAAGCAGCGTTGAGGCAAACGCTCTGCCCTTATAGTTATCAGGATCGTAAGTTGCCGCCCATTCTTGATTTTGCAGGTTTGAAAGCGGCACATCTAGACCGCTCAACAAGGTACGCATCTCGCCAAAAATCTGGGCGCGCACCGCGGGGCCGGGCTTTTCTACCTCCAGGCGGGTCAGCAGAGTTTTCATGCTGTTAATCCGGCCGTCGAATTCCGCGTACTTGCCGATGATGCTGTCAGCGCGCTGGATCTGCTCCATTCCCTGAAGCTGGCTCTTTATGCCGTTCAAGGCTCGGGCAAGCTCCGGGCTCAGCCCTTCATCATCGGTCATCAAGCTCATGAGCGTCAGCAGCACCCCGATAGCCCACGCGTAAACAGCGATGGCGGTAGCGATGATACTGGCTACCCCGGCGATGGAGGCCAGGAAATCGACAAGATCTGCGGGAACGCCCCACTTCTTCCAGTTGGCCTTGGCTTCATCATCTTTAGGCAGGAGATCAGAAAGGCTCTTAAACGTGTCCTTGATCTTGTCCGTCTCGATGTGGAAACCTTGCGGCGCCTCATATATTTGTGCTTGGTCAGGGGGTCCGAAAACCAGGTTGCCCTCTGCATCCAGGTAAGCTCCTCCACCTATGTGAACAGCAAAACTTCCGGGCATGGTATATTCCTTTCCAATGGGTTGTTGATCTTGCTAGCAGAGGCTCTAGCAGCAAAAGTATTATAATCGACAACAAACCATTATTGAATTCCTTGGTGTGGAAATACTCATTCTGCCCGGCTGGACGGCGCTTTGTCTGGCGCTTACACCTCAGTTTCCGCGTGTCTGTTCTTCCAGCATCTGCACCAGCAGCCGCAGGCCCTCTTGAACCTGGACCAATAAGTCGTTGAGGCCCATATCCTCGACTGGAATGGTAACGGGGAACTCCATCTGCACCGGCACCTCGGCATTAATGGGCACTTCAGTGTCCACCGGCACCTCGATCACCATGTCTATCGGCACTTCCAGATTGACCGGCACTTCCAGATTAATCGGCACATTGGTCTGCATGTTCAGTGGGATGTCAGCCCGGATGGGGATATCGACCGGGATCGACTGGCCGAGCACGGAGATGAAAATGCGCGCATTGCGGTTGAGGCTGACTACATCGTTGATTGGGACAGCGATATTCTCGTTGACTGCGATTGAAGTGGAAATAGGAATCGTGGTTTGAATGGGAACGGTGAACGTGTCCTTGAAAGGCACTGTGAGCGAAATAGGCAGCGTCTCATCAATGGAAATCGGCACCTCAAGACTATGCAGTTCGACTGATTCGACCGCGTTGAGGATCTCGGAAATGGCCGTGACTTCGCTGACGCTTTCCTTTGCCTGCTGCTGGAAATTGTAAAGGGTATAGATCAAAAAGGCATTGAGGCCCAGGGAAACAAGCACCAACAGCCAGAGCAGGATGTAGTGCCAGGATCGAGATCGCGCGGGTTGGGTGTCGTAATCTTTCATGGAGTTACCTCGAGGGAGTAGCAGGTGTAGGGCAGGTTCTTGAATCGCCCATCAGGTGCCGGTTATGTGGCTGCTTTTTGCGCTGCTTTCTCGCATTGGCGTCCACTATATCCTATCTGCGGTAAGGGTAGTTATCTCAGCCGCCGTCGCCGCCGCCTCTTTCTGCAGGAAGAAATGGTCGCCCGCCAGCACTGCCAGGCGAAAAAGGCCGGTCGTCTGCTCGCGCCATGCTGCCAATCCCTGTACGTCAACCAGCGGGTCGCTGCTGGCGCCCAAGGCGCAAATAGGAAAGGCAAAAGGGGCTTCCGGCGTATAAACGGCCGTCTCAAACATGGATAAATCGGCGCGCAGCGCGGGCAAAAAGAGGGCCAGCAGCTCCGGCTCGGCCAGCAGTTCGGCAGGCAGGCCGTTGTACTGCGCCAGCTCGGCCAGCAATGCGTCATCCGCTAGGGTGTGCCAGGTCCGCCCGACTGGGCGGACCTGCGGCGCGGCGCAGGCAGCGACAAAAAGGCAAGCCGGCAGCCGTTCACCACGCCGGCGCAAACAGCGCGCCACTTCAAACGCCAGCCGCGCGCCCAGGCTGTGCCCCAAAAACGCGAACGGCCGTGTCTCCTGTCCCTCGCTTTGCACGACCGGCAGCAGTTCATCCGCCAGCCGCCCGGCCAGGGCGACCATATCATCCGGCGCACGCTCTGCCCAGCGCGCCCCGTGGCCCGGCATATTCACCGCCCAAACCTCATAGGCCCCGGACAGCGCTTGTGCCAGCCCGCGAAAATGAGCCACGCTGCCGCCCGCATGCGGAAAACAAACGAGCAGGGCTGGCGCAGTCTCCGGGCTCACCAGCTGTACAAACCACGGCGCGGCGCTCATCTGCACACCACCCAGTAGACGCGGGTCAACGCAGGCAATATGATCGCTCCGCTTGCAATCCATCCTGTTGACAGTTCACTATCCACTGTCAACTGCCAACCGTTCACTATTAACTGTTAACCCCTGATTCCGCTGGAAAAACTCAAAATACGTAGCAAACAGCCGCGCATCGACCGGCGGGCAGCGCAGCGGTTCCTCGCCGCGTTCAACCGCGGCTGCGGCAAGACCGGCTTGCGCCTGCCGGCACTCGATAGCGGGCATAAATATCTGATCGGCCGAAACCTCCTCCAACAAAGGTAGAAATGCCTGCCATGGCCCGCCGCCAAGCTCGCGAACCATACTTGCCAACCGCAGCCGCCACGCTTCAAAAGGCATGGTAGCGAGCGGTAATCCCGCCGCGGCCGCCCAACTAAGCACTTCCTGGTAAGCAGCGGGCTGCGGGTTGCTCAGATGATATGCCTTGCCCCACCCTGCCGGCCGTCCGGCGAGGGTCACAATCGCCCGGCTGACATAGTCGACAGGCGCAATATCCACGGCTGCTTGCAGCTCCGGCGCCGCGCCCGCCGCGGCGCAAGCCAGGGCCATCGCCGACATCAGGTCGCCCGTATTCCAGGCGCCGCGCTCGCTGTCGCCGCCGATCAGGCCCGGGCGATATATGGCCGCCGGCCGGCCGTGAGCCATGGCCGCCAGCACCAGCTTCTCCGCCACCCATTTGCTCTGCGCGTAGCCGCCGAAAGGCAGTTCGAGCGCGTCAAGATCGCTGTTTTCCCTATAGATAGCGTCCGTGTCGCAACCAGCTTGCGCGTGTCGCCCATCGTGAAACACAGAGAGCGTGGAAACAAAATGGACCGGCGCCGGGCCGTGCGGGCGCGCCCCCGCCAGGCGCAGGATCTCGCCCGTTGCCAGGACATTGGACGCCTCGTGCGCTTTGTAATCGTAGACAAAATTGACCATTGCCCCGTTGTGATAGATGGCATCCACGGTCGTCGCCAGGCTGGCGAACGCTGCTTCAGACAGCCCCAGCGACGGCCGTGTCAGGTCACCGGGCAGGGCCGTGATCCTGTGTGCCTGCGCTTCATTCCACACCGCATAGCGCTCTTGCGTCTCCTTGATGCGTGCCAGCCCCTGAGCCGCGTCGTCGGCGCGCACCAGGCAAATCACCGCCGCTTCCGTATCGGCCAGCAGGTCGCGCAGCAAGAACGCGCCCAAGAATCCGGTAGCCCCGGTCAACAACACCGTACGCGGTGCCTCTACCTGCCCTGGTTCCTCCCCATGCCCATTTTCTTCAACCCGCCCATGGCTCGCCGCGCCTGAAAAACCATACGCTTCAATCACGGCCCGTGCCGCCTCCTGCAGGACTTCGCGCGTCATCTCGCCCCAGGCAGCTACATGATACCCATTGGACCCATGCCCATTTTCACCCGCTTGCGCAACCGGCGCCTGCAGCCCTTCGGCAACAATCCGGCCCAGGCCGGCTACCGTCGGCTGCTGGAAAAGCAGGCGCAGGGGAATCGGCACGCCGAATCGCTCGCGGGCCTGGAAGACCAGCCGCGCCGCGGCCAGTGAGTTACCGCCCAGTTCGAAGAAGTTATCAAAAACGCCCACCCGTTCCAGCGCCAGCGCACTGGCGCAAAGCTCGGCCAGCTCACGCTCCAGCTCGTTGCGCGGCGCGACATAGCCGGCGGAGACAGCTTCACGCGTGGCCGGCGGCTGCGGCAGGGCGCGGCGATCGATTTTGCCGTTCGGCGTGCGCGGCAGTTCTTCCAGGCGCACAAATACCGCCGGCAGCATATAGTCGGGCAGCAGCGGCTGCAGGAAAACCCGCAGCTCGGCAGGCGTGGGCGCCGGCTGTCCGGCCTCGGCCGTCCAGTAGGTTACCAGCCGCGTATCGCCGCCGGCTGCGTCTTGGGCCACTGTGACGTTTCTCGCCACCGCGGGGTGGCGAGAAACGGCCGTTTCGATATCGCCCAGCTCGATGCGGTAGCCGCGCACCTTGACCTGAAAATCATTCCGGCCCAGGTGCAGCAAATTTCCATCGGGCAAATAGCGCGCCAGATCGCCGGTGCGGTACATACGCGGCTTGCTGGACGGTTCGCCAGCCGCCCACGGATCGGGCAGGAAGCGCTCGGCCGTTTGCTCCGGCTGCCGCCAGTACCCCTCGGCCACGCCGTCACCGCCGATGTAAAGCTGGCCCACCGCACCGGTAGGCACCGGCAGCAAATTGTCGTCGAGCAAATAAACCTGCGTATTGGCAATAGGACGGCCGATAGGCGGCGGCCCGCCGGCCGCTGAGACAGGGGCAATAGTCGACCAGACCGTGGTCTCCGTCGGCCCGTACATATTCCACAGCGCCCGGCAGCGCGGCAGCAGTTTCGCCGCCAGGTCCGCGGCCAGCGCTTCGCCACCGCACAGGATGGTTAATGCCTTGCTGCCGGCCCAGCCCGCGTCGAGCAGCAGGCGCCAGGTAGCAGGCGTGGCCTGCATTAACGTGATCGCATGTTCTTCAAGCAGCGCCGCCAGCCGCTCGCCGTCCATTGCCTCCTCACGTGCGGCGATCACGACTTCCGCCCCGCAAATGAGCGGCAGCAGCAGCTCCAGCAGGGCGATGTCAAAAGAGAGTGTCGTTACCGCCAGCAGCCTGCCGGCGGCATTCATGCCTGGCTCATGGCGCATCGACCAGAGAAAATTCACCGCCGCCTGGTGCGAAATAACCACACCCTTCGGCCGCCCCGTCGATCCCGACGTATAAATCACATACGCCGCCCCCGAGAACTCAGAACTGGGAACGGGGAACTGGGAACCGGGAACTGGGAACTGAGAACTGAGAACTATCAACTGCGAACCGTCAACTGGCAACGATTCACCGTTGACTGTTGCGTGTTGATTGTTAACTGTTAACTGTTCATTGTTAACTGTTAACTGTTTGCTGTTCACTAGCGACCACTGCGTCACCATCGCCGCCGGCTGCGCATCCTCGATCATAAGCTGCAGGCGTTCGGCGGGAAAATCGGGGTCCAGCGGCACATACGCCGCGCCAACCTGCAGAATGCCTAGCAGCGCGGCCACCATGTCCGGAGATCGTTCGAGATAAAGACCGACCAGGGCGCCTTCGCCCACGCCAAGCGCGTCTAATTGGGCAGCGATATCGGCCGCCCGCGCTGCCAGCTCGGCATAGCTCCAACTGGTGGCGCCGAAAGTGATGGCGCGCGCCTGCGGCGTCCGCCCGGCCTGCTCAAACACGAGCTGGTGCAGACGTTTATGGCGCGGGTAAGGCGCGGCCGTATCGTTCCAATCGCGCAGCAGGCGCTGCTCCTCGTCCGGCGGCAGCAGTGGCAGCTGCGAAACGGGCCGCGCCGGATCCTCGATAACGCCTGCCAGCAGCGTTTCCAGGTGAATCAGCATGCGCGACATGGTCGATGCGTCGAAGAGATCGGTGTTGTAGTGCAGAACGGCCGTCAACCCTGCGCCGACTTCGGACACCATCAGCGTCAGGTCAAACTGCGCCGGCAGCCCTTGCAGCGGCCGTGATTCGATAATCAAATCGCCGGCCTGCAAACGCGCTCCGGATGTGCCAAGGGCAAACGCCCCGAGGTCCAGACCGGCATGGCTTCCCGCGCGCTGCATAATAAAGAGCGTTTCGAACAGCGGCGGGCGCCCCGGTTCCAGCGCCAGACGGCCGTCCGCGGCCAGCTCCGCCGCCAGCAGGGGCAGTGGGTAATCCTGGTGGTCCATCGCGCCCAACACACGCTGCCGTGCCTGCTGTAGGAAAGCCAGAAAAGTCGGATCGCCGCTGAAATTTGCGCGCTGCGCCACCGGGTTAATCAGGTACCCGACCATCGACTGCAAGGCGGCCCGCCCGCGGCCGTTCAGCACCATGCCCACCAGCAAATCGTCTTGGCCGCTGTAACGATGCAGCAAAGTCTGGAAAGCAGCCAGCAGCGCCGTGGCCAACGTCACCCCTTCCGCCTGGCAAAGCGCGGCCAGGCGCTCCACCAGCCGGGGCGGCAAGGGGCGCGAAACCGTGTCCCCTTCGTAAGTCTGCATTACCGGCCGCGGCCGGTCGGTCGGCAGATTGAGGCGCGGCAGTTCGCCGTCTAATTGGCCCAGCCAATAGTCACGCTGCGCACGACCCACCTCGCTTTCCAGCAGCTCTGCCTGCCACCGCGCATAATCCGCCATCCCCAGTTGCCGGTTGCCAGTTGCCAGTTGCCTGTCCTCAGCCGCCAGCCGCCAGTCATCAGTCCCCCGTTCCCCGTTCCCCGTTCCCCGTTCGAGGTTCTCTGTTCCTTCTGTTGACTGTTCACTGTTAACTGTTAACTGCGCCTCCGCGAGATAGAACCGGTACAGATCCTGCACCAACAGCGCCATCGACCAAAAATCAGTCACCAGGTGACAAACTGAGAACAGCAGCGCGTACTCCGCCCCGCCGGCGCCCTTGCCCCCTCGCGCCTCTGCCGTCTGCAGCAGGACGAGGCGCAGCAGGGGACCCTGCCCCAGGTCAAAGGGACGGTACGCCTCCCGCTGCAGGAACTGCTCAACGGCCGTTTCTTCCCACCCCACGGCCTCTACCTGCTCCAGGGGCACGGCCATCGAGTCCTGCACAACCTGCAGCGGCCGTGCGCCATCTTCATCCACAGTAAAAACAGTACGTAGTGCACCGGTCTGAGCGACCAGGCGATCCAGCGCCCGCTGCAAGGCGTCGCTGTCCAGCGGGCCGGACAGCCGCGCCGCGCCGGCTACATTCAGGGCCAGGTCGGGCGGCAGCAGCTGCTGTAGCAGCCACATCGCCTGCTGGCCGTGGGAGAGCGGTCCAGGCTCGCCGGGAATCGTGACCGGTGCCAGCGGCGGTGCGGCGGGTGGGGCCGTTCCTTCCGCGCGGCTTGCCAGCGCCTGCGCCAGCTCGCCAATGGCCGGCCCTCGCAGCAGATCGGCCACACCCACGGCCAGGTCCAGCTCACTTTCCAGGCGGTTCTTCAATTCCAGGGCCATCAACGAGTCCAGGCCCAGGCTGTCCAGGGGACGGTCAAGCGGCAGCGGCACCGCGTCCATGCCCAGGATCTGGCCCAGCGTGGCCTGGAGATAGCGCTGCAATAGCGCCTGGCGTGCTTCCGGCGCCGCGCTGTGCAGGTCGGCTGGCCGGGCAGGGAGCAAATCGGCCGTGCCGGCCGCGATGTCCGGCGCCGGCTCGCGAAGTGCCTCCGCCGGCCTGGCGGCGCTGCTTGTGATCGGCGCCTCGGCACCCTGCTGGCGGCGCAGCTCGCCCGCCGCCAGCAGGGCCCATGTCCCGGCCGCTTCCTCATAGCCGAAAAGCTGGAAAGAGGCGCCTTCATTAGAAGAAGCTCCCAGGGTTGTCTGCACGCGCAGCGTGCCGGCCGCGCCCTCCGCCTCACCCAAGCTGCCGCCGGCCGGCTGCCAGGTCGATAGTTCATGGTCGCCGTCGCCCCAGAAGGCGCGCGCCACGTCGATCAGGTGCGCGCGCAGCGCGGTTTCCGATGGCATTGCCGGCAAGCGCGCCTCAAAAACAGGCACGGCCGTCGGCAGGCGCAGCAGTTCGCTACCATGCCCGGCAGGAAAATCAGCGGCAATCCTATTGCCAATGCCGCGGCAGGTATCCGCTTCCAACCAAAAACGCTGCCGTTGGAATGGATAGGTGGGTAGGGCGATGCGCCGCCGAGCCGGCCCCGGAGCATCACGGCCGGCATAAAAACGACCGGTATCGGGCGTTGCGCCAAGCGTAAAAAGGCGGCCCAACGTTTCCAGCATAACCGCCCAGTCATCCTGCCCCTGCCGCAAGGAAGGGAGTATCGCCAAAGCATCTACGGCCATGCGCCGCGCCAGGCCGCTTAAATGAGGCTGCGGGCCGATTTCCAACAAGACCGGCTCCCCGTCGACAGCGGCCATTACCGCCGCCATGCCCTCGGCAAAGCGCACCGGCCGGCGCACGTGCTCGCGCCAGTAAAGCGCGTCAGGCGCCGCGTGCAGTAGATCGCCGCTCAGGTTAGAGGCAAAAGGCAGGCGCGGGGCCTGGAAGTTACAGGTGCTGGCGACGGCTTCAAATTTTTCCAGAATGGGCCCCATTAAAGGCGAGTGGAAAGCATGTGAGACCGCGAGGGGCCGCGTCTCTATCCCAGCCGTCTCCAGCGCGGCAAGCACGGCCGACACCGCTTCCGCCGCGCCGGAGATCACAACACTGTCCGGCGCGTTGTAGGCGGCGATCTCGACCACGCCGGCGGCGCCGGCCTTGACGATAAGCGGTTCTACCTCGTGCGCCGGAGCAAAGACCGCGGCCATGCGCCCTGCCTGCGGCAGGCCCGCTCGCGGCAGGCCGCCCATCAGGCGGCCGCGGGCTGCGACCAACCGCAGGCCCTCTTCCAGGCTCAAAATCCCGGCTTCAACCGCGGCCGCGAATTCCCCCACGCTGTGACCGATCACCGCCGCTGGCTCAATGCCCCAAAAGCGCCACAAACGGGCCAGGGCCACTTCGACGGCAAACAGCGCCGGCTGCGTATAGGTCGTATCGTCGATCGCCGCCCCGCTTGGGCCAGCTCCCCGTGCCTGCTCTTGGTCTTGTACCTGCCCAATCACTTCGCGCAGCGACCAGCCTTCCTCGGCCTGTAAAATAGCCTCGCATTGATCGATTACAGCGCGAAAAACTGGTTCACTCTCATAAAGCCGCCGGCCCATACCGGCATATTGCGCCCCCTGGCCCGTGAACAGGAAAACAACCGGTGGGCTAGATGCCGTCTTGCCCGCCGCAGCACAACTGGCCCAGTTGCGTAAAGCATCCGCCATCTCGGCCGTTGTCTCCGCTGCCAGCGCCAGGCGATAGTCGAAATAACTGCGGCCGGTATTGGCCGTATAGCAAAAATCGTCAAGGTTTATCTCCGGGTGCGCGTCCAAAAAGCGTCCGTAAGCGCTGGCCAGCTCGCCCAGCGCCTTCTCGTCACGCGCTGAAAGAAGGAGCAGCCGCGGCCCGCTTGCAACCTGCCCGTGCCAGGTCTGCCCCTTGCCACCTGCCACCTCCGGCGCTTCCTGCACCACAATATGCGCGTTCGTTCCCCCGAAACCAAACGAACTGACGCCGGCCAACCGTGGTTGGCCGGCGCGCGGCCAGGAACGCGCCTGCCCGTCGATGACCAGGCGCGACTTATCCAGGTTGATGTGCGGATTAAGTCTCTTGAGATGCAAATGGGGCGGCAGCGATTCCTGCTGCAGGGCAAGAATGATCTTGATCATGCCCGCCACGCCGGCCGCCGCTTCTAAATGTCCGGCGTTCGTCTTGACCGAGCCTACCGGCAGCGGCGGCGCGTCGTGGTCTTGATCGAAAACGGCCTGCAGAGCATGTACTTCGATCGGATCGCCGAGGCGGGTACCGGTGCCATGCGCTTCCAGAGCACCGATGGCTGCGGCATCGACGCCGGCGTCGGCCAGCGCCGCGCGGATGACCGCCTGCTGGGCCAACCCACTGGGCGCGGTGAGGCCGTTGGAACGTCCGTCCTGGTTGACCGCCGAACCGCGCAGCACGGCCAGAATGGGATCGCCGTCCCGCTGCGCGTCTGCCAGCCGTTTGAGCAGCAAAACGCCGCACCCTTCGCCCCGCACGTACCCGTCGGCGGCGGCGTCAAAGGTCTTGCAGCGGCCGTCAGCCGCCAGCATCCGCGCCTGGGAGAAGGCGATGCTCAGTTCCGGCCCTAAAATAAGGTTCACGCCGCCGGCCAGCGCCAGGTCCGATTCGCCCTCCCGCAGGCTGCGCATTGCCATGTGCGTGGCGACAAGGGAAGAGGAACAGGCGGTATCGACCGCAAGGCTCGGCCCGCGTAAATCGAGTGTGTACGAGAGACGGTTGGCGGCGATGCTGTGCGCGTTGCCCGTGCCGGCATAGGCGTCAATGGTCGCGCTGCGGCTGAACTGCAGGCGCGAATAGTCGTAACTGCTGATGCCGATAAAGACACCGGTCTTGCTGCCGGCGAGCGATGCCGGGTTTACTGCGGCGTGCTCAATGGCCTGCCACGCCGTTTCCAGCAGCAGGCGCTGCTGCGGGTCCATGCGTGCCGCCTCGCGTGGCGAAATGCCGAAAAAGGCGGCGTCGAACTGGTCCACGCCGTCGAGGAAACCGCCCCAGCGCGTATTCGTCTTGCCCGGCTGCGGTTCAGCGCCCTCCTGGTAATACGCATTTACCTCCCAGCGCTCCTCCGGCGTCTGACGAATCAGATCACGGCCGTCGCGCAGCGCCTGCCAGAATGCATCCGGTCCTTCTACGCCGGGGAAACGGCAGCCGATACCAATTACCGCGACAGGCTCGCGGCCAAACCCCGCCGCCTCCACCGGAGCCGCCTCCACCTGGGTCACCTGCTCCGGCGCCGCCGGCGATGCAGCCAGATAGCCGGCCAGGGCATCTATAGTCGGGTAGTCCCAGACAAGCGTGGCCGAGAGCGGGCGATCGAGCCATGTTTCGAGCGCGGCGACAAGTTCCACCGCTTGCACAGAGTCCAGGCCGAAATCAACCAGCGGCTGCGCGCTGTCGATTGCCCGCGCCGGCAGGTCCAGCATGGCCGCCAGATGCGCGGTTAACCAGGCGGCAATTTCTGCCGCGCCGACCCAATTGTCACCCGACTCTGTAGGGGCAGCCACCCGTGGCTGCCCTGGCCCCGGTAGTCCTGACCCCGGCTGTCCCGGCAGCAGCTGCCCGGCGTGATCGCTTTTCGAACCTTCCCTGCTGCGCCATTCTCCCAATACCTCAAGCTGCCCGTCGAGAAATGCCTGGCGGCAGGCGCGGCGCTGGAACTTGCCGCTGGAGGTGCGGGGCATGGCCAGGGGGCGGATGAGAACCAGGGCATA
>JBJYWX010000379.1:0-3292 GCA_046259695.1 Promineifilaceae bacterium (SeqCode) | reverse complement strand
TTCCGCCGGTGGGCAGGCGACGTTGGAGTATTTGCAGCAGGCCAATCTTTTTACCGTACCCCTGGATGATGAGCGGCGCTGGTTCCGCTACCATCATCTCTTTGCTGAACTGCTGCAGCAGCGTTTACGGCGAAGCCTTGCCAACTCCGGCCCCGATGCAGGGTGGGGCATATCTGAACTGCACCGGCGGGCCAGCGCGTGGTATGAAGCCAACGGGTTCGAGCTGGAGGCGTTCCAACACGCCGCCGCCGCCAATGACATAGACCTTGCTGCGCGCCTGCTTGAAGGGCAGGGGATGCCCCTGCACTTTCGCGGCGTGTTGTCTCCGGTCAGGGAGTGGCTGGCCTCGCTGCCCGACGAAGCGCTGAACGCGAGGCCCTCTTTATGGGTTACCTACGCCACGGTGATGACCATGCAGGGACAAGCTGTCGCCGCCGTCGAGGAGAAGCTGGCAGCCGCCGAAGCGGCCTTGCCGGCGGACCCGACCGAGGAGACACGCGATCTGATCGGGCAGATCGCCGCCATTCGCGCCATGTCGGCCGTTCCCGCGCGTGATATGGAAACGCTGTTGGCCCAATCGCAGCGGGCGCTGGCCAATCTCCATCCCGAAAATCTGCCCGTGCGCGCGGCCGCGACCTGGGCATTGGGCCTTGCCTACCAGTATCGGGGCGATAAGGCTGCTGCTAGTGAGACCTACGCTGAGGCGATTACCCTCGGCGAGGCTTCGGGCAACAGCATGTTCACGCTCGCCGCGTTGACCAGCCTGGCCCAAATTCAGGAAACGGAAAACAAGCTGCATCGCGCGGCCGAGAATTTTGAGCGTGCCCTGGCGCTGGCCGGAGAACCGCCCCTGCCCGTGGGCGCCGAAGCCGCGCTCGGTTTGGCCCGGCTGCAATATGAATGGGATGAGCTGGATCTCGCCGCTGACTGTGCCCAGCAAGCCCTGGGACTGGCACAGCAGATGGAGACGGTGGACACGCCCGCGGGGTGCTGGGCCCTACTCGCGCGCGTACGCCTGGCACGGGGTGACGCTGCCGGGGCGGCGCCGCTGCTGGATGAGGCGGAGCGCTTTTTGCGCCCGCTGAATTTCCCGGGCCGTCTGCTCGAAACGGCCGCCGTGCGCGTGCGCTTGCTGCTGCAGCAGGGTGACCTGTCGGAAGCCACGGCGGTGGCTGACCGGTACCTGCTTCCTCCCGGCCAGGCGCGGGTCTATCTGGCGCGAGGAGACGCCGCCTCGGCCGGCGAGCTCCTCGCTTCCTGGCGTGCAGAGGTAGAAGCCAGGGGTGAGGTGAACGCACAGTTGGAAGCACTTTTACTCCAGGCGCTGGCCTGCCATGCTCAAGGCGATGACGATACGGCGCTGTCTCTATTGGAGCAGGCGCTGACGCTGGCCGAGCCGGGCGGTTTCACGCGTCTCTTCCTCGACGAAGGCCCCGCGATGGCCAGTTTGCTTGCGCTGGCTGCCCGGCAGGGCCTGAAGCCCGCCTACACGGGCAGGCTCCTGGCCGCGGTTGCGGGGGCTGGTATGCCTGAGCCGCCGTCTCTTCCCACGGTGCAGCCGCTGGCGGAGCCCTTGAGTGACCGGGAGTTGGAGGTGCTGCAGCTCGTCGCCGAAGGACTTTCCAACCGCGAAATTGGCCAGCGGCTTTTCCTCGCGGTCAATACCGTGAAGGGGCACAACCGCCGCATCTTTGCCAAACTGGGCGTACAGCGACGCACCGAAGCTGTGGCGCGGGCGCGCGAACTGGGCCTAGTATAGAGCCGATCGCGCGGCGCGCGGGGTCGTTCTGTAACACCTTTCCTCGCTAATCATTCCAAAACAACACCACAAACGACACTTTCGTGTCTATACGTTGATACCACCTGGCCGTTATCCTTGGGGACATGTTGAACGGATGGCCAGATGCGCAGCATTGGCCGCAAAGGGTCCAAATAATGACCGGCAGAGATAACCAGCAGAACATACCCACGGCTTACGAAATCAGGATCAAAGGATTCCTGGGTGACGAGTGGGCAGAATGGTTCGAAGGCATGACCGTCACGCGCACCGTCGATGGAGAGACACTCTTAAGTGGTTCAGTAGTCGATCAAGCAGCGCTCTACGGTCTGCTGCGCAAAGTGCGCGATCTGGGCCTGCCCTTGATCTCGGTCGTGGCTGTGGATGGCGATCAAGCAGATGGGCTGGACAGTAAATAGCGAGTTATTTATATAAGGAAGGAGTAATGACATGATCAACAATACAGTAGTGAGTGCAGTAGAAATGGAAGAGCAGACGTTTGGTGGCGCGCAGCGTACAGCAGCGATCGTCGCCGGGTTAGGGCTGGTACTGATGATGTTCCCGGCTATCCTAGCCAATTTTTTCGTGATTCAAAACACTTTTGTGCCCGGTGATGCCGCGGCGACGATGAACAATTTGCTGGCCAATGAGTTCCCATTCCGGTTGGCGGTTCTGGGCTTCATCGTCGTCGCCGTTCTGGATGTGATCGTGGCCTGGGGCTTGTACATATTTTTTGTACCGACCAACCGCGGTTTATCGCTCCTCGGGGGCTGGTTCCGCCTGGTCTACAGCGCGGTCCTGGTCATGGCCATCATGGAGCTCATCCGCGCCCTGAGCCTCCTGCAAAGTGCAGCGGGACCGGCGGGTGTACAGATGGCCCTGCAGTCCTTTAACGATGCCTGGGATTTAGGGCTGGTGATGTTTGGCCTGCACCTTGTCCTGGTCGGCGTCCTCGCCTTGCAAACGGCGGCCATGCCCAAATGGTTGGGTGTTCTGGTGCTCATTGCTGGAGTGGGCTACGTATTCGACTCCATCGCCGGTCTGCTGCTGCCCGATTTCGGGATTGTGATCAGCCAGGTCACATTCGTGGGAGAGATGCTCCTGGCCGTGTGGCTTCTGGTCAAGAGCGTAACCGTCAAGCGTTGGCAGCAGTTTGCTCTCAAAACTGCCCAGTAAAGGCCAAACAGTTTGCTTCCAAGGAGCAGCCGGCTGGGAACCCCGTTCCCTCTGAGCTGCTCCCCAGCCCGTTCATAGGAGAGAAAAATCATGAGAGCAATTGTGCAAGAGAAGTACGGATCACCCAATGTGCTGCAGCTCGGAGAGGTCGAAAAACCGGTTCCCAGAGACAACGAAGTGCTGGTCAAAATTCACGCCGCGGCAGCGACGACTGCGCACACGGCCATTCGCAAGGGGCCGCTCGCAGGTAGGATGGTGACAGGGATCAGATCGCCGAAAAACCCGACGCCCGGTACCGACTTGGCTGGAGACATTCAGGCCGCCGGCCGAAATGTCACA
>JBJYWX010000378.1:0-3719 GCA_046259695.1 Promineifilaceae bacterium (SeqCode) | reverse complement strand
GTCTATTAAGTGAGCCGGGGTGAAAGTGATATGAGTAACAGTGCAGATACTAACTGGTATGCGATGACCGCGAATGAGGTCGCGCGAAAATTTGACGTGGATCCGGCCAAAGGACTGAGTGCCGGCGAAGCTCAACAGCGTTTACAGCAGTATGGCCAGAATGTCCTGGCCGCCGGTAAGAAAGAAACTGGTCTGCAGGCCTTCCTGCGCCAATACCAGGATCTTATGCAAGTCATCTTGCTTATAGCCGCTGCGGTAAGCTTCGTCGTGACCCGTGAATGGGGCACGACCCTCGTGCTGGTCAGCCTGACAGTTTTCAATGCGGTTCTTGGCCTGCGCGGCGAGGCCAAGGCTGAGGAAAGCCTGGCTGCACTGGCCGATACGATGAAAGATATCGCCCGCGTGCGCCGCGACGGCCAGGCGATCGAGATTGACGCCGAAGAAATTGTGCCCGGCGATATTGCCCTGGTAGAAGCCGGCAATCGCGTGCCGGCTGACGGCCGCCTTTTCATTGCGGCCGCGCTTGAAATTGAAGAAGCGGCCCTGACCGGCGAAAGCGTGGCCTCACCCAAGACGGTCGATGTGATTGAGCAGGCGGAAGTTCCGCTCGGTGACCGGCACAACATGGCTTTCATGAATACGTCGGTCACCCGCGGCCGCGGTGAATATATTGTGACCGCCACCGGCATGGCGACGGAAATGGGTAACATCGCCGACCTCCTGAATAAGACCGAGGCCGACAAGACGCCGCTGCAAAAGCAGCTTGACCGCCTGACCAGGATCATTGCCGGCATCGCCGGCCTGGCCTTCTTGCTCATGGTAATTTTGGGTCTGCGCAATGGACAGGATTTCAACGAAATCTTTATTGCCGGGGTTGCCCTGGCGATTTCGGCCATTCCTACCGGCATGCCCGCTGTAGTGACGACGATGTACTCGATGGGCACGCGCAAGCTGGCCGAGATGAACGCCATCGTCAAGCGTCTGCCCTCAGTGGAGACGTTGGGCTCGGTGTCGGCCATCTGCTCTGACAAAACGGGCACCTTGACCCTGAATAAGATGACCGCCCGTGAATTCACCGTTCCTGGACGCAACCGCTTTGAAGTAACTGGCGAAGGTTATGGGACGGTCGGCACAGTGGCGCTCGCGCCGGGCGCGGCTGATTTGCTGCCATGGCAAAAGTCGACGCTGGCTTATAACACGGAAGGGAAATTGCTGAGCGCGGGCGGTGAAGAAGTCGACCTCAAGCAGATCTTGCTGCCAATGGCGCTGTGTGCAGATGCCCGGCTCGACAACGGTTCCTTGATCGGTGATCCAACCGAAGGAGCTCTAATAGTTCTTGCAGAAAAGGGCGGCATCAGCGTGGACGGCGCTCGTGAGATGTATCCACGCCTTGCTGAAGTGCCTTTTGACTCGGACTATAAGTTCATGGCTACCTTCCACAAGATGGCCAATGAGCAGGGCAAAGAGGTGGTGCGCTGCTTTGTGAAAGGTGCGCCGGATGTCTTGATCGCTCGCGGCGGATCGTACTGGCTGCCAGAGGGAGAGATCGCAGCAATCTCTGATGAAAACCGCCAGCTTGCCCTGGATGAGAACGAGCGCATAGCGGCGGAGGGCGAACGCGTTATGGTCGTGGCGCGCAAGGATTTTGACCCCAAGACGTTCGAGCCGAAGGGCAATCTAATAGACAGCGTGCAGGACCTGACTCTGCTGGCTATGGTCGGCATTGTAGATCCGCCGCGCGCCGAAGCCAGGGACGCTATTGCCAAATGCCACAACGCCGGCATCCAGGTGCGGATGATTACAGGAGACCACGCCGTAACCGCCGCCGCAATTGGGCGCGAATTGGGCATCGAGGGCAAAGCGCTCACCGGCGCGGAATTCGCGGCCAAAAGCGATGAAGAGCTGCTGGAGGAACTGCCGGATATCGGCGTGGTGGCGCGCGTGGCGCCGGAAGACAAGATTCGCCTGGTGCGGCTGCTGCAGGAGCAGGAGAACATCGTGGCTATGACCGGCGACGGTGTCAACGACGCCCCGGCACTGAAGAAGGCCGACATCGGCGTGGCCATGGGCATCACAGGTACGGAAGTGTCTAAGGGTGCGGCGGTGATGATTCTGACCGATGACAATTTTGCCACCATCGTGAAGGCTGTGGAGTATGGCCGGGCCATCTATGACAATTTGTCACACTTCATTCGTTTCCAGATGACGGCATTGGTGGCCTTCATCGCAACTTTCCTGGGGGCGGCGCTTTTCTTGATCCTCGACGGAATCCCGTTTACGCCGTTTCAGATCTTGTGGATTAACTTCCTGGTCCAGGTTCCAATCGCCGTCGCGCTGGGTTTCGACATGCCTGCCGCAGATCTTATGGAACGCAAACCACGGCCGCTGAACGAGCCGATTCTGACGTTATCCCAGTGGGCGCGAATCGCGTTCATCGGCATCCTGATGGCGGTGTTTACGCTCTATATCGAGGATCGCTATGAACCTTCCAGCGCAACCCTGGCTGCCACGATGGGTTTCGTTGTCTTCTCACTGCTCAATATAGCCATCGGGTTAATCAGCCGCAGCGAGACAGCCAGCGCTTTTAATCGCGACATTCTGCATGATCGCCATCAGTTGGCCCTGTATGCGCTGGCCCTGCTCATGGTGCTCTTGCCGACCACGCTTGGTTTCCTGCAGAGCTTCCTTGATTTACAGTCGCTCACTCTAGATCAGTGGCTCCTGTGCCTTGCTTTCGCCCTAGCGCTGGTACTGGTTGATGAGATAATTAAATTCTTTATGCGCAGAAGGCGCGAGGAGGTGAACGCATAACAACTTCAAGACGTATCTGACACGAAAGGCCATAAAGGATGTATGCAGTGCGATCAACAGGATTTTGCCCCAGTTTGGCGCGTGCATCTGTATGTGTGTGAATGGATTTAGCATAACAAGTAGAAACCTGCAAGAAGCTGGTCGCGAGCCGACGAGCAGAGCAGTTCCTGCTTTGATCACCTATGAAATAAGGAGGTTTGAACGATGTTACTAGGATTGGGTTGTGGGTGTTTGCTTGCTATTGGTATTGGACTTGCACCCCGGATTTTCCTTGTATTAGCCTGGATTTTTAGTGCACGCTGGGATCTTGTCTGGAGGGGCGATTGGCTGGTACCGCTTTTAGGTATCATTTTCCTACCCTTTACGACCGTCATGTACATGCTGGCTTGGTCCGCCCCCGGCGGGGTACAGGGCTGGGACTGGATGTGGGTAGCTCTGGGTTTGCTCCTGGACATCATGAAGTGGTCGGCCATGATCAAATATCGCCGGGAAAACGAATATTATCCGGCGACGATGCCGTAAAGAACAGCATTCAATTAGGAATAAAGTGCGCTAACGCCGGTTAACAACCGTTTACCGGCGGAGCGTCTCATAGTGTGCGACTGTTGGAGCCAGTGACACACTATGGCTTTGGCCTGGACGGATGAGAATGGTTTCCAGCGGAAGCGTTCTCATCCACATCCATCAGCCAAGCTCCTAGCCGATCGCTCCCAGGAAGGTCCGATTTCGGCCGGCAAAATGTTCTCTGTAACCATAGTGCTTAACAATTGTCTATGCTTGGCAAGCAGTAATGCTAGTGGTGATCATGGCTGCGGAAACTGAGGCCAGTAACAGCAAGAGCAACCGGCTGGCTATCCTGTTGGCAATGGCCATGTTCGTTCTGGTGGTGGATACCTCCATCATGAACG
>JBJYWX010000377.1:0-15361 GCA_046259695.1 Promineifilaceae bacterium (SeqCode) | reverse complement strand
TTCGATTGCTTCCAAATCCTCCGGTGAGAAGGTAATCGGCTTACCTTCCTCATCTATGCCGAGATCGAAATCATAGTAGAAGCCATCTTCAATAGGAGGCCCGATTGCAAGTTTGGCATTGGGAAAAAAGGTTAAGACAGCCTCAGCCATTACATGCGCCGCCGAATGCCGCTTGCGATAAAGTTCTGATTCCGCGTAGGGAATACTTCCGTTTTCTGACATGGTACTAACCTCCAAACAAAAGATCGCCACCGCCCGTTCTGGGGCGATGGCGATCGCGATTCCACCCAAATTCCGCAGCGACGCATGCGCCGCTGCGCTCATTGCAGCCTTTAACGGGGCTTACCGGTCTGCCATAATGGGCGCTAATTGCCGTTCCGGCAGACGCTCTTGGGGGGTCTTCACTTCTTGCCAAATGTGGTGGCTTTCAGCCTCTGGCCATCCACTCTCTGCTTTTGGTCAAATAGTTACTCGTCCCAATCAACGCTTTATCTACTTTCTTGTACGGCTCATTATAGAGGCGCAATCCTACTTGTCAAGCATGGGACGAATCGTTAAGATCAGATGCGCTTATGTGAATTTGGTCACGCACAGCAAGAATGGCTGGAGTAATCTCCCGGCCAGGAAAGCAAATTGGCTTAGGCGGTACCTGAGCCGATAAATTGTGAAAGGAATCGACCGGTGTTGTAGAAAATGAGCTCCGAGCAAAAAGGTCGTCGCGCCCCGTCAGCCGTCAGGCTGCCGCCCTGGGTATTGCTATTGCTGTCAGCAATTCTGCTTGCCATTGTTCTGGCCGGCGCCTGGTGGCTATTTGGCACTGTGCGTGGTATTGCTTCGTCGCTTCCGGCGGAAGTAGGTGAGTTTGTGCCGGATGGGGATGTCGAGGCGGATCAGACGCCGGCCACCGGTGAATCACCTGCTGAAGCGCAAGGTGATGAACCACTGCCGGTAATCGAGACGGATGCGCTGAAACCGTGGTCGGGCAGTGAGCGCGTAAATATTCTCTTTTTGGGCACCGACCAGCGCTGTGACGAAGAGGGCCCCAACCATAGTGATACGTTGATGATAGCCACTGTCGATCCTAAGAGCATGTCGGCAGCATTGTTTTCGCTGCCGCGCGACCTTTGGGTGGAGATACCTGGATTTGGCGTCGATCGGATTAACCAGGCGTACTATTTCGGCCAGATCTACGAATATCCTGGTGGCGGCCCGGCGCTTGCTCAGGAAACAGTTGAGGCACTCTTGGGCATTCCGATCGATTATTACGTTACGGTCGATTTCAAGAGTTTTGAACAGGCAGTTGATCTAATCGGCGGCATTGTCATTGACGTGTCGGAAGCGATTGATGATCCGGACTATCCGGACAATTGTTACGGTTATGAGCCCTTTTCTATCCAGGTTGGGAAACAGCGCCTGGACGGCGCGACTGCGCTCAAGTATGCGCGAACGCGCGCAACATTTGGCGGTGATGTGGACCGCGCCGCGCGGCAGCAGGCAGTGTTAATGGCGGTTCGCGATCAGGTCATGCGTTTGAATCAACTTCCGCAGTTGATAGCGCAATCACCGGCATTATGGCGCAATTTCAAGACCAATGTAAAGACGAACCTCCCGCTGGAAGACGCTCTGGAACTGGCGCTGTTGATGCAGGATATCTCGGCTGGGAATATCCGGTCCGTGGTCCTAGATTACGACCAAGTCTACATTGAAACGACGCCCGACGGCCGCCAGGTCCTGGTACCGCGCCGCGAGGAAATCCGCCAGTTAAGAGATGAAGTCTTTGCCATGCCGGCTATTCCCACGCCGGTAATTGATGATCTGCAGCACCTAATGGAAAATGAAAGCGCCAGGGTGGCGATATACAACGGCACCGCCGTCTTTGGGTTGGCGGCCGATACCCAGGCCTATCTAGAAGATATCGGGATCAATGTTGCGGAAATTGGTAATGCGGACTCGGCGACATACAAGACTTCGCGCATCGTCGACTATGGTTCACATCCCTACACGGCTCGTTACCTGGTCCAGCAAATGGGCATACCGCCGCTGAACGTGAGTGAAGAAACGGAACCGGAGGGTGCATATGATCTCCTCGTCATTCTGGGTAACGATTGGGCTAGCCGGATTGGCGGTGACTCCACCTGATGGGCCGCTATGGCTCATTTTCTAAGAGATAAACAATAGTCGCGTTTGTCCAGGTTTCATCTAGCCAGGCCGCGTAGCGGTCTTCAAGCAATTGTTGGCGCAGCGAAGCGGTTAAGGGGCGGGCCGGATCGCGATCAGTAACTTTGATCAAATAGTAGCTGCTGCCGTCTCCAGCCGGGGTGGCGGCAGTGATCACGTCGCTCACTTCGTCCAGCCGCAAGCTAAAGGCTGCATCCTCCAATTCCGGAATAAGCAGTGAACCCCGGGCGAAAAAGCCCAGATCGCCACCGGAAGAGGCGGTGAGGACATCACGCGAGTAGCGAGTAGCCAGTTCGGCAAAGTCCGCGCCTGCGGCTAACTGCTCAGCCAGCGAGGCAGCCAGGTCCGGGTCGTCGACCTGGATATAACTGGCGCGTACTTGCTCGGCTGTTGTCGGTACGTCGGCCGTAATCTGGGCGATTACCTTTTCCGCCAACATCTCCTTGCCCAGCGCCTCGGAAAATTCGGGCAAGCTCCATTGATTAGCCGCAAGCCACTCGTCGAATGAACCAAATTCAGTGGCCGTTTGGCGCAGTTCGGCAATGCGCTCTTCTACCATTTGTGGCGTAATTGCGATACCGGCCGCGGCCGCTGACTGGCGCAAAAGTTCGCGTTCAACCAGCGCGTCCAGCACAAGTCGGTGGTGATCGCTGCCGCCTTCACCGGGGGCCAATCCCAATTCCGCCTGCGCCTTCTCATAGCGCATGAGCTCTCTTTCGTAGTCTTGCAGCAGGATCGGCTGGCCGTTTACCATAGCCGCTAACTGTGGCGTTGGGGTTGGTGGAAGGGTTGGCGTCGGCGACGGGGCTGTCTCCGTGACGCTAGCCGTTATGGCCGGCTTGACGGTGGGCTGTGATGGGTCCGCGATCGTTTCTGCCGAACCCCTGGCGCAGGCCGCGGTAGCCAAAGTTATGAAAAGCAGCGACAGCAAAACCATGTAAAATGGATGTGAAGCCTTCCGCCGGCCGGACGATGCCCTGCGTATTCCAGACAAGTAATTCATGGCGCGAATGGTATATCGTTGACATGGGGTCTGCAACATCGCTAGGGTAATAATTATTGCCCTGGCAACAACATCGACCTATCATATCGTGCGCAAGCCGCACGCATGCGGGCCGCACGCGTAACTCAAAAAGCGAACGAAGTGCTACACAAATGAGGAGGTTCCCAAGTGACCGAAGGTGATGAAAAACTGGACCAGGATGTGCGTATTCTTTCCGCTATGGCCGCTGAAATGGATGACTACCTGGATAGTGACGTGTTGTTCTGGGAAATGGGGAAGGCAGGGATGCCTAAACTGACGTTGGGCGGTTACCTGATGCGCCAACAACGTCTCCTGGCACTCTATGATTCGTTGACGCCGGAACAGCAAGCTGAGGTTGACGAGGCTGTAGCTCGTTTCAACCTGGCGTTGGCGGAACGCATCGTACGTTCAGAAGAGAAGGCTCAGCGAGAATTAGACGCGCGGCTGCGCCAATGGGGTGAATATCTCAAGGACGTTGACCGCGGCCAGGCGAGTTCTAAGAGTAATTACAGCACGGCCGTTGAGGCGCGGGCCATGATCGATGCCCTCACCAGTTTCCTCAGCCTGGCGCCCTATCAATTGGATGATCGTTTCGTCCAGCACAGCGCGCTGCTGGACAGCCGCCTGCGGCCGCGTTGGAAAAGCGGAGAGTTCATTTGGCCGGAGGAACTGGCCGCTGCCTACCCGGAGCGTACTTACTGGTGGCTTTATGGCGCGCCGCGAGAGCGCGATCCTAACGCAAGCTAACTTTACGTAAAGCCACTACCATGCTATATTACCGATCAATAGATGGGCGAGCCTGACCCGGCAGCGGTTGGGTAAGTCCTGCATAATCGGGTGAATGTGTGGAGGTGAAGTGATGAGAATGCGCCAAAGTTGGCTCCATATACTCTTGCTCCTGGTTGCGGTCAGCCTGTTCGTGGTGGCCTGTGAACGGCCGCTGCCAGGCGGCTATAACGATCTGGGGACCGAAACGGATGCGCCGGATGTGCCCGTGACCGTTCCGGAGGTTGATTCAGACGCTTATCCGGCGAGTGAGCCCGCGCCGGTCGATACGGTCCCTGCTGAAAGCGAGGGTTATCCCGCAGAAGCGATTGTACCGGCGGAAGGTTATCCGGCTGACGAGGCCGCACAGCCTGCGGAAGAACCGGCTGGAGAGGCGGAGCAGTCCGAAGCAGGTGAACAGGAGCAGGTAGAAGCGCCCTCCGGCGAGGCTACGGCGCCCGCTGAAGACACGGCCGCAGCGGAAGAGACGCCGGTAGAAAATGCCCAAATACCGGACACACATACCGTTGTCGCCGGCGAAAACTTGTATCGCATCGGCGAACTTTATGGCATCAGCTGGTTGGAGCTGGCGGAAGCGAACGGTATTACTAACCCGGCCAGTCTGTCGATAGGCCAGGTATTGGTTATTCCAAAGCCTGGCAGCAGTGAAGCGGCTGCCGAAGCCACGCCTGAAGCCGGGGAGGAATCGACCGGTCCGGTTGAAGAAACGGCCGATACGAGTGCCGAAGAGAGCGAACAAACGCTGCCTACCACCTACGTTGTGCAGGCCGGTGACAACCTTTTCCGCATCGGAGTGAACTTTGGGGTTGATTGGACCGAAATTGTGGCCGCGAACGGCATCGTCAATAACTACATTTACCCCGGCCAGGAATTGATCATTCCGGCTCCGGCCGGTAGCGACGCAGCTCTGGAAGAAGTCCCTGAAGCCACTGAAGAGCCTTCAAGTGAAGCGACGGACGAAACGGATGCCGGCTCAGAAACGGCCGAACCGGTGGAAGCCGCGCCTACAGGCGAGGAAGGCACTTACCTGGTACAAGAAGGCGACACGATATATAGTGTCGCATTTGCACAAGGTATTACCTGGACCTCGCTGGTTGAGGCCAATGGCCTTGAATCTCCCTACACCCTTGAGGTAGGGCAAACATTGATCATTCCCGCGGCAGGCGAGTAAAAAGAACAGCGATTATACTGAGTATGAAGAAGGGTGTGGTCAGACCGCGCCCTTCACTATCTATTCTTACGATATGACCCGTCCTTGGACCGGTGTAATCCACCACTACCACAACTATTTACCATTTTCTGAAGAAACGAAGATCGTAACCCTCAATGAGGGCAATACGCCGCTCATTGAGGCGCCGCGCCTGGCAAACCTGATTGCGCCGGATGCCGGCCTCAGGTTGTTTCTAAAATATGAAGGGCTTAATCCAACCGGCTCCTTCAAAGATCGAGGCATGACGGCGGCCATTACACAAGCCGTGGCCGAAGGGGCGCAGACGGTGATTTGTGCCAGCACGGGAAATACGGCAGCCAGCGCGGCGGCCTATGCGGCGCGCGCCGGCATTCGCTGCCTGGTACTGGTTCCTGAGGGCAAGATCGCGTTAGGCAAACTGGCGGCCAGCCTGGCCTATGGTGCGGAAGTCATCAGTGTGGATGGCTCATTTGACGATGCGTTGGAAATGGTGCGCGCTATCGTAGAACGCCAGCCGATTGAACTGGTCAATTCGATCAATCCCTGGCGGCTGGAGGGCCAGAAAACAGGCGCTTTTGAGATTTGCGACCAGCTCGGTGGCCGGGCACCTGATTGGCACTGCCTTCCAGTGGGAAACGCAGGCAACATTACTTCCTATTGGATGGGTTACAAGCAGTATGAAAAGGGCCTGCCCCGTATCCTGGGCGGGCAGGCAGCCGGCAGCGCCCCAATCGTGTTGGGTAGGGTAGTGGAAAAACCGGAAACGATTGCTACGGCCATACGCATTGGGAATCCGGCGCGTTGGCGGCAGGCATTGGAAGCGCTAGATGAATCCGACGGGCAAATTACGGCCGTGACCGATGAAGATATCCTGGCGAGCTGGCAGCTGCTGGCTAAGAGTGAAGGCATTTTTGTGGAGCCTGCCTCCGCTACCGGCGTGGCCGCGCTAAAGCAGCAGATTGCCGCGGGCGAACTGGACCCGACAAATAAGACGGCCGTGTGTGTCCTGACCGGACATGGCTTGAAGGACCCTGATACGGCAGTGAAACTGGCGGCGCCCCCCGTTACCCTGCCGGCGGAACTTTCTGCTTTAGAATCCTATCTGGCAAGCTAATCGGGCAGCGCGCCCGAGACGCGCTGCAGCGCGCGCCGCCAGCTTTCGCCTTCGCTGCTGCTAATCTTCTCGCTGCGAAATCGATGGTCATTCTTACGTATGAATTCGTCAAGGTCGCGAATCAGGTCATCGAGTTGGCTTTGCGCTGTTTGTATCAGGGCATCAATCGCCTCCTGATTAGGCGCCGCATCGAGCGCCTGTCGCAGGTGGTTGAGGCATAGGCCGTCAGAAGCCAGCAGAGCCGCCTGCATTTGCCCGTCCTCTTTACCTAATGCTTCAAGAAGCGACGCATAGGCCAGTAGTTCTGACTCCCGGCGCTGAACGCAAGCCGGACAGCTCTCTAGAGGCGTCAAATAGCGGGATTCTGCAGGATCTTGGGCCGGTTCGGTTGATTTAAATAGACGGCCGAAACGCGCTTTTAGCGAACTTGTCTGCTCCTCGCCAGTAGACATCTGGGTGAGGCGCTTCCTCAATGTGTTCAATACGTCGCGGTGCAAAATGGCTATGCCGAGAGGCGCGCTTTCACCGGCCGCGGGCAGCATCCAGGCGTGCTCGTAACAATATCCATATGAGTTACGCAGCGTGGCGCGTAAGGGCACGTCGTTGACGCCATCGTAGATGAGATTGGCAAGATGGCGCCGCGCTGCACGGTGTCCGAGACGGCACAAGGGGCACCCCGGTTCCTGACAGGCGTCGATCAGTTCGAAATAGCTAAAATTAGTGGACCGTTTAGCTAGCTTCACGCTCCCCTTCAGTTTCGACACTCAAATAGGATTCGAGAACCCACCCGATTGTGCCGTTTACGGTACTGACTTCGCGCCAGATTGAACCGCCAACATTGGCGTGTCCTGGCAGCAAGACAACGATGTCACCGCCACTCAGGAGGGCAATATCTCGTCCTCCCGGCATGCGTTTGACCCAGAGCGTGCTTGTGCCGGTATTGATCGTCGCCGTTTCATCAAAGATTGGGGTTGGCGTCAGGGTTGGAGTTGGCGTAGCGGTCGCCGTGGGGCTGGAAGTAGGGGTAGCGGTGGCCGTTTGAGTAGGGGTAGCTGTGGCTGTTGGCAGCGGCGTTGCCGTGGCTGTGGGAACGAGCTCGCCAGCAAGTTCGGCTGCCTCGGCCGTGGCGGTTTGCGCGGCAGGTGGTGGTCCGCCAAAGGCGCCGCTCGCAGGTTCGCTGATTTCCGGCGTTTCCGGATCTGCAGCCCGCAACGTTTCCGTCGCCGTTGCGATTGTAATGCCGGCCATGGCGCCGGATTCGTTAGTATCAATGATTGTTGCAGGGGTAGCGGCCTGTGCCACGGCCGTTGGCTGCACCTGGTCGCCAAGTGGTACCCCAGCGATGAAAAAGCCAAAAGCCAGCAGCAGCAAAGCAAGCGCATAACCGGTTAGTGTGCGCGCTCGCAAGTCAAGCCGCGTACCTGATAGGCCAAGCCGCTTCAGCAAGCGCGGCGATTGGGCAATGTAGGCCATAAACAGCACGATCAGGGCGCCAGCAGCGGTAGCGGCCATGCCGAATAAGGTCCAGTAAGGGAATCCCATTGCCTCTGATTATAGCCAATTATTGGACCAGGGTGATAATCAAGGTCAATCTATGTATAATCACCACGGCAAATTCGGAGCGTAATTCGGGTCACAAACGTTATCTGGGCCCGGTCGTTGCACCAATCCTCACAGCTTACCACGGAGAGAAATATGGCTGATAAGTACGATGTTGTAGTCCTTGGCGCTGGCCCCGGTGGCTACGTAGCTGCTATTCGCGCCGCCCAGTTAGGACAAAAAGTCGCGATAATTGAGAAGCAGTTCCTAGGTGGTGTCTGTCTGAACATTGGCTGCATTCCCACTAAGGCGCTTCTAAAGAATGCCGAGCTTGCCCACACGCTGCAGCATCGCGGCAAGGAGTTTGGATTCACGGCCAGCGATATCAAGCTGGACTATAAGGTAGCCTTCAAACGCAGCCGCCAGGTGTCAGAGCGGCTGGTAAAAGGCGTTGGATTCTTGATGCGCAAGCACAAGATTGACGTCTTAGAGGGAACGGGCCGCTTGACAGGCCCTACTTCGCTCAAAGTCACGTTGATCGACGGCGGGGAGAAAGAGCTCGAGGCGGGCGCGATTATTGTGGCGACTGGCGCGCGGCCACGAACCTTACCCGGCGTGGACTTCGACGGCGAGCGGATCATTTCCTACGTCGAAGGCATTACATCAGATACTGTTCCTGGTAGCATCGTCATAATAGGCGGCGGGGCGATCGGTATGGAGTTTGCTTACGTTTGGGCGAACTATGGCGCTGAAGTTACTATCCTGGAAATGATGCCACATCTGCTGCCAAATGAAGATCCGGAGGTTTCTGAGGTGCTGGAAAAGGCTTATAAAAAGTTAGGCATCACTTTCCAGACAGAAGCGCGCGTGGAGAATGTTGAAACAACCAAGAATGGCGTGAAATTGACTTTGCACGACGGTTCGACGCTGGAAGCGGATAAGGTGATGCTGGCCATCAATTTTCAGCCTAACGTGGAAAACATAGGCCTGGATGAAGCTGGTGTGGCGCTGACGGAGCGTGGCAACATCGCCATTGACGAACAGATGCGAACCAATGTGCCAAGCGTATTTGCTATTGGCGACGTAGCCACCGATTATCGCCTGGCGCATATTGCTTCGGCCATGGGCATCATCGCAGCGGAGACGATCGCCGGACACGAAACGATGTCCCTGGATTTCCGCATGATGCCGCGCTGCACGTACTCCGTGCCGCAGGTGGCCAGCTTTGGTTATACTGAAGCTCAGGCAAGAGAAGCCGGCTACGAGGTAAACGTAGGACAGTTCCCGTTCATTGCGAACGGCAAAGCGTTAGGACTTGGCGAAAAAGAGGGTTTTGTCAAGATAGTTGCCGATGCGCAATATGGTGAGATCCTCGGAGCGCATATGGTTGGACCGGATGTGACAGAACTTCTTCCGGAATTGACCCTGGCTCATAACGCCGAACTAACCGCGGAAGAAATAGCACGCAATGTTCACGCGCATCCAACGCTCAGTGAAGCGCTTATGGAAGCGGCACACGGTGTAGAAGGCGAGCCAATTCATATTTAGTCACCTTCACCCACTAGCGCCAAACAACTTGACTGTTTCTCCAATCCATCCCGGCTATGTGGCCGGGATGAATTGTTCCCGGCCCGGCCCCACACTGATGAAACTGACCGGCACACCCACTTTCTGCGCGATGAAGTCAATGTAGCGCAGGGCATTGGCCGGCAGGTCACCCAGCTTATGCGCGGCCATAATGTCTTCTTGCCAGCCCGGCAATGTCTCGAATATCGGGCGGCAGCGAGCTAGCGCCGGCAGATTGTCTGGTATGTGTTCGATATGCTGTCCGTCCAGTTCATAAGCCACACAAACGGGGATTGTTTCCAGTCCACTCAGAATGTCAAGCTTGGTAATTACCATTTCCGTCAAGCTATTTGTGCGCCGCGCGTGATGCAAAATAACTAGGTCAAGCCAGCCGACACGCCGCGGGCGTCCAGTGGTGGTGCCATACTCATCCCATGGGTTACTGCCGGTACCTCGCAAACGCAGGGCCTCGTCGCCGTCCAGCTCGGTAGGAAAGGGGCCGCTGCCTACGCGAGAAGTAAATGCTTTGGCCACGCCAATGACGCGGTCGACGTGTTTTGGTCCGACACCAAGGCCAATGAGCGCGCCGCCGGCCGTAGGTGATGAACTGGTCACGAAAGGATAGGTTCCATGGTCGATGTCCAGCAGCGTGCCCTGCGCACCTTCGGCAAGGACCGGTTGGCCGCTGCCAAGTGCCTGGTCGATCAACAAATCGGTGTTATCAAGATAAGGAGCCAACCGTTCGGCGCAGACAGCCATTTCAGCCATAATGGCCTCGATGTCGAGTGGCTCAATCCCATAGAGCGCTACCAGCGCCTGATTGTACTCTGCCAGATGTCCGGCAACAGCCGAGGCCAGTTGCTCGGGATCGGCGAATAGGCCGGCGCGCAGTCCTGTGCGGCGCACTTTGTCCGTATAGGCCGGCCCGATGCCGCGCAAGGTGGTCCCTATCGCCCCTGACCCACGAACGATTTCCCGCGCTTTGTCCAGCGCGATATGGGCCGGGGTAATCAAATGGGTGCGCGGGCTGATTCTTAAGCGCTGGGGCGAGACGTCCACCCCACGTTCCTCGAGCTCGCCCATCTCGCGCAAAATGACGGACGGATTAAGCACGACGCCATTACCGATCAGGCATAAGACACCAGGGTGAATGATTCCGGAAGGGAGCAGATGCAACTTATAGGTGTTGTTACCAATTGCGACTGTATGCCCGGCATTATCTCCGCCACTATAGCGAGCCACAATTGAAGCTTCCGCGGCCAGCAGGTCGGTAATATGACCTTTCCCTTCGTCGCCCCATTGGCAGCCAACAATGATATTCAACGACATGTTATCCCTCTCGTGATTGGCTCCCTGCTCCAGCGCGGCGGCCGGTGGCTCTAGTAATGGACATTAACGAGTGTACCTAAGGGCGCCCAAGCAAACAGCCAGTCCGCATCCTCAGGTCTCGCGTTAACGCAGCCATGGCTCATCGGCGTGCCAAAGGCGTTATGCCAGTAAGCACCGTGAATGGCGTAATCTTCAAAGAAATACATGACATACGGTACATCCGGCAAATAGTAGTTGTAGCCTAGATGGTAGCCAGACATATTTTGCGATTCAAACTTCAAGTAAGTCCGGTATTGTCCGGTGACCGTCGGCCATTGCGGCAGACCGCTCGAGATTAATGTGGTGAGCACGGGCGTGTCCCCTTCGTAGGCGACCAGGGTCTGCGTACTCAGGTCGACATCAATCCAATGCTCATTCCAGGCGACCTCTTCCGGCCGAATTCCATTGCCGCTTCTCGAATTCCGTTTACTAGCTAGCGATTGCATCTCTTGCCTAAACTCAACGGAACTAAACACGGGAGGTGATGGCGGAGTGTCACCATTTTCAGAGGCAATGCCCTTCAGAATGGCATCCGGCAGTGGCGGCTGCGGATCTGATAGGGTGGCCGATACTGGCTCGGCGCCCCGCAGTGCCAGAGCCGGTAATCCATGAGCCATCAAAAGCACAAGGGCAGCCATGGCGAAAAGCAGTGCCCGCAGCAGACGACGCTGCGCAATTAGGATGCACACACTGCCTAAAATGCGGTAGCGCTCGCTATATCTCATGGCCGCACTTTTCTCCGACTAGGACGCACCACCGAAGCCGTTGGCCACGTCGCCGCGGACGGCATTGACATAGCACATAAGGCCGTCGGTGATAGCTTGGGCCGGCGTCTCGTAGCCTGTGGTCAACAGTTCGCGATCCATGTACATGAAGCCCGCCTCGATGATAACAGCGGGCGTACCAAGATTGATTTCGCGAAAGGCGTGATAATCGTCCATATCCGGCGTGATCGTGTTGGCATGATATGGCAGCTTTGTGGCCGTGCTGTAAGCCTCATTTACACAATTCTGCAGCAAAGTAGAATCAGTCAGTTGTGAGCCGGAGATCTTGTAACCGGTCGCATCCTCACTATAGAACTGGCAAGAATCGGCATGAATCGAAATAACGGCCGTTCCGCTGTATCCAATAAGTCTGTCATCGAACTCTTCCAATAGCGTGGCGCGAATGCCCTGGGCCTGCAGGTCCTCAACGACTTTCGCGGCGATTCTATAATTGATTTCTTGTTCGGTTAGCCCGTCATCACAGACGGCACCTGAATCATAGTTGTGATGCCCGGAAATAACACCGATACGAACTGGAGGCGGACTTTGTGCTATGCGCTGCAGAACAGGTTTAGGCGGTACCGCCTTGTAAAATGGCGCCGATAAGCCGGCGCTGCGTACGGCCGCCACCACCTCCGCCTGGCCGTCTGCGGGACTGAAAAAAAGATAGACAGCAGCCAGGCCGCCGCTCACCAACAAAGCAAAAAGAAAAAAAGGAAGAACCCGCCCGATCACGGACAGCCAGGATACATCGTCCGCGCCCCAATCGCGGTTGTCATAAGGTGAGCTCATTATGCTGCTATTCTACAACATTACAGAATGAATAGAAACCGGCCCGACCAGAGGATACTTGCTACTGCTGGGCAGCAAGATGGTCAGTGACGGCCTCCGCCGAGTCGAGCTGCAGAACTTCAGCGGCCATGGCGCGCGCTTCTGGAAGCGTAATCGTGCGAATTGCGGCCTTCACGGCGGGAATGGCCGGGGCGCTCATGCTCAGTTCGTCAAGCCCCAATCCTACCAGGAGCTTAGTGGCCAGAGCATTCCCTGCCAGTTCGCCGCACATACCGACCCAGATGCCAGCCGCATGAGCCGCGTCGACGGTTTGTTTTATGAGGCGCAAGACTGCGGGGTTGAGCGCCTGCGCCAGACCGGCGACGGTAGGATTGCCACGATCGGCGGCCATCGTGTATTGTGTCAGATCGTTTGTACCAATGCTGAAGAAATCAACTTCGCGAGCTAAACGGTCAGCGACAGCGACGGCCGATGGCACCTCGATCATGATACCCAATGCCATCGCGTCGTCGTGGGCCAATCTTTCTTCTGACAGTTCGGCTGCGGCCATGGCTACTTGTCTTTCCGCCTCGCGAAGCTCACGCAGCGTACCAATCATGGGGAACATCATTCGCACGTTTAGGCCGGCGCCGGCACGCAGGATGGCCCTGAGCTGCGGCATGAATATTTCTGGATGATCCAGGCAAAAGCGGATGCCACGATAACCCAGGAAAGGATTGTCTTCTTCACCCAGGTCAAGATAAGGAAGCGGTTTGTCGCCGCCGACATCAAGGGTGCGGATAATCAGCGGTCGTTCACCCATGACTTCTGCCGCTTGCCGGTAGGCGAGGTATTGTTCTTCCTCTGAAGGCGCGGTTTCGCGATCAAGGAAGAGGAACTCGGTGCGGAAAAGCCCGACACCTTCGGCGCCATATTGTAGAGCCACGGTCGTGTCGTGCGGCCCTCCGATGTTGGCGGCGACTTCAATGCGCGTTCCATCGGCAGTAACCGCCGGCTGCGCACTCTCCTGGCGCGCCTCAGCCTGTGCGCGTTGCCATTGTGCTTGTTCGGCCCATAGTTGCGTGAGTTCTGTTTCTGAAGGATGGAGCCATAGATGGCCCTTGTTGCCGTTAAGCGCCACGATCTGCCCTGCCTGGACCTGCCATACGGCACTGCCCAGACCTACAACAGCCGGTATGCCTAGGCCCCGGGCAAGAATGGCGCTGTGTGATGTTGCACCGCCAAGCTCTGTGCAGATGCCCAGCACATAGGCAGGATCCATGCGGGCTGTATCCGATGGCGATAAATCCTCGGCGACTAGAATAGACGGCTGCTCAAAATCAAGGGATGGTGGCTCAAGAGCCATGAGCTTGCGCAATACGCGGCCGCCCACGTCCTCCACATCGGCGGCACGGCCCTGCATATAAACATCATCCAGGGCGCGATATCCGGCCGCAGTTGCCGCAATCGCCTGATCCCAGGCCGCTTCGGCGTTGATGAGCTGCTCAACAAGCAGTTGTTGTACTTTTTGCATTAAGTCAGGGTCGCGAAGCATGAGGGCATGCGCCTCGAAGATGGCGGCTTCAGAAGGGCCCGCCTGCTTGACTGCCGTTGCACGCAGAGTTTCAATCTCTTCGATAGCCTCAGCAATCGCTTTTTCTAGCCGGACCCATTCGCCTTCATAATTGTCGACTGCCACTATTTCTATTTCAGGCAGTGTTGGGCGGTAAAGCACCACCGGGCCAATGGCGATACCCGGGGAGGCGGCAATGCCGCTCACAATTCCGCTGCCTCCTGCCGCTGGCGGCTCAGACACTGTGCCGGCGGGAGCAGCGGCCGACGCTACGTCACTATCGTCGCGATCGCCAAAATTGTCCGCCGCAAGTTCCTGCAAAGCGGCCAGCGCCCGGCTTGCATCTGCGCCCGCAGCTTCAATGCGAATTTCATCCCCCTGGCGTGCGCCGAGCAGGGCAATCTGGTTAATACTTTTGGCATTGGCCCGCCGGTCGCCCTTAGTGACCCAGATGTCGGCCGTGAATCGCCCGGCAGTGGCAACAAAGAGCGCCGCCGGGCGTGCATGCAGCCCCAGTTTATTAGGAATTATCAGTGTGATCTGTTCAGTTTCTGGTAACGCTTCAAGCGGGCTGACGCCTTCATTGTCTGGCGTGGTACTCGGAGGTGATTCACCAAGCTGCTCCGCTTTGAACAACAGAGAGTCCTGCGCTTCGGCGATGATCTGCTGCGGCGAACCACCGATCGAGGCCTGGACGGCCGCGGCCATAACGCCTTCCACCAGCGGCGCAGCGGAGAGATGGACATGTTCGCGCTGCGCCGGGTCGAGAAACTCCAGGGCCATCTCGGTGCTCAGCAGGGCACTGCCCAGGTCCATGAAGACAACCACGCCATCTTCATTATAGACGGCCATGATCGCCTCAAGCACCTTCATTGCATCGGTACCGATCGGCTGTTCCGGATCGTCAATGCCTCCAGCGGTAGCGAGGGCAACTTTTCCCTGCACCATCTGATCGGCCAAATCTCTGACGCCTTCTGCCAGCTTGGCGCTATGTGAAACAATTACAATGCCGACCATGGCCGTTCCTCATTGGCGTTTACGTTATATCGATTAACGAAAAGCAGACACACCGGCGTATCCGCGCGCTGCCTGGCATACGGGGCAGGAATCGGTTTCAGAAACGAGGTCAATGTTCCTCTCGTCCAGAAACTGGGGCGGTCCCGATTTGAATCCGGCGTGGCCACAGCGACAGGCATACCATCCCATATCTAGGGCTTCGAACATTGGTCGTGCCGCCCGCAGGTCGACCACTTCTAGGCCCAGGCCCCAACGAGCGTTTGTCAATAAAGTACGGCAGTTCGTGGCGCGCAGTTTATCAAAATAGAGCGAAAAGTGCGTGCAGTGGCGCATCAGTAAGACAGCGGTGGTCACATCTTTTGGAAACGGCAAGAAACGCGCATCACCAACCAATAAGTTCAGTTTGGCGGGCAAATGTTTCGCTGCCTGCTGCATCAGGCGCCAGTTGATCTCTAGCGCATAGACCTTGGCT
>JBJYWX010000376.1:0-2335 GCA_046259695.1 Promineifilaceae bacterium (SeqCode) | reverse complement strand
GTGGTCCTATGAAGATACCTGTATCGCCGAAGTGGAGGTATGGGGCAAACCCCGCTAAAAAGTGAGAGCCGCTAAGGCGTTTTATTTTGTATTCTACGGCGCCCTGGCCTGTTTCTCGCCGTTCCTGGCGCTTTATTACCAGGATGTCGGCCTGACAGGTCGCCAGATAGGATTTCTGGCGGGCATCGTTCCCCTGGTGATCATGTTTGCTTCCTCCGTGTGGAGCATGATTTCCGATGCCACAGGCCGCCACCAGTTGATGTTTATGCTGGCCCTGGCCGGCACCTGGTTGAGCGTGCTGCTGATCAGCCAGACGAGTTCCTTTCTCCTGCTGCTGCCGATTGTGATTTTCCACGCGTTCTGCTTTGCGCCGATCATGCCGCTGGTCGACAATGCCGTGGTTGAAGAACTGGGAGCGGAGCGCAGGAATGAATACGGCCGTCAGCGGGTATGGGGCTCTTATGGCTGGGGGCTGACGGGCGCCATTGCCGGCAGCGTGATCGCAGCGCGTGGATTAAGCTGGTCGTTCATACTCTTCCTGCTGATTTACCTCCCGCTTTTCCTGGTCGCCACGCGCGTACCGATGAGAAAAAGCAGCGGCAGCTCCAATTTTTGGAGCGATTTTCGCCTGCTGCTGTCGAATCGCCCATGGCTTCTGTTTGTAGCAACGGCCGTCGTCGGCGGACTCAGCCTGAGCATTTTTCTCAATTTTCTTTTCATTTACCTGGCCGAATTGGGAACCAGCGCCACGATCATGGGCCTGACGCTGACGCTGGCTACACTCAGCGAGATACCGGTCTTTCTATTCACCAGGCGCCTTCTGTCGCGCTGGAGCGCTCCTTTTCTGCTCGCCGTGGCCATTGCCTTTACGGCCATTCGCTCGTTCGCCTATGTCGGTATGACGGAGCCGTGGCAGGCGCTGCTCTTCAGCCTGCTGCATGGGCCATCATTTGCCTTGATGTGGATTGCCGGCGTTGCCTATGCCGCCGAAAGCGCCCCACCCGGTCTGGGCGCGACCGCCCAGGGCGTTTTTTCGGGGATGGCGATGGGCCTGGGCTCCGCTCTCGGCGCTTTTGCCGGCGGCCTGCTATACGATGCGTATGGGATTGTTTCGCTCTTCTATTTTGCCGGGTTCGCGGCACTGGCCGCGCTGGTGATCTTTGTGACGATTAACCGCAATCTCTTCCGCAGCCAGTTCCAGCAATCGAAGGCTACTTAGGGGAGGGAATATATTAATGAAAGATATATTACTACACGAATTTACACCCATTTCACAGCTGGTTGTGCCGCAAACGGCCGTCGAGAAGCCGCGCTTCGCGGCCATTGACGCCCATAATCACCTGGCCGAACCATTTGGCGGTGGCTGGGATAAACGGCCGTTGTCCGAGCTTCTTGACCGGCTCGACGAGGCGAATATTGTCTCCTATGTCGATCTGGACGGCGGCTGGGGAGAGGATATCTTGCAGTATCACCTGGACTATTTCAAGCAGGGCGCGCCGGAGCGCTTTCACATGTTCGGCGGTGTCGACTGGGATCGCTGGCCGGAACTTGGCGGCGGGTTTGCCGACTGGGCGGCGGGCCGCTTACGCGAGCAGGTGCGCTGGGGCGCAGAAGGCTTGAAAATCTGGAAACCGTTTGGGCTGCATGTCAGGGACCCGCAGGGCAGCCTGGCCGCGGTGAATGACGGCCGTCTCGATGCCATCTGGCAGACGGCGGGCGAATTGAACATCCCGGTGTTGATCCACGTAGCCGATCCGGCAGCCTTCTTTTTGCCGCTGGACGCTTTTAATGAGCGCTGGGAAGAACTGCACGCCCATCCTGACTGGCACTTTCCAAGCCCGCCTTACCCGCCGTTCATGGCCATTATGGAGCAGCTGGAGAACCTTGTGTTTCGCCATCCGCAGACGACGTTCATCGGCGCGCACGTGGGTTGTTATGGAGAGAATCTGGCCTGGGTCGGCCGTATGCTCGACCGCTGCCCAAACTACATCATAGACATCAGCGCGCGCATCAGTGAATTGGGCCGCCAGCCTTACAGCGCTCGCGATTTTTTCCTCAAGTACAGCGATCGTATCCTCTTCGGCACTGACGCCGGACCGTCGCTGGACGCTTACCGCATTTATTACCGTTTTCTTGAGACGAGAGACGAATATTTCAGCTACGACAGCGGCGCCATCCCGGGACAGGGCCGGTGGCAGATTTACGGTCTCTTTTTGCCGGATGACGTATTGGAAAAAATCTACCGTCTTAACGCGCAGCGCGTCTTGAAGCTGGCGACGTGAACGGCCGTATCACGGGCAGATGATTTCAGCAGCATCCGGCGGCACAGCATCAG
>JBJYWX010000375.1:0-11896 GCA_046259695.1 Promineifilaceae bacterium (SeqCode) | reverse complement strand
AACGGAGCGCGGCGGGAATACGCACGGCCTCAGGGATCCTTCAGGCTGCGCCTTCAGGAAAACAGGCGAGCGCGGGATGGCGCACGTCTCATTCCGAGCGCCGCGAGGAATCCCTGGATCCTTGGCCAAACGGAGCGCGGCGGGAATACGCACGGCCTCAGGGATCCTTCAGGCTGCGCCTTCGGGAAAACAGGCGAGCGCGCCGCTGCCTGAACAAACGGAGTTTCGCCCTGCAAACTGTCTGTAACGTTTTGGGGACGCTCCACAGTTATGCTGTACCAAAATGACAACGATGCTTGGGAGTTCAAGATGAAATCTACTAAAGAAGCCCAATTCGCTGGCCTGGTTGGTATGGGCGCCGCGACACTATTCTTCATCAGCCTCATTATCGAATACCACTACGGCCTATTCCCGCCGGCCAAAGGACCGCTGGCTGACGCCAACCAGATCGGCTTTATCATAGCGATGTGCGGCTTGCTTTTCCTGCTGTTGCAAATGCGCCGCGAGAGAGTAGGGGGAGATAGCTTGTGGGCCCGCCTATCGCAAACCCTCTTTCCGGCAGGCTGGGCGGCGATTATCGTTGGTTCGGTAATAAACCTGATCACCGCCAGCGATAACTCACCGCTCTTAGCAATCGGCGGCCTGACTGCCATGCTGTTCTCGCTGCTGAGCGGCATTGCCATTGCCCGCGCGGGACGCTGGTCCGGCTGGGGCCGTTTCGCGCCGCTGCTGCTCGGCATCACCTACGCGCTGCTGGTAGTGCGCGTGTTCGCCGGTCTGGGCGAACCTACTTTCTTGACCGAAACCTGGTTCATGGTCTGCTGGTTCCTCGTCGGCCTGGCGCAGTTTGTAGCGGGCCGGACCGTCGTTTCGGCGCAGGCTGTTTAAGCAGTGTCCTTAATCCTTATCATGTGTGATCACTGGAAAAAACTGCATACCTGGAGACTGCTCGGCGTGGACCAGCAGGCGATGCAGCCGCAATCGGCCGTCCTCTGGCCGCGTAAAGTCCAGCCGGAGCCGGACCATGAAGGAGCGGCGTCGTGAAGCTCGCGGCGGGCACAATAGAAACGGCAGGCGGCACCGTTCTGCACGGCCGTTCCCTGCGCCTGGCCCAGCTCCTGTGGCTGGTCGCGGTCACCTTCACCCTGCTAATGCTGGCCGCCAGCCTATGGGCGGTGGGGCAGGAGAGGCTGTTCGGCGGCGGCCGTTACGCCCTGCAGGCGGCGGGGCACGATGCCGCCATGCTGCGCATGTTCGCCGGCAATCCCTTCTTGAGCACGCCCATCACCTGGCTCGTGACCACGCTGCAAATGGCCGCCTTCGTCCTCGTCGGCCTGCTGCTCTTCTGGCGCAAGCGAGACGACTGGATGGTTATTTACGCCTCGATTATGCTCATCGCCACCGGCGTTGGTTTCTCGCCGGGCCTGATCATCCTGCCCTTCATCCGGCCCGCCTGGTTTGTGCCCGTCACCCTGCTGCAGGCGCTCGTTTTCGGCTCGTTGATCTGCTTCTGGACCATCTTTCCCAGCGGCCGTTTTGTGCCGCGCTGGTCGCGTTTTGCCGCGCTGGCCTGGGCCATCTACACCCTGTCCTGGCTTTTCTTTCCGGCCCTGAATCCGCACCAAGGGCAGACAGCGCTGGGGCTGGTCATCTTTGTTCTCGCTTCCTGGGCCGGCATTGCTGCCCAGGTCTACCGCTATCGCACCGACGCCAACGCCGTCGAGCGGCAGCAGATGAAGTGGGTGATGGCCGGCTTCTTCAGCACGGCTGTCGCCTTTGGCCTCCTGGTCTGTCTCTTTGCCCTGGGCGTGGACGTGCATGCGCGGCAGAACCTGCTGCTCAATGTGCTCTCCGTCGCCATTGGCCTGACCGGCACGTTGATCCCCCTGAGCATTGCCGTGGCCCTCTCCCGCACCCACCTGTGGCAGATCGACCTGATCATTCGCAAGACGCTGCAGTACGGCCTCCTAACGGCCGTCCTGGCCGGCCTCTATTTCGCTGCCGTCCTGCTTGCTCAATCGGCGTTTGTGGCCTTGACCGGCGAAGAGAGCGCGCTGGCAATTGTGCTCAGCACGCTGCTTATCGCCGCCCTCTTCAACCCGCTGCGGCGCCGGCTGCAATCCTTCATAGACCGCCGCTTCTATCGCAGCCAGTTCGACCGCCAGCAGGTTCTGACCAGGTTTGCCCAGGTCGCGCGCGATGAAGTGGCCCTGGATCAGCTTACGGCCGAGCTATCGCGTGTGATCTGGCAGACGCTCCAGCCCGACCGCCAGGCGATCTGGCTGCAGGCACCCTCCGACCTTCAGGGGCCGCAGCAGGGGGAAGGGCGCGATGCCTGACGAAAAGCGCTCTAAGCGTTTCGAGCGCAAAAGCTTGCTGGTTGCCGCCGCGGCGCTGCTGCTGCTGCTCGTAAGCAGCGGCCAAATGCTCTATCGCTCGCGGCTGCCTACCGATGGCTGGGACGCGTACACGACCGAAATAGATCCAGCAAGCTGGGTGTACTACAGCAACCTGGTGGGCGCAGACTCTCTTTTGCAGCCGGGCGACGAGCTGCTTCAAGTAGACGACATCTCTGTCGTGGGCACAGCGGCCCTTGCGGCCGCGGCTCGCCCGCCTGGCTGGGAGCTCGGCGGTCAGGTGCAGATGCTGCTGCGGCGAGGCGAGGATACCGTAAGCGTCGAGGTGCCGGTAGTCGCCTGGACCGCCGCTGCGTTCTGGCGCTACAACGCGGGCAGTTTGAGCCAGGCGGCGGAGACCGTGGGCGGCCTTCTGTTTCTGGCCATTGGCTGGTTCACCTTCTTGCGCCGGCCCACCTTACCCAGCGCGCGCGCCCTGCTCATTTTCAGCACAGCGGTGGGCGCCACCTTTATCAGCGGGCTGCTGCCCGACGGCCCGTCCGTGCAGTTCGATCCCGCGGCATTCGCTCTGACCGCATTCTTCAGTTACATCATTTTCGGCGTCTTGATTGCCCCATCCCTGCTTGCCTTTACCCTGGTCTTCCCCCATCCCAAGGCAATCCTGGCCAGGCATCCGGCCTTGCTCTGGCTGCCGCTTGCTCTCGGAATCGTGGTCTTTATCGCCGTGGTTCCGCTGCAAACGCCCGTGGCCGGCTGGATGGCGACGCTGCTGATGATAGCTGCATCGATCCTCAGCTTGATCCACTCGGCGTTTACCCAGCGTGATGCCGTGAGCCGCGCCCAATTAAGGTGGGCCATAGGTGGCCTGGTAACCGGGCTCGCCTTGTTTGCATTGAACTTTCCGGTGTCCTTTGGACTGGTGACTAACCTGGCCCTGGTTGAACTGCTGTTGGCCCTGGCCGGCCTGAGCTTCGTTGTTATCGGCCTGGCCCTGGGGGTCGCTATTTTGCGCTTCCACCTCTTCGACATCGACGTTATCATCCGCAAGACGCTGCAGTACGGCCTGCTTACAGCCGTGCTGGCCGGCGTCTATTTCGGCCTGGTGCTGCTAACTCAGGCGGCGTTCGTAGCCCTGACCGGCGAGCAAAGCCCGCTGGCCGTCGTGCTCAGCACGCTGGTTATTGCCGCCCTCTTCAACCCCCTGCGGCGGCGCATCCAGGCCTTCATCGACCACCGCTTCTATCGCAAGCGTTACGACGCCGCTTTGATGCTGGAGCAGTTCGCGCGGTCGGCGCGCGATGAGGTGGAGACGGGCAGCCTGGTGGCGCAGCTATTGGCTACGATAAATGAGACGCTGGGCCCGGAGACGGCCGTGGTGTGGCTAAAGACCGGAGAGGAATGAGAGATTTGACCGGCCGGGCTTCATCGCCTGGTTCGACATTCGTAATTTGTTTGAACGCTGGCAAAATCCATTAGTCTTACGCCAGATTGAATGGGACATGAAAGATCAAGCACAGAAACTCAACCAGAAGCGCAGCTCCATCGCGATCCAACGTCTGGCCGCAGCGATTGCCATGCTAAATATCACAGCGGCAGTTCTGTTCGCTTTCCTGCAGCTTGCCGCTGGCTACGATGATGGACTCGCTGGTCTGACCCTCCTCCTTAATGCCATCGTATACAGCGTACTGGGCGCACTGATCATCTCTCGCGAACCACGCCAGGTGATCGGTTGGTTGTTCTTGCTAACCGGTTTTGTGACCGCGCTTAATATGTTTCCCGAAGATCGCCTGATCCAAACCTCCCAGGCGGGTCTCCTGCGGATCTTGGTCCTGGCTGTCGGGAACAATGTGTACATTCCGGCCTATCTCATCCCACTTACTTTGATCCTGCAGTTCTTTCCTGACGGCTCGCTGCCGTCGCCGCGCTGGCGCCCGCTGACAGTCATCACGATTGTGGCCTTAATTGGTTCTGTCGTGGGGGGCACGATTGGGACGTTGCAGACAGAAGGGCTGCTTGACCCCCAGACTGGCGCACCGTTTTCGGAGGTGTTATCCGCGTTGATCACTATGTCCCTGGTTATCAGCATCTTCGGCTCATTGGCGGCAGTTGTTGTACGCTTCTATCACGCCAAGGGCATCGAGCGGGCGCAGATGAAGTGGCTGGTCTACACCGTCGTTCTCTGGGTGCCGGCCATCGTGTTGTCCGTGTTTCTAACTGATGGCGAAGGCGAGATTTCTGCTTTCTTCATCCTGTCCTATCCCACCGTCCTGTCGCTGGCTATTGGCATTGCTGTGCTGCGCCACCGGCTCTTCGACATCGACATCATTATCCGCCGCACGCTGCAGTATGGGCTGCTGACGGCCGTGCTGGTGGCGGTCTACTTCGGCGTCGTGCTGCTGGCGCAGTCCGCGTTTGTGGCCCTCACCGGCCAGGAAAGCCCGCTGGCCATCGTGCTCAGCACGCTGCTGATCGCGGCGCTGTTCAATCCACTGCGGCGGCGTATCCAGGCCTTTATCGACCAGCGCTTCTACCGTAAGCGTTACGATGCCGCGCAAACGCTGGAGCAGTTCGCGCGATTGGCGCGCGATGAGGTAAATCTAGGAATGATTCTTCAGGCGCTGGATACGGCCGTCCAGGATAGTTTGCAGCCGCATTCGGTGGCCATCTGGCTCAAGGAAGAAGGAGGCGTCCATGAGCGATAGTCAGAAAGCTGCCTTGGCCTGGATCGTCTTTGGCATCACTGCCCTTATCCTTTGTATCACCGCGTTCTACAGCCTGGCCCATCTTGGCCAGGAACTCAGGCTCTACGACATCGGGGAAATATCCTTGCGGACGGCGCAGCCCATTCTATTTGGCCTGGTCGGTGCCCTGATCATCTCGCGCCGTCCGGACAACGTCATCGGCCTGCTGTTGATGGTCCTGTCCGTCAGCGGTGCGCTCATCAACCCTATCGAGGCTTATCTTGCGGCGCAGTACCCAAACGAAGCCGCGGTGTCAACCACTTTGTTCTATCTCGCCCTGTGGTTGAACGGCTGGAACTGGCTGCTGCTGGTCATTCCCATCCTGTTCATCCTGGTCCTGTTTCCGACCGGCAAGCCCCTTACCCCGCGCTGGCGCTGGCTGATCGTTCTGGGCATTACCGTAAGTCTCACCATGATCGTGGGCAGCACCTTCGCTGACGAGTTCAATACGGACTACGGCATGATCGCCAACCCAATCGGCTTTCTACCGTTCGACCAGGTCGAAAGATATCTGGAAATCCCCACCACTGCAGGCTTGATTATCCTTGTCCTTGGCTGTCCAACCGCCCTTTTTGTACGCTACTACCGCACTAGCGCCGTCGAGCGCCAGCAGATCAAATGGCTATTCTATGCCGGCGCACTATTCACCACCGCCTTTTTCTTGGCTATAGTCAGCGATGCGTACGAGCCGTACTCGTTGTGGATAATACCATTTGAATTGAGCATTCTGGCGATTCCCGTGGCCATTGGTAGCGCTATCTTGCGCTACCGTCTCTATGACATTGACATCATAATTCGCAAGACGCTGTTGTACGGCCTGCTCACGGCCGTGCTGCTGACGGTCTATTTCGGTTTGGTGCTGCTGACCCAGTCGGCTTTCGTGGCTTTTACTGGACAGCAGAGCCCACTGGCCGTCGTGCTTAGCACACTGGTAATCGCCGCTCTCTTCAACCCGCTGCGGCGGCGTCTGCAAGCGTTCATCGACCGCCGTTTCCACCGCGGCGATTATGACGCAGCGCAAACAGTGGCGCGGTTCGCGCACGCTGCCCGCGACGAAGTAGAGACCAGCAGCCTGACGGCGCTGCTGCTGGCGGCGATAAATGAGACAGTGGGTCCGGAGACGGCCGTGGTGTGGCTGAAAGAACCGTTAACAGTTAACAATGAACAGTTAACATAAAACTGGGGACGGAGAAGTTGGAATGGGTACTTGCACATGCAACCTGCAACTTGCCACTTGCCACGTACAACTTTGAACTGTAACGTTTAACAGACGCTGGCCTGTTATAGTGAGGGTGTTATGACGACATTTACGGCAATTTGGCGACGGGCGCTGGGCCGCGAGACGGTCGAAACGGAGGCGCAAGAGCTAACGGGCGCGGGACCGGCCGCGGAGCGCGTGCAGCCACAGTTGGACATTGCCCCTAACGACCCGCTGCTCACCTACCTGCAAAACAGCAGCGGCGTGGTCGAGGTCGAGAACCTGCCCTTTGATTCGCCGGCCGTGGGCGCGCTGCGCGCCGCGGGTATTTCGCTGGTCGTGCCGCTTGTCAGCCAGGGCGAATTAATTGGTATCATTAACCTGGGGTCGCGCCTGAGCGAGCAGGCCTATTCCAGCGATGACCGCAAGCTGCTCAGCGACCTGGCGACGCAGGCGGCGCCGGCGCTGCGCGTGGCGCAGCTCGTGGAGCAGCAGAAGGTGGAAGCGGCCGAACGCGAGCGCATCGAGCAAGAATTGCGTGTAGCCAGCCTGATCCAACACACGCTGCTGCCCAAAGAGGTGCCGCAGTTGGCTGGTTGGGCGCTGACCGCCTATTACCAGCCGGCGCGGCAGGTTGGCGGCGACTTCTATGATTTTGTGGAATTCCCTGACGGCCGTCTGGCCTTTATTGTCGCCGATGTGACCGACAAGGGCGTGCCGGCGGCGCTGGTGATGGCCACCACGCGCAGCATCTTGCGCTCCGCGGCGGAAAGCCTGGTCGATCCGGGACAGGTCCTGGAGCGCACCAACGACGTCCTATACCCGCAGATACCGCCCAAAATGTTCGTTACCTGCTTTTACGCCCTGCTGGACCCGGCCACGGGCTATGTGCGTTTCGCCAACGCCGGCCACGATGTACCTTACCGCTACACGCCGGACGGCGTTGTCGAACTGCGCGCGACGGGCATGCCCCTGGGCCTTATGCCGGGCATGCAGTACGAGGAAAAGGAAACGACCCTGGCGCCGGGCGACCATGTCCTGGTCTACAGTGACGGGCTGGTTGAAGCGCATAATCCCGATCGCGAGATGTTCGGCTTCCCCCGCCTGCAGGAACTGATGGCTGGCTATGCGGATGGGGCGTCACTGAATGATTTTTTGCTGGCGCAGCTGGCCGATTTCACCGGGCCCGGCTGGGAACAAGAGGACGATGTGACGTTGGTGACCGTGCAGTACGCGGCGCCGGATGACGAAGCGTGGCAGCCACTGGCGGCCTTTTCCATCGACAGCGTCCAGGGCAATGAGCGCCAGGCGATGGCCCGCGTGGCTGAAGCCCTGGCCGGACTGCCTCTGGACGATTACCGGGTGGAGAGGCTGAAAACGGCCGTGGCCGAGGCCACCATGAATGCCATGGAGCACGGCAACCGCTACGATCCCAAACGGCCGGTGTTCATTGTCGTCGATCGCGGCGAGACGGCCGTGCGCGTGGCCATCAGCGACCAGGGTGGGGGAAGGCCGATTGCGGCCGACGAGAACATGCCCGACCTGGAAGCGAAGCTGGCCGGCGAGCAGACGCCGCGCGGCTGGGGGCTATTCCTGATCGAGAACATGGTCGATGACGTGATCATCAGCCAGGACGACCACCAGCACACAGTTACCTTAATCCAGTCCTACAGCGCAGAAGACGGAGAAAAGAGATGACCATAGCGACGAGTGAATTTTCGGCGGCCGTGGAACAAGACGGCTCCTCGGCGACGATCCAGATGCGTGGTGAAGTGAACGGCATGGCGGACGCCGGCCTGACCGCGGCCTATGACGAGGCGGCTGCCGCAGGGCCGCAAGCGATTACGCTGGACTTTGAACAGGTCGACTACATCAATAGTACCGGCATTGCCCTCATCGTCGGCTTGCTGGCCCGCGCCCGCGCCGCACATATCCCGCTGTCGGCCGTCGGCCTCAGCGACCATTACCGGGAAATCTTCACCATTACCCGCTTGTCGGACTTTATCGAGATTCAGTGATAAACGGCCGTCTGCCGGCCGCTGTACCACGTTGTAGAAGGAGACCAGGATGTCTAACAAACTAACGACCGGAGTACGCAAACTGGACGACGGCGTCGCCGTGATTGACATAAGCGGCGACCTGAACGGCAGTTCTGAACAGGAGTTGATGGCGGCGTACAAGGAGGCCAGCAACAGCCACACGCGCTCAATTATCCTTAACTTCAGCGGCCTGGACTACATGAACAGCTCCGGCATCGGCCTGCTGGTCACGCTGCTTATCCGCGTCAAGCGCCAGCGCCAGCAGCTCCTGGCCTACGGGCTCAATGCCCATTACCAGCAGATTTTTGACCTGACGCGCCTGAATGAGTCGATTGGAATATATAACGATGAACAAGCAGCGCTGGCCAACAGCAAGCATTTGGCAGTGAGCAGTGGGCAGTAAACAGTAAGCAGTGGGCAGTAAGCAGTGGGCAGTAAACAGTAAACAGTCGGTGGTACTGACGTACTGAAAACTGAAAACTGAATACCGACGCACTGACATACTGCCACGGAGGTTCCAATGAGCGCATCGAAGCAATCCCCATCTCCGCCCCGCCATGAAGAAGGCGTGTGGGCGGCGCCGGTGAACAAGCTGGACGTTGAAGGCCACCCGTCCGGGCTCATGAACATTAATGTCGAAGGCCGGCGGCTGATGAGCCCCATGCAGGGCTTTGGCCAGATGTGGCAGAAGACCTATCGCATTCGCCTCGATGGCGCGGCTGTTTCGCCGCAAGAGGCGATCGCTGACTGGAAAGCCCATTACCCGGCGTATTGGCCCGCGGGCAACACGTTTTACGCGCCGCAGCATGATATTGAAGTCGGCGAAGTGGCCGTGCTCAATCTGAAAGGTCCAGCCAACCTGCCCCTGGCCACTGGCGTGCGCGTAATCTACAGCGACGATGATTCTTTTGCTTTTATGACGCCGCAGGGGCACATGTTCGCCGGCGTAATTACCTACAGCGCTTTTGAAGAGCAGGGGGCAACCGTGCTGCAAATTCAGGCCTTAATCCGCGCCAGCGATCCGGTCTATGAAGCGTCGTTCCGTCTCGGTTTTGGCCACAAGGCCGAAGACGCGTTCTGGTTCGATACGCTGCGCAACCTGGCCGCGCATTTGGGCGCCCCGGACGCCGAGCCGGAAGTGAGCGCGGTCTGCATCGATCCGCGTGTGCAGTGGTCGGAAGCGGGCAACGTCTGGTACAACGCCGCCATTCGTAGCGGCCTGTATATGCCCGTCTTCCTGGCTAAACGCCTGCTCGGCCGTGCCTAGCTTGACGAGATGAATAGGACGCGCACGAACGCGGCTAAAACGCGGCATTGCCATGCACCCTATAGAAAGGCCAACCATAAAAATCCGCGCTCATCCGCGGGCCATCCGTGTTCATCCGCGTCCCATCGGCTCCTGCTATAATCAGCGTATGTTCTCCCTAACGACTGTCCACTGCCCACGGCTTACTTCGCACCGCTTACTGCCTACTGCTTACCGCCACCCGATCTCTCGCTATGCCCTATGACGCGATCATCGCCGGTTCCGGGCCCAACGGCCTGGCGGCGGCCATCACCCTGGCCCGAGAAGGGCGGGAGGTGCTCGTTTTGGAAGCCAAAGAGACGATTGGCGGCGGGCTGCGCACGGCCGAATTAACGCTGCCCGGTTTCCGGCACGACATCTGCTCAGCCATCCACCCCCTTGGCGCGGGCTCACCCTTTTTTAAATCGCTGCCGCTGGCCGAGTATGGCCTGCAGTGGCTGCATCCCGGCGTCGCCTTGGCCCACCCGTTTGCAGACGGCACGGCCGTCGCCCTATACCGTGATCTGGAACGCACGGCGGACGGTCTCGGCCGCGACGGCGGCGCCTACCGCCGGCTGTTTGCGCCGCTGGTGGCCCAGTGGGACGAAGTAGCGCCGGCCATTCTGGGCCCGCTGCGCCCTCCGGCCCACCCCCTGGCCCTGGGCAGCTTTGGCCTGCGCGCTCTGTGGCCGGCGCGGGCGCTGGCCACGGCCGTCTTTCGCACCGTCAGGGCGCGCGCCCTCTTCGCCGGCCTGGCGGCGCACAGTATCATGCCCCTGGAATGGCCGGCGACGGCCGCCTTTGGCCTTGTGCTCGGCGCACTGGCCCATGTCGAAGGCTGGCCCCTGCCGTCCGGCGGCTCCGGAAGTATCGCCGCGGCGATGGCCGCCTACCTGCGCGATCTGGGCGGCGCGATCGAATCCGGGGTCGAAGTGACCTCCCTCGCGGATCTGCCCGGTTCGCGGGCCGTGCTGCTGGACGTCACGCCACGCCAAGTTTTGCGCATAGCGGGCGCGAATCTGCCGTCGTCTTACTGCCGGGCGCTGCAAAAGTACCGCTACGGGCCGGGCGTGTTCAAAATCGACTGGGCGCTGTCGGGTCCGGTGCCGTGGACGGCCGCTGCCTGCCGCGAGGCGGGCACAGTGCACCTTGGGCCCACTATGGAAGAAATCGCGACGAGCGAGCGACTGGTGTGGCAGGGTGCAGTGGCGCAACGGCCGTATGTGCTGGTGACGCAGCCCAGCCTGTTTGACCGCAGGCGCGCGCCGGACGGCCGGCACACCCTTTGGGCTTACTGCCACGTCCCGCACGGCGCCACGTCCGATCAAACGGCGGCCATCGAAGCGCAGATCGAGCGTTTCGCGCCTGGATTTAAGGAGCTCATCCTCGCCCGGCACACCCTCAATACGGCCGAGCTGCAGGCCTACAACGCCAACTACGTGGGTGGGGATATCAACGGCGGCGTGCAGGACCTGGGCCAGCTCTTCACCCGCCCCGTGGCGCGCACGGACCCCTACAGCACCCCGCTCGATGGGCTGTACATCTGCTCCTCCTCTACGCCCCCCGGCGGCGGCGTGCACGGCATGTGCGGCTACCACGCCGCTAAGAGCGCGCTGCGCTTCTTGCACAACTAGTCCGCAAGTCAGTACGCCAACCATCTTAGGCTTGGATGAACAAACTCGTTCCGGCAGCGCTTGATCCGGACCAGCCATCATTGACACTTGCCTCAAGAAGCATATAATATGGCTATATTATTGTCGAAGTTAGAGTCGGTTTGGTGCGTTTTCCCGCCCTAGCCGCCGGCCAGACACCGTAGAATCCAGGGAAAACCGGCTGCGGCAACGCTTAGGTCGTGTCGTTGGAGCAGCCATTCTGCTCCGGGCACGTAGCCAATTTGTTTGGGCGCTCATCGTATTCGATCTGGCTGCCTGGCGGCCGTCCCCACTGCCTGGTGGGGAAACATCTGGAATCGAAACTCCTATTGGTTTTTTGGGGATCTACTGTGGGGAGCTGTCTTGCTTGCCTCGCCGGGCCGCCCGGCAGGTGTGCGCCATCGCGCAGCAAGGCGTGATCGTCCGCTGTTTGAAGCAGTTAGCTTCATTTCTGTCCTTTGGACTTGCCTGTGGATGTCACTGTAGGTGCGCCAAGCAGCGCCAGCGCACATAGGAGTTACCATGGATAACTTATTTCTCCCCGAAGAATTCGAAACAAGCACGATTGGTGAAAAGCCGGACACTGACGCGACAGAATGGGTTCTGATCGAACCTGAGGAGACA
>JBJYWX010000374.1:0-4947 GCA_046259695.1 Promineifilaceae bacterium (SeqCode) | reverse complement strand
GTGGGTAGCGCGTCGGTTGGCAGTGCGTTAGTGGGCAGTGCCCTTCGCTCGCCGCCTGCCACCTGCCGATTTTTTGCTACACTAGCGCCAGCCATGAAACTTTCGCGCATCGAACAGGGCATCCGGTCCGTTCTGGCCTACTACGAAGCGTTCAACCAGCAAGACGTGCCATCCATGCTGGCCCGTTTCAGCGAAGCGTGCCTGCTGGAAGCGGCCGGCCCGCGGCCCGACGGCGACGTCTTTATCGGCAAAACGGCCGTTGCGGCATACTGGCAGGAGTTCTTCGAAACCCACGACGACGCCCATATCGACGTTGAAGACATCTTCGGACTGGGCAATCGCTGCGTGGCCCGCTGGCAGCTCACCTGGCTCGATAATAACCGGCGGCGGCGGACGCTGCGCGGCGCCGATATTTTCCTCATCCAGGGCGCGCTTCTGAGCGAGCAGCGTTCCTACACCAAAGCGTAAGTTCTTCCCTTGCCCGGAAGCGCCTGGCGGGACGTTTCGGAAACAGCTTCGGCAGCGAAGTAAACGTTTCGCCAAACTTTAATAATTCTTGACAGAATAGTTCGACGTCGTACAATCTTCCGGGTTGGCGCGCAGACCGCTTCATGGGCGGTTTCATTACCGCGGCCATCAGAGGTTACTTATGACATCACCCGCACTTGACCTGGACCGCCGCGAAAAATGGCTGGCCATGCTGCAGGAACTCAACAGCGACGTCGACCCGCAGACCGTGCGCCTTGTCGATCGTATGCGCATGGTCTCCCACGCTCTTTATCAATTAGGTGAACAGAGTCTGGAAAATGCAGGGCTGTCTTATGCCCGCTTCCGTATTCTGCTCTGCCTGCTCAGAAGCGAAGAAATGGACGGCCGTATCGCCCTCACTCCCTCCGAACTCAGCCACCGCCAGGGCATCAGCCGCAACACGGCCAGCACCCTGCTGCGTGATCTCGAAGAAGAAGGATACATCGAGCGCCGCCTGGACCCAGATGACCGCCGCCGCTTCAACATTCAGCTCACGCCGCAGGGCAGCGCGCTCGTGCGCCGCTACGCGGCCGATCATTTTCACGCCGTTGCCGGCATATTTGAGGCCCTCACGCCCGGCGAGCAAAAACAGCTCGACGCCCTGCTAATCACCTTGGGCGAAAGCGTCGAAGCCGCTCGCCATAAGCTGGCCAGGGAGCCATAGACAGGCTGACCAATGGCGCGCTACCTACTGAAAAGGATTGAACATGCAGTTAACTCAAGACAATTCCCAGGCAACAGACGGACGCAAGACGCTTAACCGGTCTATCAGCTATGTCGGCCATTATCCCAAGCTGGCCATCGGCGCCGTCGTGGCGCTTCTCGTCGCCACGGGCGCGCAGCTCATGGTGCCCCTGCTCGTGCAGCGGATCATCGATGAGATTACCCAGGCCGCCAGCTTAAGCGCCGTGCTCGGGCTGCCGCCCGCAGCACAGGAAGCCGCGGCTCAGGAAGCTGGATCGACCATACCCCAGATGCAGATCGCGCTGGATAACGCGCCGCGGGCGCTGGTCCTGGCCGGGCTGGTTGTTGTCCTGTTCGCTGTTGCCCGTGGCATTTTCGCCTTTATCCAGATGTACAGTTCGCAGGCCCTTTCACATAACATCGCCTTCGACCTGCGCAATGATCTTTTCGCCAAGATCCAACGGCTCAGCTTCAGCTACCACGATAAGAATCGCACCGGCCAGCTTATGATTCGCGCCACGGACGACGTTGAAAAGCTGCGCTTGTTTCTCGGCCAGGGTCTGTTGATGGCCATCCAGGCCTTCCTCTTGCTGGGCGGCACCCTGTCTATTCTGCTGTGGACCAATTGGCGGCTCACGCTGATTATTTTGCCGACGCTGCCTATCGCCTTTGTTTTGTTCATGCTCTTCGGGGCCAAGGCCATGCCGTTGTTCAGCGAGGTACAGCGCAAGCTGTCCGCGGTCAACACCATCTTGCAAGAAAACCTGGCCGGTAACAAAGTGGTTAAGTCTTTTACCGCCGAAGCGCGCGAAGAGGAGCGTTTCCAAAGCAGCATCGATGCCCTGCTTGAGCAGCAGATGCAGGTTACGCGCTTCCTATCCCTGCTCTTTCCGGTGATATTTCTAATCGCCAATCTTGGCCAGGCTGCCATTCTCTACTTTGGCGGCCGCGGTATCATTGACGGCACCTTTACCCTGGGTGAATGGCAGCAGTTCAGTCTCTATCTGACCTTTGTATTTATTCCACTTGGCCAACTGGGCATGATTATCGCCCTTTTAGCGCAGGCGCGGGCCAGTTCTGACCGCATTTTTGAAATTTTGGATACTAAGAACGATGTGGAAGACAAGCCAGGCGCGGTCGAACTGGGCGAGATCGAGGGACGCGTCGCTTTCAATAATGTTTACTTCCGCTACTTTGAACACGGCGAAAATGTACTCAAAGATGTCACTTTCGAGGCCGAGCCCGGGCAGACCATCGCCCTGCTCGGCTCCACCGGCAGCGGCAAATCGACGATCATCAATCTGATCCCGCGCTTCTACGACGTTTCCGAGGGCAGCATCACGGTCGATGGCCATGATGTGCGCGATGTGACGATCAACAGCCTGCGCGAGCAGATCGGCATCGTGCTGCAAGAGACGACCTTGTTCAGCGGCACTATCCGCGACAACATCGCCTTCGGCCGTCCCGAGGCCAGCGACGAAGAAGTGTTCGCCGCGGCCAGAGCAGCCGCGGCCCACGATTTCATCATCGCTTTCCCTGAGGGCTACAACACCCCCGTGGGCGAGCGCGGCTCAACCCTCAGCGGCGGGCAGAAGCAGCGCGTGGCCATTGCCCGTGCCCTGCTGATGGACCCGCACATCCTGATCCTCGACGACTCCACCAGCAGCGTCGACCTGAATACGGAATACCAGATCCAGCAAGCGCTGGACGAACTCATGAAAGGCCGCACCAGTTTTGTCATCGCCCAGCGCATCAGCACCGTGCTCAACGCTGACCAGATTCTGGTCCTGGAAAACGGCCGCATTGTTGACCGCGGCGTGCATGAAGAACTGATGGAGCACAGCTCGATTTACGCCGAGATTTATCATTCGCAGTTAGCGGAAGATATCGAACTCGCGTAGGCGCGGCGCCTGGAGAACTCATGTTTCACCAAGAAAGAACCTTAGGCATAGAAGAAGAAAAGGCTAATAACATATCCGGCACGATCAAGCGGCTGGGCGGCTATTTTGTCGCCTACTGGCCCGTCCTATTGTTGGTCTTAGTACTGACTTTGGCCGGCACCTATATGCAGGTGCTCGTGCCCGACCTGACCGGCCAGATAGTCGACTGCTACTTGACCCCATACGTCGCCGGCACCGCGGCCGCCGATGCCCTTAACATCAGCGAACTTCCCGCGGCGGCATCCTCGGCAGGCAGTGACAGTAATGCTGCGGCCAACTGCTGGTTCGGCGATCCCAATCCCACGGCCACGGCCGAGGAAACGATCGCCGGTCTGGGCCGCCTGGTCTTGATCATTGTCGCGCTTTTCGTCGGCAGCGCCGCCATATCGACTATATCATTTTATGGGCTGCGCTGGGCCGGCTTCCGCGTTCTGCGCGACATGCGCGCCGAAGTATTCGCCCATTTGCAGAGACTTTCACTCGGGTACTTCAGCAAACAGGAAGCGGGCAATGTCATGAGCCGCTTCACCAACGACCTGAACACCCTGCAGCAGGCTGTTGCCTTCGCCGTGCTCAATGTGCTCAGCGGTTTCCTGCTGATCGGCATGATCATCTTCGAGATGTTTCGTAAGAGCCCGCCCTACGCCCTGATCAGCCTGACCACCCTGCCGCTGATGTTTATCGCCACGCGCTGGTTCTCCGGCCAGGCGCGCAAGGCTTTTCGCCAGGCGCAGTCAGAAATCGGCGCTGTCAACGCCGACCTGCAGGAAAGCATTTCCGCCGTGCGTGAAGTCCAGGCGTTCAATCGCGAAGACGAAAACATCGAACAGTTCCGCCTCAGCAACGCTGCCAACCGTGATGCCAACATCAAGGCCCAGGCTTACACAAGCGCGCTGGCGCCAACGCTGGAAGCATTTGGCTACGTCAGCCTGGCGCTGGTGGCCGTGGTCGGAGGCCTGATGCTGATCGGCGGCGGTGCACTGCTGGGCACTACGATCTCGCTGGGACTGATCATTACTTTCATTGGCTACACCCAGCAGTTTAACAACCCTGTGCAGCAGATCTCCGTCCTGTGGACCAATCTACAAAGCGCCATCGCCGGCGCGGAGCGTGTCTTTGGCCTGCTGGATGCGGAAGTCGACATCAAGGAAAAGCCGGACGCCATACCGCTGCCACCGGTCGAAGGACGCATCGTCTACGAAAAGGTTTGGGCTGAATACCAGGCGGGTGAGCCGGTATTGAAGGGCATCGATATTGTCGCCGAACCCGGCAAGACAATCGCCATTGTCGGTCCCACGGGGGCGGGCAAGACGACCATCATTAACCTCCTGCCCCGCTTCTGGGACGTTTCAGACGGCCGGATTACGATTGATGGCTATGATATCCGCGACGTGACGCTCAAGAGCTTGCGCGAACAGATCGGCCTTGTGCTGCAAGATACGTTCCTCTTTGGCGATACGGTGATGAACAACATTCGTTACGGCCGTCCCGATGCCACGGATGAAGAAGTCATCGCCGCGGCCAAACTGGCTCACGCCGACGCCTTCATCGAGCGCCTGGAGAATGGTTACCAGACCGAGCTCGGGGAGCGCGGTGGCGGGCTCAGCCAGGGCCAGCGCCAACTCCTGGCCATAGCGCGTGTCGCCCTCACTGATCCGCGCATCCTGATCCTGGACGAGGCCACCAGCAGTGTCGACACCCGCACCGAGCGCCAGATCCAGTCGGCGCTGGACGATCTGCTCAGCGCGCGCACCAGCTTTGTGATCGCCCACCGCCTGAGTACGATACGCAACGC
>JBJYWX010000373.1:0-2584 GCA_046259695.1 Promineifilaceae bacterium (SeqCode) | reverse complement strand
GTACGCGCAGGTCGATGCCGATCATGAGCCCCAACCCGCGCACCTCGCGGATCAGCGGCGAGTCGATAGCGCAGAGGCGTTCTTTGAAATATGCGCCCATATCCGCCGAACGACTGATCAAATACTCTTCTTCGATAATACCCAGTGCTGCCAAGGCCGCCGCGCAGGCCAGGGGATTGCCGCCGAATGTTGATCCGTGCACGCCGGGAGTGAGGTTTTTCACGCGCGGGCCGAAGGCGGTGACGCCCATGGGCAACCCGCCGGCCACTGCTTTACCCAGGCAAAGGATATCAGGCAGGAAATCCATATACTCCAGGGCGAACCAGCGCCCCGTACGGCCGAATCCGGTCTGGATCTCGTCCACAATAAGCAGCGCGCCCCGCTCATTGCACAGTCTTCGCAGGGCCTGGAAATAAGCGGGATCGCCCGGATAAACGCCTCCTTCGCCCTGTACAACCTCCACAATGACGGCCGCTGTATTCTCATCAACTGCCGCCTGCATTTGTTCGATATCATTAAAGGGCACGTGCGAAAATCCCGGCACGAGGGGCGTGAAGGGTTCGCGGTAGACGGCTTTGTGCGTGGCCGAAAGCGCGCCTAGCGTACGGCCGTGAAAGCCGCGCACCGTGGCGATGATGCCTGGACGGCCGGTGCTGATGCGCGCAAATTTGATCGCCGCTTCAATCGCTTCCGCGCCTGAGTTGCAGAGGAAGAAGCGGTTCAAATCGCCCGGCATAAGCGCCGCCAGCCGCGCCAGCAGCTCCGCGCGGCGGTTGTTGTAGAACATTTCCTGGCAGGTGATCAACATGCTCGCCTGCCGGGTGAGGGCATCGACCAGCCGCGGGTGGCTGTGCCCGATATTGGCCACACCAATACCGCCCACGCAGTCGATGTATTCTTTCCCATCTTCATCCCACAGCGCAGCCCCGCTGCCGCGTACCATCACCGCGTCCCGCTTACCGTAAACGCCGCTGGTGTACTGTGCTTCTAAATCGATCGTGTTCATGCTTTGTTGCATCTCATCCTAACCTATGGAAAAAGATTGTATGCTTTTCGTCCGTAAAACAATTGATTGTGTTGTAGGGGCGTTTCGCGAACCATCCCTAGTATCATGAAAAAGGCAGGGAAAACACCGGAACCGCCCCAGGGAAAACAAGCCCGTTCCGTAGATTGGTGAATCCCTGCCATGCTTTTACAATATCCCCATAATTGACGGAGGCTATCGGCAGGTCGCAAAGCCGCTGTTTCGCCCATAGGGACCAAACCCTGCGGGTAGAAGGGCTCAGAGGGGTATCGACCCCCACCTGAGATAACGAAGAGAATGTAGGGACAATAAGCCCGGATACTAGGTTGTGAAATCCTCTCAGGTTGAGCTTGAACCGTGTAGCCATTCGAAAAGGGGAATAAACCATGAGCATCTTATACCTTGGTGTTGACATTGCAAAAGGCAACCTAGACGCAGCTGTTTGTCTGTTGGGTGAGTCCGCTGGCCTGTTCATCGGCCAGTTCGATAACAACAGCAAAGGATTTCGAGAACTGGCCCGCAAGGTCAACCGCATCAGAAAAAAGCGCAAGGCAGAGGCGATCCACCTGGTCGTCGAACCGACCGGCGGCTATGAATTGGCTCTGGTAGCCTATGCTCATGAAAAAGGGTGGCTGGTCAGCTTGCCCAATCCTAAACAGGTGCGCGATTGGGCAAACGGCATCGGCATGCGTGCCAAGACAGATAAGCAAGATGCTTTGATGCTCGCTTGTTTTGGCGCCCAACGACAACCAGAGCCTCAGGAACCCATGCCGGCAGTTGTCCAGGAGTTGGAAAGCTTGCTCAGTCGCCGCGAAGACTTGAAGAAACTGCTGCAGGCAGAAAACAACCGCCTTGGTAATCTTCAACAGCGACCCAACACGCCCGCAGCGGTTCTCTCCAGCGTCCAGCGCGTCATCACCACCTTGGAGGAAGAACAAGCCGAAATCGATGCGGCCATTAAGGACTTGATAGACCAGGACCCGGACATAAAGAGCAAAGTGCGCAAATTGCGTACCATACCTGGCGTCGGCCCGAAGAATGTTTTGCCTCTCCTGGTATTGCTTATGCGTTGGAACCTGATGACTCATGGAACCGGCACCGCCAAGGAGTTGACCGCTTATGTCGGCCTGGACCCACGGCCGTTTCATAGCGGCCGGACCATCTACAAGCGTGCTTCGATTTCGCGTATGGGGAACCGAACCATGCGCCAATACCTCTACCTTGGCGCACTTGGTGGCGTGCGGGGCAATAATCCACTTCGCGTATTCTATGAACGTCTTGTCGGCCGTGGAAAGGCGAAAAAGTTGGCCCTGGTCGCTGGCGCTCGCAAGATACTGGTTTGGTCCTGGGCAGTTTTTCAACAGGATGCCTCTTTTGATCCAACTAGAATTTGTAAAGTTCCCATAGAAATTGCTTGACTTGATTGAGAGAATCTACAAGGCGAACCGCTCCTACAGGGCGAACCATCCCTCGAACCGCGCACGGTCAATTTTCGCGGCGTCCTGCCCGTGGAATTCTTTGACTTCATCGTCATCGACGAATGCCACCGTTCCATCTACA
>JBJYWX010000372.1:0-3529 GCA_046259695.1 Promineifilaceae bacterium (SeqCode) | reverse complement strand
TGCCTCACTGCGCTCGGAGCAGTGTCATCCTGAAGGCGCAGCCTGAAGGATCCCTAAGGCCCTTCACGCGGGGAAAGACTCTGGCGGGCTGAGGCTCTAGGGATGCCTGGCTTCGTTCGGCATGACAAGCTGCCGCCTTGTCATCCTGAAGGCGCAGCCTGAAGGATCCCTATGGCCTTGCACGCGGGGAAAGGCTCTGGCTGGCTAAGGCCCCAAGGATGCCTCACTGCGTTCGGCATGACAAGATACGGCGCCGGTATACGTGCGGGCAAGGGTTGTTTTCCGCGTTAATCGGCGCGCCCTCCGCGGTAATCCGGGTCCCATCCCTGCCTCCGCGCCTCCCTACAACAAAACTACGTATTGTCCGGCAAGAACACAGTCTTGCCCCCACGGCTCTGTTAAATTCGATTTGACAAATATCGAATCACCTGCCATAATTTGATTCGATACGTATCAAATCAGATTAAAGAGGATGTTCACTATGAGCAAACCAGATGCCGGCTTGCAGCGCGAGCTGGACGCAATCTACCGCGACCGGAGACGCAGCGAACTGGAACGGCTGGCGGCGGCCTATGGCGCGAGCACGGCCGCCTTTATTGCTAACTGCGAGCGGCAGCGCGAGCTGGCGCGGGCGCTGGGCGACGAGGAAACCGCCCTACGCGAGCAAATCAAGGCCAGTGTCATGACCCAGGCCAGGGAGCTTTTCGCGGCGGTGTATGCCGGGGTGAGCGGCGAGCGGTCGGTGCTGTGGGATGAATGAGTTCGATTACGACGCCAACCTGCAGCAGCGTGCGGCGCTCTTCAAGGCCCTGGGCCACCCCACGAGACTGCTGATCATGAACCTGGTGCGCATGCAGCCGCGGCATACCGAGGAACTGGCCGCCATCCTGGACCTCAGCCCGGCAACCGTGTCACACCACCTCAGCGCGCTCGCCGCGGCGGGCCTGCTTACGTCGCAGAAGGAGCAGTATTATCAGATGTACGCCTTGGCGGGCGACATATGGGAGAAAACCATGAGTGAGATAGTCGGCTTGCCGCAGCCTGGAATCAGCGGCGCGGTAGAGCAAGATGCCTACCAGCAGAAGGTACTCAAAGCGTTCTTTAAACACGGCCGTCTGGTGCAAATCCCGGCGCAGCAAAAGAAACGGCTGGTCGTGCTGGAACACCTGTTACAGGAGTTCGAGCCGCAGCGGCCGTACGAGGAACGTGAAGTAAATGCGATACTTTTCGAGTTCAACGACGATGTCGCCACCCTGCGCCGCGAGATGATCGACCACAAGTTGATGACCCGGGACAAGGGCGTGTACGTGCGTGTGAAATAGAAAATGTTTTTAGTCGAGGGCGCGTGCGCCCGGCATTAGAGACGCCCGCCGCAAAACCGACGGGCGTTTTTGCTTCTCTTCACCACAGGCTGGCCCAGCGGTTGACTGTTCTCCCCCTTTAGCTGACAATCAGGGCACCGCCTGACGACCGAAGCGGAGAGGACACTATGCTTGATCTCTTACAACGAATCGGCCGGGCACTCCTGCTGCCCATCGCCGTTCTGCCCCTGGCCGCCGTCTTGCTGCGCATCGGCGCGCCCGACCTGCTCGATGTGCCCTTCATCTCAGCCGCCGGCGCCGCCGTTTTCGACAACCTGGCCCTGCTGTTCGCTATCGGCATCGCCACTGGCATGGCGGACGACCATCGCGGCGAAGCGGCATTGACGGCCGTTATTGGCTATTACGTCATCACCGGCGTCGCCGCTGCTCTGATCACTTCCGGCCCGCCGCTCGGCGCCGGTTACGCCGCCGATGACCAGCTCGTCCTCCAGTTCAACAACAACGTCTTCGTCGGTTTCGTCGCCGGCCTACTCGCCGTCTGGACTTACAACCGCTTCTCCACCGTGCAGCTACCGTCGCTGCTCGCCTACTTTTCCGGCCGCCGCCTGCCGCCGGTCCTCATCTCCGTTTTTGTCCTTATTGCCGCCTTTATCCTGGGCCTTCTTTGGCCGCCTCTCTGGAACGGCATTTACGCCCTCAACGGGCTGCTGCTCGCTTGGGGCACGCCCGGCACGGCCGTCTATGGCGTCCTCAACCGCGCCCTGATCCCCTTCGGCCTGAACCACGTGCTCAACAGGACCTTCTGGTTCGATGCCGGGCAGTACACCCTGCCTTCCGGCGAAATCGTCAGCGGCGATATCCCGCGCTTCCTCAGCGGCGATCCGGCGGCCGGCGCTTACCTGACCGGCTTCTATCCCATTGTGATGTTTGGTCTCGTGGGCGCGGCCGTGGCCATGATCATCATGGCCTATAAATCAGAACGCGCCAAGATTATCGGGCTGCTGGGCATCGTGGCCCTCGTTTCGCTGCTCACGGGCATCAGCCAGCCGCTGGAATATGCTTTTTTGTTCGCCGCGCCGCTGCTCTTTGCCGTCCACGCCCTGCTCACCGGCGCCTCGCTGCTCGTCACCAACCTGATGGGCCTGCGGCACGGCTTCGGTTTTGGCCCCGGGCTGGTCGACTATCTGCTCTATTTTGACCTCGCTGAGCGTCCGGTTGACCTGGCCATAGTCGGCGGCATCTTCTTCGTCATCTACCTGATTGGCTTCATCCTCTTGATCTATTTCCTGGACCTCAAGACCCCCGGCCGTGCGGGCGAGCTGGCAGCAGATGAAAGGGAAGGCGCGCTGCCGGCCGCTTCGGACGCCGCCGGCGCGCCGCCCAACCGCGCCGCGGCCTTTGTCACCGCCCTCGGCGGCGCTGACAACCTGGTCAGGATAGATAGCTGCGCCGCGCGCTTGCGCATCACCGTGCAGGACGGGTCGAAGGTGAGCACCAGCGCGCTGCAGCATCTGGGCGCTAAGGGCGTGATCAAACCTTCCAAAACGGCCGTGCAGGTCATCGTCGGCGCCGAAGCGGCCGCGCTGGCCAACGAGATGCGCGCGCGCTCCGCCGTGCCCGGCAGCGCTCTGCCCGCATCATCCGTGCCTGATGAGCTGCCCGAACGCCCCGCAGCAAATGGCGAGCCCGCCCTTATCCAGACCGCTCAGGAGCTGCCTGTGCGCGAGCCGGCGGCGGCCGAAAAAGAAAATGGCGAACCGGCTGCGCCCGTGCCCGCTAGCGAAGTGGCCGCAGGCGCCGCGCTTGTGCCCGCGCAGGACGTTGAACCCGCCGCTGCAGTAGCGGCCGCGGCCGGCATGGCCCGGCCCAAAACCCAGCCGCGGCCCGGGACGGCCGCGCCCGACCCAGCCATCACCGCCGCGGTCAACTTCATTCTCAATGCCCTCGGCGGGCCGCAGAACATCGCCGAAGCCGACATCGTCGCCACGACGCGCCTGCGCGTGGTGGTCCACGACCCGTCAGAGGTCGATGAAGAAGCGATCCGCGCCGCCGGCGCCGGCGGTGTGCTGGCCATCGGCGACACCTACCACATCCTGCTAGGTATGCGCGCCCAGCTCTTCGGCGAAGAATTTGACGCCCGCCTGGCGGAAGAAGCCGTTAGCTGAAAGAGACCAGCGGCCGCTGAGCCAGTAGCCAGTGCGTCAGTG
>JBJYWX010000371.1:0-3876 GCA_046259695.1 Promineifilaceae bacterium (SeqCode) | reverse complement strand
TGCCCAAACCGGCCAGCTCTTGCTGCACGGACCGCAAATCCTTACGCCTGACGGCAACGTAGTGAAGCAAGCTTTGTGCACTAGCCTGGTGGCCAAGATCGATCTGCTCAAGATCCGATATATGCTGGCGTTCTAGGTCAAGCGCGTCTTGACGCAACTGCTCGACGATTGGGATAAGACGCGCAGCCGTAGCTGCGCGACCATCAGTTACGCCATCCGTTCTGGATTTTTCCATCTGGCTAATCGTGACTCGAAGGATCAGTAGTTATCTCTACCGTCGGTGGGGTCTCATACTCATTAAACTCCGATTCGAACTCACTATAGTTGCCCGTTACCATGTAGACCACCCACTCGCAAATGTTGACCACCCGGTCGGCAGATCGCTCCATGTTGTGAACCGTCCATTCGAGCTGGTTCGCAAGGGCCACATTGCTGCTATTCTCCGAAGCGTAAGCTACAATCTCGCGATAAAGCTTGTTGAACAGGTAATCAACCTGATTGTCCCATTTGGCCAGGCTTTTCGCTAGGAGCGCATCGCCTTCACTGAAAGCCGTCATGGCACGGTCTAGCATATCGCTTGTAATCTGAGCCATTCGCGGGAAATCCTCTCGATAGGATGGCAGCAGGTCCACTTCAGCACCAATGTCAAGGCTCGATTTAGCGATCCCTTTTACATAATCATTAATCCTTTCCAACTCACCCGCAGTCTCAATGACCGTAGCAATGAAGCGCATGTCCTTTGCCATTGGCTGTTGAGTCGCAATGATCGTCAGGCAGCTCATGACAAGATCGATTCGCTGCGTGTTTATCCGCTCATCGCCTTCGATCAGGCGCCGGGCCAGAACCGGATTGTGGCTGAGAAGCGTATCGGATACTCTAATGATGTTCTCCCCCACCTCGCTGCCCAGCATCAATATGCTTACCTTTAGGTTGTCAAGCTCGCGGTCAAAATGTTCTCTAGCCATGGCAATGTACTTCCTTTACGGCCGACAACCCGGCCGATTCCTTGACAGTAATTCTTATCCAAATCGGCCGGTAATATACTGTTCCGTTAACTCGTCCTTGGGGCTGGTGAAGATCGCATCTGTCTCATCATACTCTACGAGATACCCGGCGCGATCCTGATCCATATTGAAGAAAGCCGTATAGTCAGAAGCCCGTGCTGCCTGCTGCATGTTATGGGTAACGATCACTATGGTGTAATTCTCTTTTAGCTCCTGGATCAACTCTTCTATGCGAAGCGTCGAAATGGGATCGAGGGCTGAAGCGGGCTCATCCATGAGAATTATCTCCGGCTTAACCGCTATCGTGCGGGCGATGCAAAGCCGTTGCTGCTGGCCGCCGGACAGCGAAAGTCCGCTTTGGTCCAGCTTATCCTTCACTTCATTCCAGATAGCCGCATCACGCAAGGATGCTTCAACCAGTTCATCCAATTCCTGCTTTGAACCCTTAAACCCGTTAATCTTCGCTCCCCAGGCTACATTGTCGTAGATCGATTTCGGAAACGGGTTCGGCTTTTGGAATACCATGCCGATGCGGCGCCGGATCTCCACGGGATCGACACTATCAGCGTAAATATTCGCGCCGTGGAAGAGAACCTCACCTTCGGCATGGGCTACAGGGATAAGATCGTTCATGCGATTGAAGGCGCGCAGCACCGTGCTCTTGCCGCAGCCCGAGGGTCCGATTAGGGCCGTAATCGCGTGCTGCTTAATGTCAAGATCTACATTCTTGACCGCCCGAAACGTCCCGTAGTAACAACTAAGATCATTGGCTTCGATAGCCAGCTTTCCATTGGAGTACATATTGACTTCGTTCATAATGAATTCTCCCCTCTTTAGGCAAATCGTTTCGAGAACCGGTTACGCATATAGATGGCAACCGCGTTGAGGGTTAAAAGAAGTATTAGCAGCACGATAATGGCTGCTCCGGCGATATTGCGGAAAGTATCCTGCGGGCGCGTGGTCCACTGGTAGATTTGCGCCGGCAGCGTCGTGAATTTTGAAAACGGTGAGGTGGGATCTGTAGTAATAAAAGTTGATGCGCCCACCACCACTAGCGGCGCCGTTTCGCCAATGACACGTGACATGGTCAGAATCGTTCCCGTCAGAATGCCGGGTATGGCATTCGGAAGCACGTGATTCCAGATCGTCTGCCACTTGGTGGCACCAAGACCCATGCTGGCCTCGCGCAGTGAGGGAGGTACGGACTTAATGGCTTCCTGAGCAGCAATAATCACGATTGGCAGACCAAGCAGTCCCAACGTCAAGCCGGCGGACAGAATGGTCCGTCCGTTAGCCGTCGCACCCGCTTCGACCACGCCAAATGCCGCGCCGCTGGTGATCGGCTCCAGGAAGCGCACAAAAACGGCCAAACCCAGCATACCATAAATAATAGACGGCACGCCCGCCAAGTTATTGATATTGGTCTGTATAATGTTGTTGTACCACTTGCGCGGATCCGCGTATTCCTCTAGATACAGCGCGGCCGCCACTCCAAGCGGAAATGCCACCAGGACCGCAATGAAAACTACCCAGAGCGAACCCATCAGCGCCGTACGCACGCCGGCGAGTTCAGGCACACTGGACTGTGGGCTGGTAATGAAATCAGTCGACAACCAGGACTTGAATTTTAAGTCGGCATTGGGATACTTCGTTGCCGCTTCCAGGGCGATTTCTTCGCGGTTGAATATGGACGGAAAGAGATACCAGGAACTCAATATTTCCGGTTGAATAACTTCCGCCCGGATCATGAGTTCCAGCTCCTCATGTGTGCGCGTCTCTGCGGTACATCCGGCCGGCGGGTTGTCGCTGGCGCAGGCGTTCTTAAATGCCTCTGGTGAATCACAGACCAAGCTGTCGAGGTAGAAGCGTTTCTCACGCTCGACTGCACGGCATCGTCCCACGGTTACGTTAGAAGAAAAAACGTCGACCAGCGCATAATAGGGCAGATCATTCAACGATTGCTCATCGAACGTAGACCGCACAAAGAAATCCATCGTGCCGCTCTCAACCGTCGGAATGTGGCGATTGATGGGCTCTGCCGGCCAATCTGGGTTGACATCAGCCCACGTTACAGCGTCTGCGAAGAGCGACTCAAGCTGGTCCCGCGACACGTCTCGGGCAAAATCATTCTCATCGCTGACGACCGCCACCACCGCATCGCGTCCAATAAGGAGCTCATGGAGCTCAAGATCATTGGCATGGCACGCCTCATGTTCAATCGCATCCACTTCCCGGCTGGCATCAACAATATCTACGCCATTACTGCCGGCGCAGAATTCATTGAACCCGCCTCCCGTACCGGTACTCTGGACAGTAATCTCACCTGGAAAGCCAGCTGCTTTGAATTTCTCGGCCATGGCCACCGTAACAGGGTAGACAGTTGAGCTGCCTGAGACTGAAAAATCGCCACTGTAGTCGGCCGGATTAATCTGCGGCATCTCGCTCAAGTCAAGCGCCGCGAGGATGGCCGCCTGCTGTTCGGCCAGTGCCTCTTCATCTGCGGCGAAGTAGCCCACCTCGGAGACTACTTCCAGATTCTCCAGATAGTAGGCAAGAAATGCGGCTACCTGCGGTTTCTCCTCTAGTATTTCAGTGGCCGAGTAAAGAAATAAAGGCCGCGCGCCGCCATAATTCCCTGACAGAACATTCTCCGAGGTGGGCTCGACGCCGTCCACTGTCAGAGCAACCAGCTTGTCCTGATTGTCCGCGTAAAATGCGTAGCCAAAAAACCCGGTACCATAAGGATCATCACCAATTGCCTGGGCCAGGGCCTGGTCATCCTCGCCGGACTCGACCACATTGGTCGCGCCGGCAACGCGGCTCTTGTTAAAGTCAGTGACCAGGGTTTCTTCCGGAATAACAACCTGTTCGG
>JBJYWX010000370.1:0-4820 GCA_046259695.1 Promineifilaceae bacterium (SeqCode) | reverse complement strand
TCACCAGGATACGCGCCTTCTCCCAGGGCCGGACAATAGCTACACGCGCCGCACCTTCATCAGGCCCAGTGAGCACGATCATGGGAATCCAGTTGGCTACTACTTCAGCTTCCGGCGTCGCATCCGGCTCGGCTGCCCCCCCGGCCAGGCGTGTCTGCGTAGCCTGGATATAAACCAGCTGCGCGGCCAGAACCTGCACGGAATTGGGAGTCGGCGTCGTGGTGGCCGTCGCTGCAGCCGTGGGTGTGAACGCCGCTGTCGGCGTCTGTGTAGCATCCGCCTGCGGTGTGCCTATGCCCGGTTCATCCTCTTCATCGCCGGGTCCGGTAAACGGCAGTGGGGGGAGTGGCAGACTATAGATGGTAAAGGGCCCAACCTCGGTAAAGTCTAAAACATCTGCCTCGATCAGAACATCTTCCGCGGCCGTGACATTCTCCGTGTTGGCCGAAGCCTCGCCTGGGGCAGAGGCCTGCCCGGTGAGGGCGATTTGTAAATTAGCCACCGACGTTTCCAACGCCGCGGCGGCCACGGTGCTGGCCGCTTCCGCCTGGGCCTTGGCGGCAACGGCCGTTTGCTGCTGGTTTTGGGCGATCACCGCCGCTTCCACGGCCACGGCGGCCCGTGTGGCGCGATCGGCCAGCTCTAGAGCGGCCATCGTTGCCTGTTCGCGGGCGCTCTCCTCAACCGCCAGTGCCTCAGCCTGTGCGGCCTGCGCCTGCGCCTGTGCGGCCTCGGCTGAAAGCTGGGCGGACGTCGCCGCGGCCTGCGCGTTTTGAGCTTCAAGCTTACTCTGCTGCGCTTCCAGGGCTGATCGTTCGGCGTTGGTGGACTGGGCATAAGCCAGGAGCGCCAGGGCGATGCCGGCCACGACCACGGCCAGAACAGCCAGGGTCGCGATCAGGCGCGTGCGCTGCCGCTCGCGTTTGGTCGCCGCCTTATCAGCCAGTTGGGAGGCAGCCAGATATTCTTTTTCGTAATCTTGCAAAGACGCCTGGCGGCTATTGGACCAATCTTCAGCAGCCTGCAGCGCTTTGCCACGCAGCAGTAAATCCGGCGGCCGTTCTTCGCGATCCCACAGCAAGGCCTGCCGCTGTAAGAGACTTAAATTCTCCTCAAACCAGGCACTGTTGCTGTCATGAATCGGCTTTACAAAGCGGTCGTGAACCAGCTCCACCCAGGTCGCCCCGGCGCGTAGTTCGCTGCGCACCAGGAAGCGCGCCTGCAGCAGCCCGACGACCTCGTTAGGCAGCCCACCGGTGGTTTTCTGACCCTGGTGGACCAGGCCGCGCGTGCCCGCCGCGGTAATTAACTGGCGGTCGAACCAGCGCCGCAACTGTCTTTCGTCAACGCCCGCGCTGTCCGGATCAGCAAGCACGGCATGCAGCGTCTCTTCGTAAAATGCACTGAGCGCCTGGTCGACGTCGCCCGATTCCTCGAGGTCCGCGGACGTGATCTGTGCCCCGCCGCCGCGCACTTCCAGGTTCTGCCACATCTGGTAGCAGACGACCTGCAGCTGCACCGGCTCTACGTACTGGCTGGGCACCGTTTCATCGCGGCCGGGCACGCGCACCTGGCGCAAATCATCAACCAGCTCTTCGGCCACGCCCGGGGCGAACGGCCGACCAGCCAATTCAGCCGGCTCGCGGACCGCCTCCAGCGCATCCTCCTCATCCATGCGCTCCATGTAAAAGCGGGCGCGCATGCGGTTCAGGACCAGAGGCGCGTAAGGGTCCAGAGCGGCGATATAATCCTCGCGCAGGGTCAGCACCACCCACAGGTTTGGATCGTCAACCAAAGCCTGGTTCAATTGGCGGAAAAAGTCTTCACGCTCCTGCCAGTGATCGGGATTGCTAGTGATGATCTCCTCGAACTGGTCTATCACCAGGGCGAAGCGCGGGCCGGGCACGTACCCTGCCGCGCCGCCGCGATCAATTTCTAAATCCGGCTTATAAACCCAGCGCGTCACGCGCTTACCTTCTTCGTCAACGGCCGTTTCTCTCGCCAAGCGGGCCAGGAAATCGGTCAGTCGCACGCCGGCCAGCCGCCCCGGGTCGCCGCTGCTCTGGTCCAGGCTGTTCATGAGATTGAAGGCGTAAATATTTTCTACCCCGCCTACGCCCGGCGGCAGTTCGCCCGATACACGGCCGACCGGCAAAACGATGAAGCCTTCCTCATCGCGCAGGCGCGGGATGACGCGCGTGTTAATCAGCGAGCTCTTGCCCGCGCCGGACTGGGCGTAAAAGAGGAGCAGGCGCTCAGAGACGATGCGCGCCGTCAGATCGCGCGCTTCCTGTTCGCGGCCGAAATAATATTTGCCGTCAGGCTCGGTGAATGTACGGGGTCCGACATAGGGGTTGCTGGCCGTGGTCATTTATCGCGTAACTCCTTTTGCGCGTATTCCATCAGCGTGCCCCAAAAGACCTGGAACTTGGCTTCGCGCTGCAGGTAATCTTCCAGGTAGACGCGCTCCTCGTCCGTTTTCGGCACCTGGATGCCCACCCAGCCGCGATCCTCGGGCTTGCCGCTGCGCTTAATCAATCCGGCATAGAGGACGCGGAAGGCCCAGCTGTCCAGCTTGAAACCGAGAACGATCAGGTCGTCGGACAAGGATTTACGCACCAGCGCGGGAATATAATCGGCCGATTGGTCGCCCTGGCCCTGCGAGATATTGCCCAGGTAATCGAGATAATCATCTTCGCTGAGGACGATGGAATCCAGGTAGCTGTCCAGACCCAGCAGGTGGTAGACCAGCGGCTGTTTATGATCGAGTTGAAATGTCTCGTCGATGACCGAGGGAATCGAATATTTCAGCTCGTTGGTCCAGCGGCACACTTCCGTGCGCGGCTCCTTGCCGGCGGCGCGGAAGGCGTCCTCGATGAAGGTGAAGGGGCTGGTGGTCAGCACGATCTTAAAGTCGAGATTGGCCAGCAGCAGCAGGGGATCCTCCGGCCCGCTGAAGCTGGGCATGCCCAGCAAGTGAGCGAACTCGGAGGCGGTGACGTCGTCAATCTGCGCCGCCGCTTCATCCAGCGTCCCTTCATCTACGCCGTTGGCCTTGGCCAGGCGGTAAAAATGATTTTTCACGTAGTTCAAATAATCAAACTTCAACTGCTGATCGGTAATCGGTTTTTTACGCGGCTTGTGTTTATGGTATTTCACCGGGATGGTCAGGCTGTTCGGCTGGGCGAGCTTGTCGGGATAGCCAACGTACTTGGAATAGCTGGCCAGGAAAGGATCGTAACCGCCGAGCATCTGGTCGAAAATGGCGCGGTTGCTGACCACGGGCACGATGCGCCCCGTGCGCAGCCGTTCGCGAAAAGCAAGCGAATCGTTGACAACAGAGTTTTGTTCATCAATTATCAGCGGCACGGCCGTTTCTCCTTTACTCGAACCAATCCGGTGCGGGATAATCCGGACAGGTTAGCTCGTATTCAAGATCAGGAAGATAAGTTTCCCATTCTTCAATAGTCAGGTTTCGTTCAGCCTGCCGGCAGGCTATCCCGGCCATAACATCTAGATCAATTATCCAGGTGCGCACGGTTCCATCATCGCTGGCAGTAACAAGCATGGATGCATCGGGCGTGAACACCGCGCTGTTCGTACGAGTAAAATGTCCTTCAAATGTCGCCGGCAGCGACGCTAAATTCGTTACATCCCAGACGCATACAGTACTATCCTCGCTGGTAGAAGCCAGCTTATCCCCGGCCGGGCTAAAGGCAAGGGTCGTTACCGGGCCATCATGACAGGGTAAAGACTTGCTTCTCATGGGTTTGAATATATACCACAATTGCACATTAAAATTATCATCCGTTGTCGCCAAAAGCTCACCGTCCGGGCTGAAGGCAGCTGAGCGGATGCCGTTCACACTCGAAAAATGGCCAAACGTCTTTCCTGATTCTGTCTCCCAAATGCTCAGTTCTCCGTCGCTGCTGACGGTTGCTAAAGTATCGCCGGAAGGATCATAGATCGCACCTAAAACAGGACCATTATGCTTGACTTCCGCACGCTTGGTCCCATCGATATTCCACATTATCGCTAACCCATCCGTGCCAGTTGTGGTAAATTGGCGGCCGTCTGGCCGCATCGCGATGGATGTTAATGAACCGTCGTGCCCCTCAAGATTTGCAAGTTCATTCCCTTCAGTATCCCAGATTTTGGCGCTGCCATCTTCACTACCCGTAATGAGCCTTTTGCCATCGGGCGTAAATTTCACGAAGGTTACCTGAGCTTCATGTCCTGCGAGTGTTGCCAGCTCATTACCTTCAGTATCCCATATTTTAGCTGTGTCGTCTTCGCTCCCTGTAGCAAGGAGAGATCCATCAGGGCTTATGTCGAAGGAGGCGATGGGCGCCGTATGACCTTCAAACAGCAATGCTGGTTCATCTTGACCATCAATAGACCAACGATAAAGAAAGTTCTCACTCATGGCAAAGATAAAACGACCATCAGGTGAGACTAACGCGCCGCCTACTGGCTCATCGACAAGGGCAATACGAAAAAGAACATCCCCGAGCACATCACGCAGTGCTGTATCCAGCAGCCAGTAAATATCTCTACCATCTTCAGGAGTAAGACGGACTGCCTGGGCTACTAGAAGTCGGGATAACTGCTCCCCTCTGAATCGTTCATCGGTAAGCCCAACAGCCGTGGAAGCCAGTTTTTGCGCCAGGCCAATTCTACTCAGGCGCTCGGCTTGGCTAAGCGCCTCATTGGCTCTACCTTCAGCCTCATGGGCTAGATCTGTTTGAAATTCTGCTTCATAAAGCGCAGCAACGGCCGTTGACCGTGCCTGATCGCCTATCATTGCCTCGGCAACGGCC
>JBJYWX010000369.1:0-3972 GCA_046259695.1 Promineifilaceae bacterium (SeqCode) | reverse complement strand
TTTTCAGGCTTTTCCAGCCCCGCCGTCATAACGGTGTGGGCGATCTATATCGTCAGCGCGGGTTTGATGTACACAGGCATTGCCGATTTTATCGGGCGGCGCATTATGCAGGTCTCGGGCAGCGAAGAGTGGCGGCTCATAATGGTTATCATGGTGACAGTGGGTGTTATGTCGGCGTTCATGAATAACATCGGCGCCACTGCGGTTCTGCTGCCGGCTGTCATTGCAATTGGCAGAAAGGTGAATATTCCGCCGTCCAAACTGTTGATCCCGCTTGCCTTTGGCTCGCTGCTGGGCGGTATCACTACGCTCTTTGGTACGCCACCCAATCTGCTCGCGAGCCAGGCCCTGTTTGATGCGGGCTATGAGCCTTTTACGCTCTTCGATTATACACCTATGGGCCTGGTGATAATGGTAACCAGCATCGTCTATATGACTACCATCGGGCGACATCTACTGCCAAAGCGCCTGCCGGAACCGGAGGACAATTTGCTTGAAGAGTACCGTCTTCATGATTATTTGACGGAATTGATGGTGCTTCCCGGCTCTCCCCTCATTGGCCTGACCCTGGTAGAAACGCGGCTTGGGGCAGAACACGGCGTCAATGTGGTCGGAATCGTGCGGGATCGGCGAGTAAGGCTAGGTATAATGCCGAACGCACATGTGCGTGACGGCGATTTGCTCCTAGTGCGCGGTCCCCTAGATAAATTGCTGGCAATTGAAGAATCTCTGGGCGTGACGAATCACGAACATTATCGCTTGAGTGATACCGATCTGACTTCGCCTGAGACCATGATTGCCGAAATGGTCGTAAGCCAGAAGGCAGATTTTATTGGCCAGAATTTAGAGGAAATAGATTTTCGCAATCGATTCCATTTGACTGTCCTTGCGATTCGCCACCACGAGGCATCCATAATAGATCGAATCAATAGCGTGCCGATTGAATTGGGCGACACCCTGCTCGTGCATGGCCGTCGGGAGCATATTAACGCGCTCCGCAGGTCTCCTGACTTTTTGATCTTGGGTCCAGTGGCTGTGGCGACCGAGAAGGAACAACGCCGGACAAACAAAGCGCCTTTTGCCCTGGCGATATTTGTGGCAATGATTCTCCTGGTAGCCACAGGGACCATGCATATCTCTGCGGCAGCCGTATTAGCGGCCGTACTAATGGTCCTCACCGGATGTTTGAACATGGACGAGGCTTACCGTTCAGTCGAGTGGAAATCCGTGTTCTTGATTGCGGGCATGCTGCCGATGGGTGTCGCCATGGCCAACACTGGCACAGCGCAGTATCTATCTGACCTGATTATCGGCATAGCCGGAGACTATGGCCCGCAGGCGATCATGATTGGACTCTTTGTACTGACGACGCTGATCACGGAGTTCATGTCCAATGCCGCCGCGGCGGTTCTTGTGGCACCAATCGCCATAAGCGCCGCGGTACAGGTGGGTGTATCGCCCTATGCCTTTGTCATGGGCGTAGGTATAGCTGCGTCTAATTCGTTCCTCTTCCCAATTGGCCACCAGGCCTCTGTCCTGGTTTACGGCCCGGGCAATTATCGTTTCTTTGACTACACCAAGGTTGGTTTGCCTCTGACACTGCTCATCTGGCTTCTACTGGTTATCTTTCTGCCTATGTTCTGGCCCTTCTAGCCGCCATGTGCGGGTGATGTTAGTAGGGCGTTAGATCAGACGTTCGAATGTTGCTACTCCGTCCTGCTACGAACTATAATCGCTGCATACTTTCCAATCAGGTTTAGCAGGCAGTCGCCAAGAGCGGCGAAGAATTATTATGTCAATATTGTGGGCAATTGGCGGTTTCATACTCGTACTGACCCCCGTCGTTTTAATCCACGAATTTGGACATTTCGCGGCTGCGAAACTCTCCAAGATACGCGTTGATGAATTTGGATTTGGCCTCCCACCGCGTGCTGCGAAACTTGCGGAACGTAACGGCACAATCTATTCACTTAACTGGATTCCGCTAGGCGGGTTCGTACGCCCGGCGGGCGAGGATGATCCTTCGGTGCCGGGCGGTTTTGCTTCGGCCTCTAAGAAGGCCCGGTTTTTTGTGCTGATTTCTGGGGCCGGCGCAAACTTTCTCGCCGCACTGCTCATTTTCTGGCTGGCATTGGTGATAGGTCCCCCTGCGATTGAAGTCGCGCAAGTCTATGATGGCTCGCCTGCTCAGGAGGCGGGACTCTTAGCCGGAGATGTGATAATAAGCGCCGCAGGCGTGCGGGCCGACAGTTCAATGGCACTTCGCGAGGTAGTCGACCAAAACGCTGGCAGCCCTATTTCGGTAACGATCCTGCGCGATGGGCAAGAAGTTATCGTCACACTAGTACCAAGACGACCAGGTGAGTTTGATGCTACCAACGATGGGCCGATCGGCGTCGGTTTGACCGCCGCAACGGGCGGAGAGCGTATCAGCCGCGGCCCAATCGAGGCGGCGGTCAGTTCACTGGATTTCATGTGGCAGAACATTGCCCTCTACGGCCGTTTGCCGGGAATGCTCATCAGCGGTGAGATCACTCCGCAGGAAGCGCGTCCAGTGAGCGTGGTCGGCATTAGCCAGATTGCTGGACAGGCTGCCGAGTCATCTGCCTCCAGCGGCAGTCTGTACCCGATTTTGACCATGGCGGCTTTTATTAATATCGCGCTCGGCCTTACAAACCTGCTGCCGATCCCCGCGCTGGATGGTGGACGCATCCTGTTCATTATCATTGAAGCTATTCGCGGCCGTCGCATAGAACCTGAAAGAGAGAGCATGGTGCATGTCATCGGCATGTTGGTGTTGCTCGGCCTGATGGTCTTGCTCATTTTCCAGGACATAGTCAACCCGATTGTCCCACCCCAATAATCCAATACAATAGAGTGATGCGGATATACTTATCCGTCAACGCCTTTCTTATTGACTGATGCCTACACCGATAGGCAGTTCTCAAAGGACGTACTATGTCTGAATTCGAACTTGATGAAGACCTGCCAACAGAGCCAGAAATCCCTTTTGAGGAGGCGCTCAAAGCGATTCTAACCGAGGAGCTCGTGCCAGTTCATCATCTTTACCGCCTTTCCGACTTGTCCGCAGAAGAGGCGATGGCATTTAGGGCTGCCTGGTCAAAGGCACCCGTGGAGCGTAAGCGCGAAGTAATGCGCCATCTGGCGGATATTACTGAGCACAACTTTGTCGTTGATTTTCAGCCGCTGTTCGTCATGGCGCTGGAAGATCCCGATACAGAAACGCGTATCGCCGGTTTGGACGGTCTATGGGACTCCACGGACGTGACTCTCATCCCGCCAATCGTAGAAATGCTCCATCGGGAAAATGAAACGGAGGTGCGTGCCGCGGCTGCTGGTTCACTTGCTCATTACCTGCTTATGTCGGCATGGGGTGAAATCGAGGATGTGCCTGAAGGCGAAATAGAGAATGCGCTATTGCAAACCTTCCGTGATTCAGATACGGACTTGCTGGTCAGGCGTGTCGCTTTGGAGGCCCTGGGCTGCATTAACTCTGAAGAGATCAGCTCTTTGATCGAGTCGGCTTATGAGGGCGCCGAACATGCTTTGCAGCTCAGTGCCTTGTTTGCGATGGGCAACAGCGCCGATGTTAAATGGCTGCCGATCATTCTTGACGAGTTGGAGAGTCCTTATGAAGAGAATCGTCGCGAGGCGGCGCGGGCAGCGGGCAACCTAGGCCATTCCGATGCCATTCCGCTTCTGGCAGAACTGGCTTATGATGACGATCGAGAGCTGGCTGCAGTGGCTGTCTCTGCATTGGGCGAGATTGGCGGTAGTCAGGCCAACGCCATATTGCAGGATATGGCACAAGATATTGAACTTGAGCACCTGTTCCTGGAAATTGAAGAAGCCCTAGAGGAGGCATCTTGGGGGAGTGAGAACCTGGCCTTCGACTTGTGGCTTGAAGACTTGGCGGACGAAGAGGAATAAGTCGAGAAATCGGACTTGCGA
>JBJYWX010000368.1:0-3097 GCA_046259695.1 Promineifilaceae bacterium (SeqCode) | reverse complement strand
ACACGGCCACTTGAGCGGCAAGCTTAGCGAACTGATTCGTTCGCAACGTTACAAATATGTCTTTCACGGGCACACGCACCGGCAGCGCGATGAGCTTATTGGGCGCACGCGCGTCATTAATCCCGGCGCGTTAGGCGGCGCGCGGTATGAGCCGCGTACCATATGTATTGTTGACCTGGAGACGGATGAAGTAAAGTCCATCCAGGTCGCCAGTTACTAGACAAAAGCAGGCACTATGCATTTTCTTGTCACCGGCGGAGCCGGTTTCATCGGATCAGCCCTTGCCAATCGCTTGATTGCCGACGGTCACTCTGTTTCTGTCTTGGATGATCTGAGCAATGGGGAACAGCAGCGGCTCAATCCGGCGATCACGTTTGTGCAGGGCGATATAGACAACATCCCGCTGCTGTGGTCTTTGCTGCCGGAAGTAGACTGTGTCTATCACCTGGCGGCGCGTGTCTCCGTGGCCCAATCAATCTTGCACCCGCGCCATTACAACCGCGTTAATGTCGGCGGTACGGTTAGCCTGATGGAGGCGATGCGCGACACGGGCGTGCGGCGCGTCGTGTTCACTTCATCTGGCGCGGTCTATGGCAAACAAGGCCGGCTTCCAGTTCGCGAAACCGATTCACCTCATCCGGATTCCCCATACGCGGTGAGTAAATGGTCGGCCGAACAGTATATTCACACTATTGGCGAACTATGGGGTATGGAAACGGTGGCGCTGCGCATTTTTAACGCCTATGGTCCCAACCAGAGCCTGCCCATGTCCCATGCACCGGTCATCCCGCGTTTCTTGCAGCAGGCACTAACCGGTGGTTCGGTGGTGCTTTTTGGCCAGGGCGAACAGACGCGCGACTTTGTCTATGTGGATGATGTTGTGGATGGCCTGGTAAGCAGCGCCATTGCTGACGCCGTTAACCGGGGTATCATAAACATTGGCAGCGGGCAAGAAACCTCAATTCGGACCCTGGTCTCTGAAATCGAGCGTGTCACGGGGCAGGAAATCAACCTAATCAGCAACTCTTCCAAGCGCGGCGGCGTGCCGCGGTTGGTAGCCGATATCAGCCGCGCTAAAGAGTTACTGGATTTTCAACCACGGATCGGTCTTGAAGAAGGGCTGCGCCTGACGCTGGCGCGTGACGGTCGTTTTGCTCCCTTTGATGCCCCGGCAGCGGCCGTGGAGTCCGGCTAAATCTGAAATCCTTTACTCGCGGGTACTGCTTTCAGATTGAAGTCAATCACGTAAGTCTGCAGCTTATCGGTGAGGATAGTCCATTCCTCACTGCCCAACACCTCATCCAACTTTTCCTTGTCAGGCACTATCCCCTCCGCCAACTTCTGTTCGCACTCGCCATAAGCCGTATACCACACCAGGATATCTTCTATGCCAAGGCGGTTCAGCGCCGGGATAAACTCATGCACGAGGAACTCAAAGTATTCCGATTCTTTCTCGGGACGGATGTCCCAGCGCATTAAGATCTTGATCGCCATCGCTTAAGCCTTGGGCGTGAGAATTACGGTCTCTGTTTCTTCTGGCAGCCCACCGGGGCTCACCTTCAAGGTGCTCTCTTCTTTAGCTTCCGTGACCCCCATTTCTTTCAGGAAACGCTCCACGCTGTCGAGTTCAAGTTTCAGGCCAGGCAGTTGGTAATGCATCGGCACGACATAGTTGGGCTCTAGCAGCGAGGTCAGTTCCGCTGCTTGTGCGGCATTAAGGCTGTTGCTTCCACCGACCGGCGCCAAAAGGACATTGACCTCTCCCAGGGCCTCAATCTGCTTCTGTTCAGGAACCTGCGGCAGATCGCCAAGATGCGCCACCGAGATGCCATTCATATCAAAGACGTAAATGATATTGCGCGCACCGCTATCCTTATCAAAAGTGGCAATGCCGGTAATGAAGACACCACCGATTTCGAATTCGCCAGGGCCGTCCAGCACCCGTTTGGAGCCGCCGACTCCGGAGAGGTAGCTATGCCCGCGCGCCTCGTGGCTCACGGTCACTACATCCGCGCGCAGCTTTAGCTCCGGCAGGCCGATCACCTTGCTGTACGGATCGGTCACGACGGTGGCGTACCGTCGTTCGACCAGGCGAAAGCAACTTAGTCCATACCAGGTTAATTCCATACTTGAGTCTCCAAATGAGTGTGCAATTATACCTGATTGCATCATAATTAAAATATGGAGTTTCGGCGCCTGGAGTTAAACGGGGGGCGCGTAATTCGCACGAACACCTGGCAGCTACTGCTGCCTCCCACCGCGGCCGGCTATGCGGACGCGCAAATCGATGATTACGGCGAGGCGGGGGGCCGTGAGCAGTACCCCTGGCGGCCAGGTATGTACCTCTCGCTGCGCGCCCGTTTCGCACCGGGAGAAGGGCGCTTGTTGGGCACGGCGGGATTCGGCTTTTGGAACGCGCCTTTTGGTGACCCGACGGTGAAGCGGCCGGCGCTGCCGCAGGCCGCCTGGTTTTTTTACGCCTCGCCACCTTCGGACCTGCCCTTTCCGCCAGATGAGCCGGGCGTGGGCTGGTTCGCGGCCACGATAGACGCCGCAGCGCCACGCGCCCTCGCGACTGTGCCCTTTGCCCCGGCCGTGCTTTTGCTCAACCAATTGCGCCGGCTGCGCTCGCTGGTTTGGCCGCCCGTTCGCCGCGCCCTGGGCATCAGCCACGCATCCCTGCCGCAAAAGATGACCGCCTGGCATCAGTATGAGCTGCGTTGGCTGGCAAGAGGCTGCACATTTCTGGTGGACGGTGAAGTGGTCTTGTCGAGCACATACAGCCCACGGGGGCCGCTCGGTTTTGTCTGCTGGCTGGACAACCAGTACATGGTAGCCACGCCGCGCGGCCGTCTGCGCTGGGGGACGTTAAAAACGACGGTGACGCAGCAACTCGAAATCGCCGATCTCGAGCTGCGACCGGTCTCCTGACCGCCGCGCCTCTGCGCCCCCGCATCGTCTCTCCCTCACTAAGCGCTTTTGACACTGGTTGGGGCGCATGCTATACTGGCCGTTGCTTAATTTAGGACCCTCTCAACGATCTGGAGGGATGGCAGAGTGGACGATTGCGACGGTCTTGAAAACCGTAGTGGGCGTA
>JBJYWX010000367.1:18775-20664 GCA_046259695.1 Promineifilaceae bacterium (SeqCode) | reverse complement strand
GCACGGGGGCGGAGGCAGGGAACGATCACTAACCAACTGGGAACTGGAAACAGGAAAACGGGGAACTGGCGAACCGGCTGGCAGGTTTTAACATACCTGAGCACGTCTGCTGACGCACTGACCACTGACGCACTGCCCACTGACGTCCGGCAGTTCAATCCTGACAGCTTTCTTAAGCCGGGCAGCATACGGCGGCCGGCATGTTAGAATCGCCCGGAGTGTTTGGTGTGAAAAGCAGATTGGCATAGCAGGTTAAATGAGCGACGAACTTAGTCCTGAATATCCGGACCTGGACCCTGAAGATGCGTATCCCCTGCAGGGTGATGGCGCCGCCGCAGATAATGAGGCCGCAGCGATGGCGGACATTCTCCCCGGCGCCGGCGCGGACGGGCCCGATGACGAAAGCATTGGCCCTTTCGAAAACGCACCGGAAGCGGAAACGCCGCTGCTGCTGCCTGCCTGGAGCGCCTCCACGATTATGCTGCCGCCCGCCCCACGCTCACTCAAGGCAGTTGAGGAAGCGGCGGCCGAGCCTCCTCCACCGCCGGCGCGCGCGGGCCGCATCCGTTGGGGCTGTGTTGCGGGCCTTGTCGCCGCGCTGCTTGTGCTCAGCCTGCTCGGTTCTTCCCTGTACAGTATCTACTGGTTCTGGAATCAGCGCGTGGAGCGCATCGCTGAAGTGGAAGCGGCATTTGCCGCGCAGCATGCCACGGTAGAGGCCGTGGGGGACGATGCAGCGGCGAGCGCAACAGAAGCACTCAGCGCGCAGCCATTGGCGACGCGGCCCGCAGAACGCGTCGATCGCATCGTGATCGTCAATGGCGAGCGGCAGATCGAGACGATGGCCCCCGATGGTGAGCAGCGCCGCACGCTTACCAGCGGCAGCACCGCCTTCCAGTTCCCGGCCTGGTCACCGGACGGGCATTCCATCGCTGCTATCGGCAGTAGGTTCAGCGGCGGCGGACTGTACCTGGTCGAGGACCAAGTCGAGGCCGGGGAACCGCAGCAGCTGGTGTTCGACCAGGATGACACGCCCTTTTATCTCTATTGGTCGCCGGAAGGATCGCAGATCAGCTATCTGGCCAACTCGTTCGGTGACAATATCACGCTGAACGTAATCGATGTTGGGGAAGCGGACAGCGGGCGCATCATCGCCGTGGGCAGCCCGATGTATTGGAACTGGACAGCCGATAGCCGGAGGATGCTCGTCCATTCCGGCAGCGGAACGATGGACGCGCAGCTGGTGATGATTGATGATTTTGGCAGACCGCTATCACGAACGGTGCCCCTACCAGGCCCTTTCCAGGCGCCGGGCATTTCGCCCAGCAGCCGTTATTGGGCCTATTCACAGGTGCAGGCCGGCGGCACGAACTGGCTGGTGCTGGATGATCGCAGCACGGCCGATTCGCAGCACCAGCGCCATGCGGGCGTTGTAGCTTTCAACTGGAGCCCGGTACGGGATGAAGTGGCCTTTGTCAGCGGCGGCCTGAACAGTGACGAAAGCTTCTGGGGACCGCTGCGGCTGATGGATGCCGAGAGTGGCAACGTGCGGTTGTTATCGTCCGATACGGTACTGGCTTTTTTCTGGTCGCCGGATGGCAGCAAGATCATGACCCTAAGCCTGCCCGCGCAGCCGAACCGTTATGGAGAAGAGTTTCAAGTACGCGACAACAGGCCGCGGCGGCTGGCGCGCTACGCCGGCACGGCGGAGCCGGCGCCCGTCCAGTTCTCGCCGCACACGTTCCGGATTAACGTGGTCGACGTGGAAAGCGGGGAAGGAAAGGAGCTGCTCGAGGCGACCCTCTCGCCCTTCTTCCTGGCACAGTTTATTGCCTTCTTTGACCAGTATGCGTTGAGCCACACTATCTGGTCGCCGGACAGCACCGGGT
>JBJYWX010000367.1:0-18765 GCA_046259695.1 Promineifilaceae bacterium (SeqCode) | reverse complement strand
TCGCGGTCGTCGGTGCGATCGTCACCGACGGCGAGAGTACGGTCACGATTGTGGATGCGCGCAACGGGCGTTTAACGCCCCTCGCTGCGGGCAGTGTGGGCTTCTGGACCCGGCAGTAGGCCACCGCGCCCCTCCGCACCTCCGCTCTCCCGCTCAAGGCATCAGGCGATGCCGGGCAACGCGGAGCCAACCACGAGCGCGAATGCCACTGAGTACAAGACCGGTGAGCGGGCGCGGGTACTTCTCGCTGTAGAATTTACTGTAGAAAAGCTCCATAGCCCGCACTGACTCTTCCGCCACTTGGATCCGCGTTTCCTTCGGCGGGCGGGCAATCGCCGCCGATTCTTTACGCAGGCCGGAGCTGGCTCCTTTGTAATGCAGGACGGTCACGTGCGGGTAATAGATGATTTCATAGCCCGCCTGCCGGATACGGTAACAGAAGTCGATATCTTCGCCATAGAAGAAGTAATCCTCATCCCATCCGCCCAACTCGTCAAACACAGCGCGCGGCATCATCATGAAGGAACCCGCTATCACGGGCACACTGTGCGTGGACTCGAAGTCGGCATAGGAGAGCATGTAGCCGTTGAAGCGCGGGCTGCCGGGGAAGAGTTTGCTCAGACCGCTAAAATGGCATACCGCGTTCCAGGGCGTGGGGAAGCCGCGATGATTGTCGGGATCGCGTTCGCCGCTGGGATAGACCAGGCGCACGGTGATCGCCCCCACGCCGGGATGCGTATCTAGATACGCAAGCGGCTGCACCAGCGCCTGCGGGGACAGCTCGGTGTCGGAGTTGAGAAAGAGCAGGGCACGACCGCTGGCGGCCGCCGCGCCGCGATTATTGGCCGCGGAGAAGCCTAGATTGGTCTCGCTTACCAGAAGCGAAACGGCTGGGAACGCCTGCCGCACCATCTCCTGGCTGCCGTCCCTGGACGCATTATCGACGACAATGATCTCCAGCCCGCCCGGCGGCGGGTCCGCGGCAAGCAAGGCGTCCAGGCAGGCGCGCAGCAGCTCGCGCGTGTTGTAACTAACGATGATCACCGAAAGGTCGGGCATGCGCCCCATTCTAGCAGCGGCGTCAATAGCAGGCACAACGGCTGGTCAACGGCTTACATCCATCGAACCGCCAGCACCGGCCATTTGTCGCTCCGACCATGCTTAACGTTCCCACCTGAGAGCGGGCACTGTGGTATACTGTTGGGCGCGATGGCTTCCGGGCCATCGTTTTTTGCCAAACTTTCTATTTTCCAAGTGGCTGCGCCGGCTGGCTGCGGTCGCTTTTTATGCATGACAAACAGTATGTCTCTAAACGGAAACTTGCAGGATAATGTCGCCGCGCGGCGCACATTCGCCATCATCTCTCATCCCGACGCGGGTAAGACGACGCTCACGGAGAAGCTGCTGCTCTATGGCAACGCCATTCATCTAGCAGGGTCCGTGCGCGCCCGCCGCGACCAGCGGACCGCCACGTCTGATTGGATGGAAATGGAGCGCGAACGCGGCATTTCCATTACCTCGACCGTGCTGCAGTTCCCCTATAATGGTCACGTCGTCAATCTATTAGATACGCCCGGCCACCAGGACTTTTCAGAAGATACGTACCGCACCTTAACCGCTGTCGATAGCGCGGTTATGATCATCGATGCGGCCAAGGGTGTTGAGGCGCAAACGCGCAAACTGTTCGAGGTCTGCCGCCAGCGCGGTATTCCCTTGTTCAGCATGATCAACAAAATGGACCGCCCGTCGCGCGACCCACTGGCCCTGCTCGATGAACTTGAAGAGGTTCTCGGCATGCAGCCGGTGCCGATCAACTGGCCCATCGGCGATGGGGACAAGTTTATGGGCGTATACGACCGGGCAACCAAGGACGTGCATCTCTACGATCGCACCGTGCGCAACCAGACAATCTCGCCAGAAACGATCACGACCCTGGACGACCCGCGCATTCGCGAGCGCTTGGGCGCGCTTGATTATGAAGAGCTGCTTACAAATATCGCCCTGCTGGATGAGCTGGAACTGGATTTCGACCGCCCGGCGTTCCTGGAGGCACGGCAGACGCCGGTCTATTTCGCCAGCGCGCTGACCAATTTTGGCGTGCAGTTGTTTCTGAATGATTTTGTGCGTTACGCGCCCATGCCAGAAGCGTACTCTTCGGACGAGGGATTGATCGATCCCATCGAAGAGCCATTTTCGGGCTTCGTGTTCAAGATACAGGCCAACATGAATCCTAAGCACCGCGACAGCGTTGCTTTCGTGCGTGTTTGCAGCGGCCGTTTCGAGCGCAACATGCCGGTTAACCACATGCGCACGGGCAAATCGATTCGCCTGCCGCGGCCGTATAAGTTCTTCGCTGAAGAGCGCGAGGTGGTCGAAGACGCCTATCCTGGCGACATCATCGGGCTGCCGAACAAACGCGACTTCCAGATTGGTGACACGATTAGCGCCGGAAGGTCGTTCAAGTTCCAGGCTATTCCGCGCTTCGCGCCCGAGCATTTCGCCCGCCTGATAAACATCGATATCGGCAAGCAGAAGCAGTTCCAGAAAGGGCTGCAGCAGCTGGAGACGGAGGGCGCCATGCAGATTCTGTACCAGACTGACGCCCAGCGGCGCGAGCCCATTGTAGCCGTTGTCGGTGTGCTGCAGTTCGAGGTGATGCAAGCGCGGCTGGAGAGTGAGTACACGGTCGAAACCCGCCTCGATATCTTGCCGCACAGTTTGTGCCGCATCATCGAAGGGCCCCAGGAGATGATCGACGCTTTACCCTGGCAGTACAGCATGATCCGCACCGAGGACCGCTTTGGCAACCTGGTAGCCCTGATCAACTCCCCCCACGATCTCAATTACTATGTTAACAAATATCCGGAATTGACCTTCAGCGAAATCCGGTGATAATCAAGGGCGGTTCCGCGGACGGGCGGTTACCGCCTACTTCTAAAGCCGCGGCGCAGAAAAACGCTGGCAGGTTAACTCGTGCAAGAACGCACCGCCGAAAACAACTCACCCCCCATCTTCGCCCATACTATTGAAGAAGAATTCGCCCGTATTCTCGACTATTACGGCATCCGCTGGGAATACGAGCCGCATACATTTGCCCTGGAATGGGACGAGAAAGGCCGGGTGTCAAGAGCATTCGCGCCCGATTTCTACCTGCCCGATCAGGATCTATACGTGGAATTGACCACACTGCGGCCAAAGCTAGTAACCAAGAAGAATCGCAAGATCAGGCGTATGAATGAGCTGTACCCTGAAATCAATGTCCAGCTCTGGAAGCGCAGCGACCTGCGCAACCTGATGCTGCGCTTCGGCATGGACGATCACGCGGCAGCAATTATGGGCACGGAAGCCCAGGATGATGAATGAGAAAGGTGCCCACCCAGAACCGGGCGATTTTGGCCCGCTGGCGGACGATGTAAGCCAGGTCCTGTACACGGCCGCGGAAATCGGGGAGCGCGTGCGCGAAATGGGCCAGGCGATCAGCCAGGACTACAACGGCCGCCGGCCGCTGCTCATTGGGGTCCTCAAAGGCGTCTTCCCCTTTATGGCCGACCTGCTGCGGGCAATCACGATCCCCGTCCAGGTGGATTTTATGGCCATCGCCAGCTACAGCCGCAGCACGCGGCAGCAAGGATTCGTGCGCCTGCAGAAGGATTTAGACGAGCCGCTGGAGGGCCGTCACGTGCTGTTCGTGGAAGACGTCATTGACACCGGCCTCACGCTGAGCTACTTGCTGCGCAGCCTCCGGGCGCGTGGCCCTGCTTCGCTCGAGGTCTGTACGCTGTTCGACAAACCGCAGCGCCGGCTGGTACCTATTCCTATTCGCTATAAAGGGTTCGATCTACCCGAGAAATTTGTGGTCGGTTATGGGCTGGATTACCGTGAACTGTACCGCAATCTACCGTTTGTCGGGCTGCTAAAAGCGGACGTGTTTAGCCGGGATAACGGGGTCTAGGCACAAAAAAAGAGGAGCCCCAAGTAACCTTCCCACTGTCGTCCTCGCTTCTGATATTCATGCTGTCTATTGGTGTGAGTTATAATTACCGACACCTACAGCTTGCTTACCTTCCGCTCTCTCGCCGCTTTTCGGTCACTTCTATGCCTTATTGCTATTTCTAGCCTGAAGGCTTTTCCGTTTCCGTTACTTGCTTTGAAAGTGTCTCCGCTTGCATCATCTTCCAGTCGCCCGGAAGGTTACGATGTCCCGCATTGACCTCGTCAGACAGCTTACCAATTTCTTGGAGCTTCCTCTACCGCCACAGATTCAACTTTCATTGCTTCTGCTTTGGTAAATACCATGTTAACAAAAACGGGCCGGCAAGTCAATGACCCGCCGGCCCGTTTTACCTTAAAAGATCGCGCCCGCTGCTAGAGCGGGTATATCCGGACACGGCGCCGGTCGCCCTCGCCTGTGCTTTCGGTCCGCACCTGCGGGTTCTCACGCAGGGTCATATGAATAATGCGCCGTTCATAGGCGGGCATAGCTTCCAGCGTGACCGGCTGGCCGCGGTCAATCGCCTTCTGGCCCATGCGCTCAGCCAGGCGAGCCAGCGCCTGTTCGCGCCGCGCGCGATAGCCTTCAACGTCAATTACAAAGTTCGCGCGGCCGCGGATCTCATGAGCAACCATCAGGCGTGCCAGGTGCTGCATCGCGTCCAGTGTTTCGCCGCGGGCGCCTATGAGCAGGCCCAGATCATCACCCGTGATATTAAGCATCGTGATCTGGCGCCTGGTCAGATCGTCCGGTTCGCTTGTGCTGGCGGTAACAACTGCATCGATCTGCATCTTTTCCAGAAGCTGCTTTACGACGCTCAGCGCAACTTCCGCTTCCCGCGCATCCGGCTCAACCGCTTCCGCTACCGTCCTGGCAGGTTTTGCTTTCGTGGCCGGCTTCGTAGATGCCGCCGGTTCTTGCGTTGTAGGAGCCGCTTTCGCAGGCTCTGCTTCCAGAGCCGGTTCCGGTTCTGGGGCCGGCGCGGGCTCTTTGGGTGTGGGAGGCGGCTTGGGCAGGGTGCGCAGGCGTACCACGGCGCTACGGCCGCCGATGCCAAGCAATCCTCGCCGGCCCTCATCAACTATTTCAATCTCGACCCGCTCGCGCGGCAAGCGCAGGCGGGCTAAGCCAGCGTTGATCGCTTCCTCAACGGTCGGCGCCTGTTCCTCAATGGTTTGCTGTTGCTGTGTCATAACGCTCCGAAAATAGAGAAATTACTTTTTCTTAGAACGCCTTCTGCGTTTCGACTGCGTCTTCTTGCTGGCCGGCTGTGGTTCAGACGAACCGCCGCCGCCCGACGATGTGCTTTCCGCTACGGCCAGGTCAGCGCTGCTCGGTGGTGGGGCGTCCACCATTGTCGCGGCAGACACCTCCTTACCCTTGCCTTTGTGCAGCTTCGCTTCTTCGCGTTCCTTGGCCGTGAGGAAACGCATGTAATAGCCCTGGGCGATACCGATCACGTTTGAAAGAATGAAGTAGATCGAAAGCCCGGACGGGAAGGAGAGAGCGAAGAAGCCAAACATAAGCGGCATGGTCGTCTGCATCGAACGTGACATCGCCTGTGCGGCGTCCTCACCGTCCTTCTTCTTGTCGTCTTTTGCCGGCGTCGGGGTAAGCAGCTTCTGCTGCAGCCACATGGTGCCAAAAACGAGAATCGGCAAGATGTAGTACGGGTCCGGCTGGCCCAAATTTAGCCACAGGAAAAAGTTGCTGACGGGTAGAAGGGGCGTCAGGTCTATAAAGGAATACGTGCGCTGGGTCAATTCGAACATTGCCTGCGGCGTGGATCCCAGCGTGACAATGATCGCGCGGTAAAGGCCAAAGAGAATAGGCATCTGGATCAGCAACGGTAAGCAGCCCGTGAGGCTGTCCATCGGATTGTAGCCAATCTTCTGGAACTCCTCTTGCATGCGCTGCGGGTTGTCCTTGTACTTCTTCTGGATGGCCTGGATTTGCGGCTGCATCTCCTGGGTCTTCTGCATCGAGCGCTGCTGGCGCATGTTAAGCGGCAGCGTAAGCAGGCGTATGAGGATGGTGAAGACTGCGATCGCCAACACGTAGTTGTTGAACAATAAGTCATAGAGGATCAACAGGGCGTTGATCATCGGGTTGACAATGAAGGTATCAAACATAGGTATCAACTCGCTTGCCGGCCGAGCAGTGCGCGGCCGGGCTAGCATGCGCGATTTCTAGCCCTGTGACGGGGGCGCGATATTCCACAATGGCGCGCCCGACTTAAGGTCGTAGGCGCTCAAAACGGCCGACTCGCTCTGCATGGCGACGACGACCGCGTTTTCCACATTAACCGGCGCGGTGAACAGCGGCGCTGGCGTGACCTGTCTCCAGAGCCGCTCGCCATTGCTCGCGTTGAAGGCGCTCAGCTCACCGGCGCTTACCTGGTCCTCGCTCGATTCGCCTTCCGAAGCAACATAGACAACACCGTCTACGACCAGGGGGCTGGTCTGCACGGCGCCGGCTGCCTGCGCCTGCCAGCGTGACTCGCCGGTCTGGGCATCTACCGCGTATACGTTGCCATCGATATCGGCATAGTATACCGCACCGCCATCGTATGCGGGCGCGCCCCAGACCCAATTTTCGGCCGGCGCAGACCAAACAATGCTGCCGGTTTCGGCGTCAACTGCATGGACCTGGCTGCCGAACTCGCCGATATAGACCAAGCTCTCGTTGAGCACCGGCCGGGATGCGATTGCCCCTTCGAATTCCGTCTCCCACAATTCCTCGCCCGTTTGCGCGTCGAGAGCATGCAGCGAGCGGTCAAGTGAGGCCACGTAGAGCTTGCCGCCCTTGTAGGCGGGCTGGCCCCAGATGCTGTGCCCGGCTTCAAACTGCCAGATCAACTCGCCATTGGTAGCGTTGAGGGCGAGAACGAGGTTATCGGCCGTGCCCACATAGACAACATCGCCAACTTGCAGCGGTGGGGCGACAATCTTGTCGAAAGCAACCTCGCTGGCAGTCCAGCCCGGCGTTTCAGGCGGCGTGCCGCCGTTGTCGATATTCTCGCGGGCGTAAACGCTCACCGTTACCTTGGGGCTGAGAATACCACCCGCGGCGCCGTAATCACCAAAAACGACGCGATTATCCTGCACCGAGGGCGCAGCATAGAAGCTCACGCGGCCATTGGCCTCTTCGGGTGTGGGATACTGCCAGGCCAGGGTCTGATCATCAGCATTATAGACGCTAACGGTCGGCCCGTTGGCCAGGTAGAGCTTTTCGCCGTCGGTACTCAGGCCGGGCCAATTGACGCTGGCAACGCGGCTGCCACAGGCGGAGAGCAGCAGGGCGGAAAGAATTAATAATAGAAAAATCGGCCGTCTCACCAGCCGTATAAGTGCATTCAATGAATATTCTCCCTCAGGGAACCGGATCATAGCCACCGGGATTGAGCGGGTGGCAGCGCGCGACCCGCTTGGCTGCCAGCCAACCGCCCTTCATAAAGCCATATTTTTCAATTGCCTCGTAACCGTAATGGGAACAGGTAGGCGTAAAACGGCAGCTTGGCGGCATGACTCGTGAAAAAGTAAGCTGGTAAAAACGGATTAAACCCATCGCGCCATACTTGGGGATGCTCATAATGAACTGAAATACTTTCTGCATGGCAAAGGCCCCTGTCTTTGGCCGGTCTTAGTCCGGCCCCGGCGCCGCCAGAAGACCGGCGCGCGATAACAATTTGCCAACGGCGGCGCATACATCCTTAAAATCGGCCTGTGCCGTTCCCGTTCGAACGATCCACACGCAATCCCAACCGGGCTGAATCTGCTCGAGATTCTGTCGCACGGCTTCACGCAGCAAGCGCTTGGCGCGATTGCGGGTCACGGCCGGGCCAACGTGGCGGCTGGCGGTAAAAGCAAAGCGCGAAGGCGGTTCGGCCAGCGAAGGAAGGCCGCCCTCTCCTTCCATTGGCGCGTGTACCGTCTCGTTGCTGGCAACAAGCAACACCGCCAACGGGTGGCGGTAAGCCTGGCCGGTCTGGCGAACGCGTACAAGGTCCGCGTGACGTCTCAAACGATAGCGCTGGGGCAGCATCTACAGCCAGCAGCGTAACGGCACTCCCGGCCATTTGCGCAGCCGCCTTATTTGCCTCCCCCAAATCGCTTGACAGAGCGATAAGCGGTGGCTGAATCGCCATTCCAGTTTGCTTTCTTGACGTGGTTATTCATCGTCGGCGCCAACTGGTGACGCCCCTTGGCGCGGCGGTTCTTTAGAACCTTGCGCCCACCTTTGCTTTTCATTCGGCTGCGGAATCCGTGGACCCGGACCCGCCGCCGTTTTTTCGGCTGATAGGTACGTTTCGGCATCGGTAACTCTCCTAAAAAAACCAGGGCGTAGTGCCCTGGAAAACGATTGTCCTCATTGCGCCAGCCGCGAATCCCAGCGCAGGGATCGCCGTCGCCCAGCATCCTCTACGCAGTACGGCAAGCTTGGTTGTAAGCGTTAAGAGCGACATCAAAGTATACCCTACCGCGCCAACGCAGGTCAAATAGGGCGCGGCCAGCGGCGGCCCAGGGGCAAATCGCTCATCTACAATTAAAAGATCGCCTCAATTTCTCAGGACGCGCGCTCAATTTGGGCGCCCAGCGCCTGCAGTTTCTCGTCGATCTTCTCGTATCCGCGGTCGATCTGCTGCACGTTATGGATGACGGTGGTCCCTTCGGCGCAAAGGGCCGCCAGGACCATGGCCATACCGGCGCGAATATCAGGGCTGGGCACGCCCTGGGCGCTGGCGTACAGTTTGCTGGCGCCCTGAACAAGGACACGATGCGGGTCACAGAGCACGATGCGTGCGCCCATGAAGACCAGGTTGTCGACAAAGAAGAAGCGGCTTTCATACATCCAGTCATGCAGCAGAACAGAGCCGGCCGCCTGGGTAGCGATGACTACGGCAATGCTCATCAGGTCGGGCGGGAAGCCCGGCCAGGGCATGGGCTTGATCTGCAGCACGCGCCCGCCGACGGATGAATCGATGCACATGGGCTGGGCGGCGGGCACAACGATATCATCGCCTTCATCTAGCCAGTGGACGCCCAGCTTTTCGTAGACGATGCGAACCATGCCCAGGTTCTGCGGATCAGCGTTCTTGATGCGTACCTCGCCGCCGGTAACGGCCGTGGCGCCGATGAAGCTGCCCACCTCCATAAAGTCGGCTCCGATGCGAAATTCACCGCCCGACAGCCGGTCCACGCCGTTTATTTGCAGGCGGTTAGTGCCCACGCCTTCTATCTGCGCGCCGAGGCTGTTTAGAAAGCGGCAGAGGTCGCGGACGTGCGGTTCGGAGGCAGCATTGTCGATAATTGTCTCGCCGGGTGCCAGGACCGCGGCCATGATCGCGTTTTCCGTGGCGGTGACGCTCGCTTCCGCCAGAAGTAAATAGCCGGCGCCATGGAGGTGCGGCGCGCTCATCTTGAATTCGCCTGATCGGTCATACACCACTTCGGCGCCAAGCGCCTGCAGGGCCTGGATATGGGTATCCAACGGCCGTCCGCCAATGACATCGCCGCCCGGAAAAGGCAGCGTTACGGCGCCCATACGTGCCAGCATGGGGCCGGCAAAAACGATTGAGGCGCGCGTGCGGCCGGCGAGCATGCTGTCAAGCGCGGTCTTGTCCACGTTCTGCGCGTGCACGCGATAACTGCCCGGCGCCAGGCGCGTCACTTCCACGCCAAGATCGCGCAGGATCAAGATCGTATTGCGTACATCCTGGATGTTGGGGATGTTGTGCAGTATGATCGGCTCGTCCGTCAACATACAGGCAGGCAGCAGCTTGAGCGCCGCGTTTTTGTTGCCGCTTGCGGTGATAGTGCCCTTGAGGGGCTGCCCCCCCGTGATCACAAATTTGTCCATGGGAAACTCCTTAATTGGCGATTTTAGCGAGAGGCGAAAAAGGGGGCAAGCAGGTGATGCGGGCCGGTACCCGCCCAGGGAGGAGGTAGATGGCGACGCTGGATTTAGAAAGCATATCCCTTTATTTTACCCATCCGCGAAGGCAGCCGGGCGGGCCGGCGCTGCTCCTGCTGCACGGTGTAGGCGGCAGCCACCTGGCCTGGCCGCGTCACCTGCAGAAGCTGCCGGGCCGCGATATTTATAGCCTGGACCTGCCGGGCCACGGCCGTTCCACTGGTCAATATGACACGATCGCCGGCTTCGGCTCGGCAGTAGATTCTTTCGCCCGTGCGCTGGGCCTGCGCAATACATGCGTCGCCGGCCATTCGATGGGCGGCGCCATCGCCCTCTGGCTGGCACGGCAGCACCCATCTTGGCTCAGCTCCCTGGTGCTCGTCGGCAGCGGCGCAAGGCTGCCCGTTTCACCACAGATTCTTAGCGGCCTGCAGCAGCAGCCTGACGCAGTAGTAGAGCAGATCATGGCCTACGCCTGGGCAGCGCCAGGGCCGCTCGCCGGAGCTGCCGCGGCGGAAATGCGCAGCGCGGGGGCCGATACGCTACTTGGGGGTTTCATGGCCTGTGACAGCTTTGACGCGCGGGACTGGCTGTCGGAAGTAGAGTTGCCGGCACTCATTGTCTGCGGCACAGAAGACCGCATGACGCCCCTGGCGTTGAGCCGCGAACTGGCGGCAGATCTGCCCAACGCCACGCTGCAGCTCATAGAAGGAGCGGGACATTATGTCACGCTAGAGCGGCCAGGCGCAGTGGCCACGGCTGTTGCGGCATTCTTGGCCGGCCTAGAGACGGCCGAGAATGGCGGCCAGGTCTGATTTGATGGCCCGCAGGGCGCGGCCGCGATGGCTGATACGATGCTTCTTGCCAGGCGGCAGTTCGGCCATCGTGCAGTTGAACTCCGGCAAATAGAAAACGGGATCATAGCCAAAGCCGCCCTCGCCGCGCGCCGTTTCAGCGATGCGGCCTTCTACTGCGCCCTCGGAACTGGCCAGGATGGTGCCATCGGGCGCGGCCAGGACGATGGCGCAGCGGAAGCGGGCGCCTCGTTCCGTCTCATGTACGCCATCCATATTGGCCAGCAGCAGCTCGTATCGCTGCCTGCTGTCCAGGCCGGGGCCGCCATAACGCGCGGTGTGGACCCCCGGCGCGCCGTACAGAGCATCCACTTCCAGCCCAGAATCATCGGCCAGCGTCAGGAGTCCCGATTCAAGGGCGTAGCCGGCTGCTTTTTGCGCAGCATTGGCCAGGAATGTATCGCCTGTTTCCGGCATTTCAACCGTAATGTGCACGTCGTCCAGACTCAGCCATTCGATCTCCAGCCCGTCCAGCAGGTCGGCGTATTCGGCTACTTTGCCCTGGTTGTGAGAGGCTACTAACAAACGTTCGCTCATAGGCTGCTATAGTAATTAATTTCTCAGCGCCGGCAAGCATCGCGATCGCCTTTATGCTATACTCAAAGCCATCACTTTTACAAGAAGGACGGGTGTATCATGAGTAAATCACGTCCATCCCGGCTGCGTTTCAATTTTGGTTTCCTCCTGGAAGCGCCTAACGGAACCTCTCGCGAAGTCGAGCTTGACTACCCCACCATTCAGATTGCAGATGACATGACCCTGGAGCCGCTGCAAGGCTCATTTAGGGCCACGCGCACCTCCGAGGGCATCTATTTGAGCGGCCGTCTAACCAGCCGCCTGCTGACTGAATGTGTGCGCTGCCTCGAAGAAGCGATCGTCCCCCTGACTCTCGACATGGACGAATTGTTCTACTACCCGCCGGGCGAGGCTCCTGAAGAGTCATATGTCGTCGGCGAAAACGGCTTTATTGATCTCGCGCCGCTGGTGCGCGAACTAGCTTTGCTGGACACGCCGATTAAGCCGCTCTGCAAACCTGATTGCCAGGGCCTCTGCATGGAATGCGGCGCCAATCTAAATTTTGAGGAATGCGGCTGCGAGGAGTCGCACATTGACCCGCGCCTGGACGTTTTGCGCAATTTCCTCAACTGAGCGCGTCCCAGGATTCTCATTTCTATGTTTTACGATCGAGCGAAAATTCACGTCCGCAGCGGCGCGGGAGGCGATGGCATGATCAGTTTCCGGCGCGAGAAGCACGTGCCATTGGGAGGTCCCGACGGCGGTGATGGCGGGCGAGGTGGCGATGTGCTTATTGTCGCCAAGGAGAACTTGAGCAGCCTGGTCCACCTGCACAGGCACAGCCATTTCCATGCCGAGAACGGCGGTCACGGCAACTCCAAGCGGCGCACGGGCGCTAACGGCGAGACCATGATCGTGTTTGTGCCGCCGGGCACGGTAGTGCGCAACGCGGACACGGGCGACGTGCTCGCTGACCTGACCGAGGCCGGCCAGGAAGCCTTGATATTAAGCGGCGGGCGTGGCGGGCGCGGCAATATTCGCTTTGCCACCAGCGTCAACCGCGCGCCGCGCCTGGCCGAACGTGGTGAACCGGGTGAGGAGATGTGGCTCTCGCTGGAGTTGAAGCTCATTGCCGACGTGGGTATTGTTGGCGTGCCTAACGCCGGCAAGTCAACCTTGCTCGCGGCGGTCAGCGGCGCAACGCCCAAGATAGCCGACTATCCTTTCACCACCCTGCAGCCAAACCTGGGTGTCGTACGCCTGGACGATTATGAGACGATGGTACTGGCCGATATTCCGGGCCTGATTGAGGGCGCTGCTGAGGGGATTGGACTGGGCCACGATTTCCTGCGCCACATTGAGCGAACGCGGGTGTTGATCCACCTTCTCGATGGCGCGTCCAATGATCCCCTGGTTGATTGGGCCATGATCAACCAGGAGTTGGCGATGTACGACGTGAGCCTGGAAACGAAGCCGCAGCTGGTCGTGCTGAACAAGATTGATTTGCCCGATGCCCAGGCATGGGACCCGCTCATTTCCGAACGCATGGCGGCGGAAGGAGTTCCGTATTGCGCGATTTCGGCTGTTACCGGCATGGGCGTGCGCGAGATGCTTTTCCAGGCCAAAGGCCTTTTGGATGCCACGCCGCTGCCCCCGCCGGCAGCCGATAAAGAGGTCGTCATCCGGCCGGAAGAAAACGACGGGTTTAGCATCGAGCGAGTGGGAGACGGCTGGCGCATCCGCGGAACACGGATCGAGCGCGTGGCGGCCATGACCTATTTCGAATTTGATGCCACATTGGTGCGCTTCCAGCACATCCTGGAGCGCATGGGCATCACCGAAGCGATGGAAGAAGCTGGCGTCGAGCCCGGTGACACTGTTTATATCGGCGACGAGGAACTCGAGTGGGGCGTGTAGCGTCCCAAAGTCCATTAAGTCTCGCTAAGAAAAGCGCCGCGGGCGCCCCATTCTCCTGAGCAATACCCACAATTTCCAATAGAATCCGCTAGAATCCGTTGCGGGGAGATGCCGGTTCCACGCTGCGTGCGCACTCAGGGAAACCGTATCTTCCTCTCTAATCTAACCATGATCAATCAGGACACGCTGCCGCTAGCCGATATTTTACGAGAGTATATCCGGCAGGATTTTACGGCCCAGATAACGGTCTCTTCGGGCAGTATGATACCGCTGCTGGAAATTGGCGACGTGCTCGGCCTGGAAGCGGTAGAAGAATCGCGCTTGCGTCCCGGGCATCTCATAACCTTCGAAACGGCCGGGTCCCCGCGCGAGATCGTCACCCACCGTATTGCTTCCACCTGGCGTGACCAAGAGGGCCGGCTGCATTTGCTAACGCGCGGTGACCGGATGCTGCAGTTCGACCGGCCGTTTGGTGCGGAGCAGATAATTGGGACTGTATCCTGGCGCGCGAGAAACGGGCGCCTCGTGCGCCTCGATCGCGGCCAGGGCGCGCGCCTGAACGAAGATCTGGGCCGAATTTCCGAGCGAGCGTGGCAAGTCATTAGCGGGCGACCCCTGGCTCCCTACCCGCGAACGGCCGAAGCGGTGGCCCTGACCAATGAACAGGCTTTAAGCCAGCGCAACACGAGGCGCGCGCCCATTGTACGCGCCCTCGCCCTATTCTCGGCCAAAGCAATTTCCGCTGCCATGCTACCCTTTGCGATTCAGGAGGCGTTTGAAGGAACTGTTGATAATGGAAACATTCGCTAGATCAGGACCAGATTGCCTATGCGCGTGAACCGCAGCTTGATCCTTTTCGTGTTGGCCTGCCTGACGATTTGTTTTATCGGCACGGCCTATGCCCTGTGGTTCAATCCTACCGGCCTGCCGATTGTGGGCGCGAATAATGATGAAGTGCCCGATGTCGCGGCGGCGATTGGCATTGGTGACCAAAACAGCGCCGTCCACCTCACCGTTGATCGCACCGGCATAGCCGGCGTAACTGCCGCGCAGCTTCGCACTGCGGGCCTTGACTTTCAATCGCTTTCCGATGATGAGCTTGCCCTGACATATGACGGCCAATCCGTCCCTTACTGGGTACGCCATGATGAAAGTGATGACACGCTCTATTTTTACGCTGAAGCGGAGCCCGATCCCCTTGCGCCGCTCGCTGTCTACGAGCTGCGAACCGGACAGGGCGTGGAGATGCAAGAACGCAGCGCCCAGCCTTTCAACGAAGGAATCGCTGCTGCCAAACATTTCCTCGACTGGCAGGAACGTGGTCTGTTTGTTGAAAAAGGCGCGGCCGATCAGGCATGGATGGGGCCCCTGTTGCTGGCGCCGGCGCAGTGGATTCTACACCTGGACGGCATTGAACCGGATGGCGGGCCTGCAACGCTGCATGTAGATCTGTTCGCGGCGATGAATACCGGCCCTAATGAACAGCATCACGCGCAGTTCAAGATGAATGACAGGATCATCGCCGAACATCTGTGGGAGGGCGACGGCACGAAGCGCGTGCGTATTCCCCTCGCCGCAGGCATCCTCAGCGAGGATGACGCCAACCAGTTGACCATCGAGATCCTCGATGACGCTGCTCCGGCGGGAGATGCGATCTATGTTGATGGCGTGCAGTTGACGTATGAAGGGCCGATCGATGTCGCAGAACGGGCGGTTACGTTCACGGCCGAGTCACCCAATCTTCGTATTGACGGCGTACAGGAAGGGCTGATGGTCTTTGACGTCACAGACGCGGCCATGCCGGTTGCACTTACGGATATTCGCATTGATGGCGATACAGCCCAGCTGGCGGCGGGAACAAAGGAAGCGGAATTGATAGCTCTCAACCCGGACGGCGCGATCAAACCCCTTGTAGAGGTAGTGCCCGACTGGGAACGCTCCCTGCTCGCGGATGACTGGGGCGCAGACTACGTCGCTATCGTGGCCAATGTGCGGGGCTTCAGCGAGGCCATCGCGCCTTTACTGGCCTATCGCGAGGAAGAGGGCATGCGCGTCGCCACAGTTTCACTGGAACAGGTATTTGACGAGTTCAGTCACGGGCATCGCGATCCGCAGGCGATCAAGGATTTTATTGCCCATGCGGTGGAGACCTGGGCGCCGCCAGCACCGCAGTTCGTGCTGCTGGTGGGCGACGCGACCTATGACGTGACCAATCGTATGAGCGGCAAGAACCGCAACCGCCTGCCAACACCCATCGTTTATGCCGGCGAGGGTGGCTACGTGGCAAGTGATGCCTGGTACGTTGCCGACGAAGAGGGCATGCCCATCGCGGCGATTGGCCGTTTCCCGGCGCAGAACGCGCCGCAGCTTACCAATATGGTCAGCAAAAGCATTGCCTACGAAACGGCCCTGGCGGAGGGAGATCGGTCCTGGCGCGAGGAAGCGCTGGTTGTCGCCGACGACGAGCCGCAGTTCGATGACACGATGAACGACGTCACTGAATTCCTTGAAGAAGGCGGTTTTGAGGTCTACGACTTGCATGTAAGTGACGACGATCGGGTGCGGCACAGCATCCTCAGCGCGATTAACCAGGGCGTCGGGTTAATCAGCTATATCGGACAGGGCAGCGCGGTTAACTGGGGTGATGAAGCGGTGCTGCAAAGCAGTGATGCCCAGACGCTTTACAATGGCTCCCACCTGGCGATCTACAACACCTTTACCTGCAGCAGCGGTTCGTTCGCCGAACCACGTAACGATTCACTTTCCGAGAGCCTTCTGGAGGCGAACAGCGGCGGCATTGTCGCCGCCGTGGTGCCGTCCGGGGCGATTCCCGAGATTCAGCAGCTCCCGCTGACTATGCTTTTCCATGAAGAAATGGTGAAAGGCAACCCGGAGCAGCGCCTTGGCCAAAGGATAATCGCCATGTACGAGGCGGCGGACATTACGCCAGCGCTGCAGAAAGCGATGATACCGGTAAATCTTTTGGGCGATCCTGCCTTACGAATTTGGCCCTCAGAAGAGGAGTAAAAGGCTCATGACAGCACCTATCGCCTTGCAGCTCTATTCCGTGCGCGAGGAGCTGCAAAACAACTTTGAAGATACTTTGGAACAGATCGCGGCTATGGGCTATGAAGCGGTCGAGGCAGGCGCGTTCGCCGGAGATGCCCGCCGGCAGGCCCGTGCCTATGCCGATCAGGGCCTGACCGTGGTGGCGGCCCATATGCCACCGCCGGTTGGCGAGAACCGCCAGCATGTCCTGGATGAGATGGGGGAGCTGGGCTGTACGAGCCTGGTTGTGCCCTGGCTGGATCCGCAGCGCTACTACCAGGCTGTGAACGGCGTGAGGGCAGCCGCGGATCTGCTTAACGAGGCCGCGGCGGTCTGCCAGGACCATGGGCTAAGGCTTCTTTACCACAACCATGATTTTGAATTCGCTCGCATCGACGGTACGCCCGCCTTTGGCCTGCTTGTAGAGGCGCTGTCGCCCGATGTTTTCTTTGAAGTCGATACCTACTGGGTGCAGACGGCCGGCAGTGACGCCGCTGAGGTAGTGCGCGGCCTGGGTGAGCGCGCCCCGCTGCTGCACATCAAAGACGGGCCGCTGCAGCGCGATCTGCCTATGGTTGCTGTGGGCGACGGCCAGATGGATTTCCGCAGCGTCATATCGGCCGGTGAGCCCTACACGGAATGGCTCATCGTCGAGCTTGATCGCTGTGCGGGAGATATGATGGCGGGTGTGGCGCGCAGCCTGGATTATTTGAAAACGTTGCAGCTCACTTAGGGCACCATGTCGTGATCGGCGAGGTAATGGTTTTCACGCCTGGGCGCTGCCCTCGCCGCCTCTGGCGTTTGCCAGCCACAATTTAGCCTCGGCAATCCAGGCCGCCGAATCATCCCAATCGTCGAGACCGGCAAAATGAGCTACGCGCGCCGGCGTCTGGCGTGCCAGGTCGGCTATCGTGTGAATCCCAGAGTCATGTAGGCGCTGCGCGTACCGCGGCTCCAAGCCCTCGATCAAACCCACATCCAGCTTTTCGGCGGCAACAGTATCATCCTTGTCCGCCGGGCGCAGGCCCTGGCGCAGCCTCGCTTCCATCGCCTCGCTTGATACGCGTGCCTCGCGCAGCTGGGATGTGGCAAAGAGCAAGTTACGCTGCAGGCGTTCCGTCTGCAAAATCTGGTCCATCGTCTGCCGCTGCTGGGCCATCAAGCGCTCTTCATGGATGCGCGCCTGCTCCAGCCGCCCCTGCTGGCGCAGGTTCTCAGCCTGCAGTTGATCGACGCGTTCCTGGAGGCGGATCAGGTTCTGTTGGGCGTCATCGAGTTCGCTGCTAGTGTGGTCTGTTACCGCGTGCTGGTCGCGTACTGCTTCACGCAGCTCGGCATTAGCCTTTTGCAGGGCATTGCGTTCCCCGGTCAGATCATCTACATAACCCATCACGCGCTTTAACGTATCACGCAGGGCTGTGAGCTGCCGCTCGCAGGCCAGTTGGAAAGCAGCGCGTTCTTTTTCATAGCGGCGGCTGAAGACGAAGCCAAACAGGAGAAAGGCCGGTACGGCGCCAATGAGGAAACCGGCCAGCACCGTGAACAGAACCGGCCAATTCAAGTTGTCGAGGTCCAACAGCCCTCTCCTACCGCTACAGTTGTCCAGTTTGACCGGCCATTCAGCCGGCAAGCCGCTCGTGCGCCTGCTTTATCCAATCCGCGACAGCTTCTTCACTTCGAGCCCCGGAGATGGCCATCAAGCGCGTGGGCGCCAGCGCGGCCAGGGCGCCAAAGGTGGTAATGCCCGCCTCCTGCAAGCGCCGCGCATACGTGGGACCTATACCGCTTATTGCTTGCAGATTATCGGCCGTTGCTTTCGCCGGCTGCGTCTTCTTGTCGTTGAGTGTGGGGGATGGCGCAGGCGCTTGCCGCGCCGCGATTGAATCAGGAACCCGGCCCAGTCTACTCTGCAGGTCCTTGGTGCGGGCCTCCGAGATCGCCAGTCGATCAAGGAGATCCAGCGCGCCGTCTTCGGCCGATGTGCTCTTTTGCCAATACCAGATCAGGAGACCGAACAGCCCGCCTATAAGCAAGCCTACAAAAAAGCGTGGATGTCTCATCGCCCGTTACCTATACAAGTCCCTTTCCCGATACCAGAACCGGTGATGCCCACTGCCGATTCTGCCCACATTGTAATGAGTTATGTCACGCTACGCAACCGGCGCCGCTGTGTCTGACTGCCAGGTTGGCGCTTGCCATGACAGAAGGAAGGTGATCAGCGCCGCACCAGCAGCCCGATACTTGCGATCGCAAATCCGGAGACCATCAGAATGGCCCAAAGCCACGTGGGGCCGCCGGCCGCGGCCACGATCGCCCCCGAGAGCAGCGCCACGCTGCCAAAAACGGTGGTGCGGATGATGCCCAGCGGGTTTTCACGGGAGCTTTTCATCTGTTTCTCGGCAAATCGCAGCGCTTCGTTGAGCACAAAGGGGCTGCGATACATGAAGTCAATCAGTTCCGGCAGCACCACAATGCCGTCGCGCACGATTTGCCGCAAATTGATCTGCCCATAGAGCAAACGCTGCA
>JBJYWX010000366.1:0-4164 GCA_046259695.1 Promineifilaceae bacterium (SeqCode) | reverse complement strand
GCTGCGCGAATCAGGCATAACGGCGCCGATCCTGGTGCTAGGGGGCATTCTTGGCAACCAGGTACCGCTTTTCCTGGAGAATGATCTGACGCTGACCGCCTCCTCGGTAGAAAAACTGCAGCAAATTAACGAAGCCGCCCGCGAGCGCCATATGATAGCCAAAGTCCATCTCAAGGTGGACACGGGCATGGAACGGATCGGTATTCATTATTACAGCGCCGATACGCTATTGGAGGCATCACTGGCCAGCCCCCATGTCGAAGTCGAGGGGATCTATTCTCATTTCGCCAATTCTGATGCCGCTGATCTGACCTCCGCTCGCTTGCAGCTAGAACGTTTCCAGAAGGTTTTGTCGTTTTATGACCGGCACGGCTTGCCCCAGCCGCCGCTGCGCCACATGGCAAATTCAGGTGCTATCTTGCAGCTTCCTGACAGCCATCTAGACATGGTGCGGCCCGGCATTCTGCTGTTTGGCGTTTACCCTTCCGCAGAAGCTGCCCGCACGATTGCAGTTAAACCGACGCTGTCGTGGAAATCGCGAGTCGTTTATTTTAAGGTTGTGCAGCCGGACCACCCCGTGAGTTATGGCTCGACCTGGCAGAGTGATAGGCTCACCCGTATTGTCACAATACCTGTGGGCTATGGCGACGGTTATTTCCGGGCGATGTCTGACAAAGCCGAAGTGGTTATTCGCGGCAAACGGTATCCGGTGGTCGGCCGCATCTGCATGGATCAGCTGATGGTCAATATCGGCTGGGAGACGGCTTATAATAATGATGAGGTAATCTTGCTTGGGGAGGATCCTGCGTCAGGCGCACAGATAAGCTGTGAGGAACTGGCCGAATGGGCCGGTACGATTCCTTATGAAGTGTTGACCAATATCAACACACGGGTACCACGGCTCTATTTTGGGGGCGATCATGGACCAAATTTGTCCAATACCGGCGCATAGAAGCAGCGACAGCCGTCCGGATGCGAGCATTCCTCATGCGGCAGCACCGGCACCTCGTCAAATTCATAGGCGCCTTCCATTGCCTCACAATAGGGGCAGCAGTCCCGGTGAGTCAGGATCCGTACTTTAGTTGCTAATCCATTGCGGATATTTTCCAGCGCCTTCTTCTGCTCCGAACGTTTGTCGACTACATCGCTGTCGATCACTATGTGCTCCTTTGATCGTCAATGATGGAATTGTACGGTTGGCCGGTTAGAAATACAAGCGAAGCGTTTAGCTTGCTATACTATGACTAGTTGGATGCATATCGTCTTGATCTGGCTCTATTTTCAAGTAGGAGCGATCGAATGGGCTTTCTAAAGCGATTGTTTGGAAGCAGTGAAAAAAAGCCGTCCGAGTATGTCGATACGCGGGGCGTCTACTTTTATGTGCGTTGTGATAATTGCGGCACCGTGGTTAAACTGCGAGCAGATAAGGAATATGATCTCCAGCGACAGGGGGAGGGCTACAGTTGGCATAAAACGATTGTTGACAATCGCTGTTTCCGCCCGATGCCGGCCGTTGTTATCCTCGACGGTAACTACGAGTTAGTTAACGCCGAAATCAGCGGGGGGATGTTTGTAACCGAAGACGATTTCGACGAATTCCTAGCGGCTAAGGCAAGGGCTGCCGTACATGATACGAGCGAAGAAGAGTGACTTTCCCGGATTAATTTAATGCGGTGAGTTAGATGCGAGTAAGGGGCGGCCCAGGAATTTTTCTCATGTCAGAACCGATCATTGTCTACACATCAACCTACTGTATGCACTCGCGCAGCGTTGAGCGCTTACTCAAGAAACATGACATTGTGGCCGAGTTTATTAATATTGATGGTGATCGCGAAGCTCGCCAGGCAGTGATGGCTCTCAATGACGGCTATGCCAGTGTGCCGACGTTACTGTTTCCTGACGGTACGCAGCTTACGGAGCCGTCCTCAAAGGTGCTACTCGCCAAATTAGGCCTGGAGTCCCCTTCTCTCGCCGATCGCCTGAAGGGTGCGTTTGGACAGGATTGACGAGCACCCAGTGCTGCAGGCACTAGTCAAATAGGGTGTGAGTTGTAGCTATGGTTCCGTTTGAGGACGCGACCAGTGCGGCGTGCGGTCGGCAATGGCTTCAACGATTTCTGCAACAAGATCGACTGCTTCGCGCAGCCCGGCGGGGTTAATCATTAGCGGGGTGTCATAGGGTAAATGGCGCGTTGTCTGCCATTCCGCCGACGAGCTAAGCGCGAGGGCGGGTACGCCGTTAAATGCAAACACTGAGTGGTCACTCTCCGGCCAGGGATCGACCCATGACACGCCCGGATAACGCTGGGTGACCTGGCGCACAGTTGCCTCAAAAGGCCCACTGTGCATCATCATCGTTATCGTGTTGTGGCCCAGAATGTGAGCGATGCCATCCATGTTGATTGCCGCGATTAGCCCCCCGAACTGATCGCCGCGCTCCTTGATGTAGACAACATAATCCTGGCTGTAGTTCTCTTCGTCGCCAAACGCGATGAACTCTAGTGTGCAGCCCAGGTCGCGCGATGCGAGCAATTTTGCCAGCCCCAGCAATGCTGCAACTCCCGCCCCATTGTCCCAGGCACCGGGTGTGTCCAATTTGGTGTCGAAGTGGGCCATCAGCGCAATGCGTTCGGGACGTGGGCCTGGCTTAAAAGCCAGGATGTGGCGCGCAGTAGTAGGGGCCTGCTCAGCGGCGATACGCAGCGTGACCGGCTCGCCGATATGATGCAGAAGGTGTGCGCCGACCTCGGCGGGTACCGTGACCGATGGAAGTGTGAAGTCACTGTCTTCGATGCGGCGCTCGACGTTGCCGTGATACGGATTGACCATGATCACCGCCGCGGGCCGCCTGGCGAGCAGCGTGCGGTTGATATGTTGATGCTCGTCGACGTTATACATTGGGCAATTGAGCGGCGTTAGCGGCTGGCGCGATAGATCATCATACAGCACGATAACCTGATCGGCGATGTTTGCCGCGTCAAGCTCAGCGATTGTCCCGGCAGCAATGGTAGGCGCGACGACGTCGCATGCAGGCGACGGCAAGTTCGCGGCGGCGCGGAGTTCGGTACCATCCAGGCTGAGGAAAGTATCATGGCAATGCCAGCCAGGACAGATAAACGGCAGATTCTTGATTCGCAATCCAGCCTCGCGCAATGCCGTCTCAATGTGGTCTGCAGTGGCGGCGTGCGCGGGCGATCCGGCGGGGCGTGGACCGATATCATCGGCCAGCTTACGCAGGTGATGCATCATCGTGGCTGTGAGCGTGTCGGAAGTGTTTTGATGCGGCATGATTGAATATTGCTCCTATGTAGGCCAGCGGGTTGTATACTGCAATAAGCAGGTCACCCAGCACGCGATTCTTATTTTACAGCCCTAATGTGCTCGCGGATCGGCGCGTTTGGCCAGGGTTTAGCGATCGTCGCTCCGGCGCAGCCAGTAGAGAATCGTTGCCGAAATCATGCTGGCGGCGCCCAAAATGCTCCAGCTAAGAAAGCCGAGCCGGCGAGCAATTTTCTCCTGCTGGCGTATCGCAGTAGGATCGGGCTTGTTCTGCACTACGATCCGGCCGTTCTCCGCCATTTCCAGAAGGCGTAGGATGCGGGGCGGCATTTCAAGATAAGGACGTATTCCCTCCAGCAGCATTTCGGCATTCAAATCGCGCAGCTGCCTGGCACGCTGTGATTGCAGCAATTCCCGGCCGTACTTTTCTACCTGGTGCCAGGCGTTAATTTCCGGGTTAAGCTGCGAAACGAGGCCCATGACCATGCCGAAGGCGCGCCCAAGGTAGATAAAATCGTGCGGGATCTGGAAGGGAAAATCGAAGAGCAGGTCGCGAAACTCGGCCGTTAGCTGCTGTACCTCTTTCGGGTCAGGGCGGGAGATTTCTAGCAGTTTGCGGCCCCAGATATGGTTCAGGACCATGGCCTGTGCTTCAACAAGGCGATTAATGTCTGCGCCTGGAAGCAAGAAGCCCAGGTCCTGATACGTTTCAACCAACTGGCGGGCGTCGCGCTGCATGACAGAAATCATGACCTTGCGCAAGTTATCGCCCATCAGGCTTGGTATCTCGCCAACCATACCGAAGTCGACAAAGATAATTTTGTACGGCCGTGTGCCAGGCTCACCCTGCCACTCGCCAGCTGGACGCACGAAAAGATTGCCGGGG
>JBJYWX010000365.1:0-10756 GCA_046259695.1 Promineifilaceae bacterium (SeqCode) | reverse complement strand
TATTTGCCCTCACCGGGAAGAGCCCGCAGTTCAAACGCTTCCTTGAAGTCCTCCACGGTGATCATGCCCTCCACCAGACAGGAACCATCCGCGCGCTTCACGATCGGCGGCTCGGTAATCTCATCAACCGTCGGGATATCCCCCACGATTGCTTCCAGCAAATCGATCAATGTCACCAGTCCCTCGATACCGCCATATTCATCTACCAACAGCGCCATGTGCGTGCCCGTCTGCTTGAACCGCTCCAGGGCGCTCAGCGCTTGCATCTGTTCCGGGGCGAAAACGGGCTCCTTCATTGCCGCGCGCAAATCGAACGGCTCGTCCTCCAGGCAGGCCAGCAGCAAATCCTTGGCGCGCACCACGCCCAGCACGTGATCCATGTCGCCATCGCAGACCGGAAAACGATCGTGATTTGAAGAGCGAATGATCGCTCGCGTCTCCTCCTCACTGGCGTTGATGTCCAGCCAGAAAATCTCCGGGCGCGGGGTCATCATACTTTCCAGGCGCTGGTCGCCAAAGCGGAAAATGCGCTCGACCATATCGCGCTCCGCTTCCTCGATTACGCCCGCCTGCGCACTCTGCTGTACCATGACTTTTATCTCTTCCTCGCTCACCTCCTCACCGGCAGCCGAATCGACGCCCAGCAGGGCCAGGATGCCGTTCGTGGTTGCGCTGAGCACACGCACGACCGGGGAGGCGACAACCGAAAGCGCGTTCATCGGCCGTGCCACGGCGGCAGCGATACGTTCCGGACTGCCCAGGGCGATGCGCTTGGGCACCAGTTCGCCGATAACCACGGAGAAAAAGGTGATGGTGCCCACGACGAGCAAAAAACTGAGCGGCCCAGCGTAAGGGCCGATCACGGGCACGGATGACAGCGGCAGCGCCAGTTCATCGGCCAGCGCGGCTCCACCAAAGGCGCCGGCAAAAATGCCCACCAGCGTGATGCCGACCTGCACCGTGGAAAGAAATGCCGTGGGGCTCGCGGCCAGCTCCAGCGCTACGGCCGCGCCCTGGCTGCCCTGGGCGGCCATATGCTGCAGCCGCGCGGGTCGCGCCGAGACCACGGCGATCTCCGACATGGCGAAAACACCATTGATTAATAACAGGATCGCTAGAATGACGAGTTCGAGAAATATGTCCGGCATATGGCTTGTCCTTATTCTTTGCCCGCTCTATTGTATAGGAGAGGGAGGCCCGTGACAGCCAGCGCGACCCGGCTATCAGTTTTTACTCGCTTGGCGTATAATCAAGGTAGTATGGCCCCGGAGCTCCGCGTGATGACCTTCAATATTCGTACTTCCACGGCGCGCGATTTGCGCTTCGCCTGGGATCTACGCAAGCACCTGGTCATCGAGCGTATCCGGCATTTTGATCCCGACCTGCTGGGCCTGCAGGAATGCCAAGATGGGGAGCAGCGAATGTTTATTGAGCAGCAGCTCCCCGACTACGGCTTTTTGGGTGTGCGCCGCGGTGAAGACAACCGCATCGGCCGCGAAATGGCGCCGCTGATGTATCGCAAATCGGCCTTCGATCTGCTGGACAGCGGTTTCTTCTGGCTCAGCCGCCAGCCTTCCGTGCCGGGCAGTAAGTTGTTCGGCGCTGTCTTCCCCCGCGCCGTAGCCTGGGCTAGGCTGCGGCCGCTCGACTCTGTCGCTGCCGAACTTTTCTTCTTCAACACCCATTTCGACTATATGCCGCTCATTCTGGCTGCCTCGGCGCGCGTCCTGCGCGAACAAATCTGGCTTATCACCGGCGGCGCACCGGCGATTGTGGTCGGGGACTTTAACACGCCGGCCGGTGGAACAGCCTATGGAGTGCTATCTGAGCCGTTCGTCGAGACAAACGGCCGTTTTGCACTTGTCGACACGATGGAGGGGCACCGGCGTTCGGGCATCCGCCTGCCAGGCACGATTCACAAATTCGGTCGCATCAATCGCCCGATAATCATCGATTGGATCCTCGCTTCGCAGCAATTCGTTGTCCTGGAATCAAATGTCGACGATTACGACGACAATGGTCTCTATCCCTCCGATCATTTCCCCGTCACGGCCGTACTTTCACCCAAACTTTCTGGACAAGCCACCTCCTGATCAGGCATACTAAGCGCATATGATGTGGAGCACTGTGGGCACGCACACGCGTGACGCGAGCCCTCGCTCGCCATCCAAAACGCGAGCTGCATTGGATGTACGATTGCCCTGCAGCTTGCCACCTGCGCCATGCTAACCATTGACCGCCTCGTCATTCACAAAGTCGACCACCGCAGCGCGGACGCGCCGCAGCTTTCCGACCTCGAATCGCCGCTCTCGCCGGCCGTCGCCGCCTTTCTGGCCGGCCATATCCAGTCCAACCGCGAGCATAAGAACGCGCGCACGGCCGTTTTCCTGGCGGCGGGAGGCGACCCGGGCTCTTTTAGCGCCCTGGCCGGGCGGCTGTTTGACCATCCTGATGAGTTCGTAGACGCTTCGCGCGAGATGGCGCGCCTGCTCTTTGCCGCCGTGGCCGGCGACCGCCGCATCTCACCCAGCGATCTATTCGTCTGCCAGTTTCGCGAGGACGGCCTCAACCTGCCGCAGCTCGCCCTGCTCAAAATGGAGCCGCAGGCCAGTTTTGCCGGCGATTTTGAGCAGGTCAACGGCGGGCGCCGGTTCGTGCTGTCGCCGGTGGACAACGTTATGCCCACGGGCGAACTGCAAAAGAGCGCCTTTGTCCTGCCGCCTGCGGAGCGCGCCCGGCGCGGCTACGATCTACGCGTCGTCGACCAGCAGGTCGCCCGCTTTGGTGCGCGCCGGCCGGTGGCCTCGTTTTTCACCACCCAGTTTTTGGGCTGCCAGGTGGTGCTCAACGACGCCGATCTCAGCCGCCAGTTCTATTATGGCAGCCATGGGTGGCTCAAGGAGGCCGGTGCAGAGTGGACGCCGCTGCAGACGGCCGTCTTTAATGAAGCGCTGCGCGCCTCGCTGCTCGATGTCCGCGTTGATCTGGACGCCTTCGCCTCGCGCGCCATTGAGGACCCCGCGCAGCAGGCTGATTACCTTGAAGCAATGGTCGAGGGCGGTATGACCCAGCTCAGTTTTGCGCCGGACGAGGCATCCCGGCAGCGCTGGGCCGCGCAGCGCGTTTTCAGCGGCGACAACAATTTGTGGCTGCGCGTCGATGCGCAGGCGGTTGGTCCCGGCCTGACGGTTGACCCACGCCGCAATCCCGCCACCGGCCTTTGGACCGTGACGATCACCACCGATACATGGCAAGAAGAGGCCGGATAATTGAAAACATCGAATGGCTCAAAGCTTAACGCTCAATGGCATTTTGCTGGTCGCCACACTTGGGCAAGCTCAGTGCAACCTCTGCCCACTGACGCACTGCCCACTGACGCACTGCCCACTGAACCATGCCCCTGACCGCTGTCCTGCTCTCTTTTGCCTCCGCACTCGGTATTGACGCCGAGCAGGTGCGGCAGGCGGAATCGATCCGCAATCTGCATCTGAGTGCAGACCGGCCTGTCTCGGTCTATGCCGCGCTGCCCGCGTCCGCGTTTGAAGCGCTGCGGGCCGCCTTTGGCGGCGCGCTCTCGCTGCAAGTGGGCCTGCCCAATCTGCCGCCGCTGTTGAACATCGACGCCGGGCAGCTTCAGGCGCCCCTGGATGAAAGCCTGCGGGCAATCAGCGGCCTGCGCGGCGACCTGCTGCTGCGGCTGAATCTAAACGTGGCCAAGGGCCCGCTGCTGGCTCACTGGGGCCTTAACGGCGGCGAGATGTATTTGCTGCCATTTCTCTTCATGGCCGCCTTCGAGCGGCTGCTCACGGCCGGCTTGAGCGATCTGGACAGTATCCTTTTCGCTGCGCCCGATCGCGCTACCCTGGTCGTGCTCTCCGAGGCGAGCGGCTGCCTCGAAGGGCCGCTGCTGCATATCGCGGATCCGGCGCGGGCAAAACAGATCAGCAGTGAACAGGGCGGGCTGGACGGCCGGTTGCAACGCCGCCTAGCCCGTTATCGAGAATCAGCGCGCCTGTCGCTGAACTGGTCCGGCTTTGTGCTGCAAAACATCACGCCCGCGCATCTTCTGGTGGAGGAACGGGAAGAGCCTTACGCCGCGCGAGGAGCCGCCGCTGGCCAGGCGCCTGCCGGCACGTCCCTGGCTGCCATCCATAGGCGGCTGCAAAACCATGCCTACAGCGCTGCCGTCCTTTATACGGCCAATCGCAGCGCGGCGCTCGAAGATGGTTTCCAATCCACCTATGCCGGCGCCGACAATACGGCCGAGCTTGCCCTATCCCCTGCCGCGCGGCCGATCCCTGCCGCCGGCGCCCTGGCCCGCTTCGCGCTGTGGCCGTACAGCGGCGCCGGAGATGACCGGCTGCCCATCCTGCAAAACGTGTTTGCGCGCGCACTCAGCAGCGATGATCCCGCCGCCAACACGGCCGGCCTGGCTGCAAACCTCGGCCATTTACTCAACGAGGCGCGCTGGCATCACCGCGTCTTCCTCGATCGGGAAATAGACGGCCACTTCAAAGAGTTGGAGGGTCTGGCCGAAACGGTCAGCGCCGCGACAACAACCGTGGCTACGTCCATTGACGGCCTGACCAAAGGGTTAGTCGAAGCGCTCTTGGGCGGTGTTGGTGTGGTCGTGCTCACGATGCTCGCCGCCCTGGTGCAGGGGCAGCAGCCGGAGCTGATCGTGCGCGCCGGCTTAATTGCCTATGCCATCTACCTGCTGCTGTTCCCTGGGCTGTACCGGATGGGCAGCCTGTGGCACAGCTTTCAGTTGCTGGAAAAGGAAACGGAAAGCCGGCTGGCGCTGTACGATGCCCGGCTTGGTGCGGCGCGCCTCGCGCCGGCCCGCGAGGCGCTGGCGGCGCGTAAGCAGCAGTTCCGAACCTGGTTCGTGATTACGGCCGCACTCTACTTGCTCGTATCTATTCTGCTGATCTACCTTGCTTACCGCCCGCCCGCATGGCTTTTCTAAAGTCTGCTATTTTCTTGGAAACTGGGACCAACGTGCGGCTGCTTCTGAGTTTCCCGGAAAGTCTACTTTCTGAGCTAAATCAGAATCTTATTCGCGTCGATGCCCCAGGGGAGAAACTCATGCGGTACAACCGCGGGATCGAAGGCGCTCAGCCCGGCAATCTGTATTCCGCTTGCTGCTAATGTTAGCGCCACGGCAATCACGCCAACAATGATCAATACGGCCAGGACCAGCCAGAAATGCGTGCTTCTAAGTGTGACACCTGTTATGCTCATATTTTCCTCTTTCTTGCTTGTAACGCTACATAGATTATAAATGCAGGCAGGCGCCATTTTACGGCAGTACGCGCCTCCGCGGGCATGTGCGTGGGCTAGTTACTTATTCCCGTATGGCCGGTAAAGATCAGGGGGTGGGTTTTCGGCGCCAGCAGCGGCCCGGCATCGCCGACGAGGAAGTACGGCGCCCAGAAATAGGGGTGGCCGGCGCTGCCGCCGGCGCTGAGCAGGTTGACCTGCGCCTGGCGCAGCGCTTCGCCCTTGCTCTGTCCGGACAGCAGGCGGTCGTATAGATCTAGCATCAGGTGCGTGGTGGTTTCATCGGCCACGGCCCAAAGCGAGAGGATCAAGGATTCGACGCCCGCGACCAGGAAAGCGCGGGTCAGGCCAAACAACTCATCCCCACCGCCCAGGCGGCTGCGGCCAGTCTGGCAGGCGCTCAACGTCGCCAGCGAAGCGCGCAGGCGTAGATTAAATACATCCAGTGTCGTCAGCAGCCCGTCCTCCAGGTGCAGTCCGGAGAAAAGGGGGTTAGCCGGCTGAAAATCACCGTGCGAGGCGATATGCAGCACGGCGGCAGCCGGCGCATCAGCCTGAAAGCGCGCGCGCGTGGCTTCCTCGTCCAGACACGGCCTGGCGTTGAAAAGCGCCGCGACAGCCTCGCTCTCCTGGCGCACATGCGGCAAACGGCCGTTCTGGCTGTGCCCCATGATCAGCGTGCGCAGCGGCAGGCGCGCCGGCGGCCGCGGGTAGTCCAGGAAACTACTGCCCGGTAGGTAGCTGATCGCGAAACGCTGCAAGAGATAGCGTTCGCCGTCATAAAAGGCCTGGAAAGGCAGGTAATGCAGCAGGCCGTGCGGCACGATAACGAGGTGCTTGTAGGCGCGGGCGGCCTCCATCCAGGGTGCAGCAAGCCCAGCATACAGGTTCTGCAGGATGCGCTGGGCGCTTATCCGGTTGACATCCGCGAGCTGCGGAGCCGCTCTAAGCGTGCTGAAATTGTGCTGCAGTTTTTGATATTCACGCTGCACCATCTCGCGGTCGGCGGGCAGCCGGACCGCCTCGATGTTATGCCCGCTGACCAGGAAGGCAACCAGCCCGCGCGGCGTTTCAAAAAACTCCACCAGCAGCGTATGCTCGTCCAGTGCTTCCTGTTCCAGCCGCGTCTGGACCTGCCACAGCGCCGCTTCATTGCGATAGGCGGTGTTGCGTACGAGCAGACTGTGCCACAGATCGCGAAGCTCATCTTCCGTCTGCAGGATGCTGTGGCGCGCCTCGTCACGCGCCGATGGGCCTTCCTCCTGATCGTCAAAGCTGATGACGCTGCTGCCTGGCGTTTCACCTGTTTCCCAGCGGCGATAGAGGCGATCGCGCCGTTCGCGCAGCGCCAGGATGCGGTCTACCAGCGGCTGATCCTGCGGGCTGCGCGCCTCGACGCGCAAATCAACATGGTGGGCCAGCATGGACAGCAGCGAGCGAGACTTGGCCCGCTCCGCATAGCGCAGGGCCACGCGCGCGTTTTGTGACTGCAGGCAGAGGTCGACGGCGCGGGCGTACACTTCGTCTTTGTTGGTTAGAAAGTCGGCGCGAAACTCGATCATGATCTGGCCCTGCAGCCGCTCCAGCTCGCGGATGGCGTCGTCATAGGCGACCAAGGCGCGCGCCGGCTCACCGCGTGCGGCGGCCAGTTCGCCCTGTAGGAATGCCGCCTGGTAGGAGAGAAGCGGCACGTCAATTTTCCGGGCGATCGCCTGCGCGTCCGCACACCAGGCCTGCGCGGCGTCTTGGCGGCCTGCGGCTAGCGCCGCACGCGCGGCGACGATCATCGCCAGCGCTTCTTTGAGCGGCAAGTTCTGGGCGTGCAGCTGCGCGATGGCCTCCTGTGCCTTTTCCTCGGCCGCCTCGTAGCGGCGCTGGCGGAATAAGACCGAGGCCTCTTCCAGATCGGTGTGGCCCACCCAGCTCAGGTTACCTTCTTCCTCGAATATCCCCCGCGCGCGGGTCAAAATCTCCAGTGCCCGGTCGTGATCGTTAAGCCCGGTAAGCGCCGCCGCCTTGTTTAACAGCGCCTGCGCCACCTCGAACGGCGTGCCGGCCTGCTCGAAGGTCTCGATAACCTGTTTGCTCCGTGCCAGCGCGTCCTCGTAGCGCTGCAGGTGCAGCAGTCCTTCGCCCAGAAAAAGGTCACAGAGTATAGCGTCGCGGTATCGCTGGTCGGAGATGAAGGTGTCGCGCGCGCGCTCCAGCAGCGACTGCGCCTCCGCGAAGCGGCCGAGCAGGAAATAAGTAATGCCCAGGTTCTGCTTGGCACGAGCGATGTTGGCGGTCTGTGCCTGTGCCATGGCCAATTCCAGGCTGGCCTCGTTGGCGGCGATTGATTCCGCGTAACGGCCCAAGTTGCGCAGCACGATCGCCTCGTTGACCAGGGCCAGGGCCAGCCGCCGCTGCCCCTCTTCGCCCAGACGGCCGTAAGCCGCTTCAACGTCTTTGATACGCTCCAGCGCGTGGCGGTCCTGGCCGCGGCGGCCATAAATGGCGGCCAGGTTGTTGTTTAGCGCGGCCAGCGAGAGGTAGTCCTCGTGCGCCTCCAGGGTGCGCGCCGAAGTTTCGCCTATGGCGAACGCTTCGTCAAAACGCTGCAGGCAGGCCAACGCCCAGACGCTGCTGATCTGGCCTTTGGCGATTTCGTGTTCTTCATCTAGCTGGCGGTAGACGTCTTCCGATTGGGCAAAAAGGGCGAGGGCGGTTTCGAATTCACCCTGAGCGAGGGTCAAAGCGATCGCTTTCGTTTGCAGACCCAGGGCCTGCACACGCGGCTCATCGTACCAACGGCCGATGCTCAAAATCAGATCGGCGATGGCCATGGCCATCGGTGCGTCACGACGCAAATAAAAAAGGGCGCGTTGTTTCAGCGCCGTGGAGACGGAGAACAGGTCGCCGGGTTCGAGCTGGGCGACGGCGGCTTTTGCGCCGCGGGCGGAATGGGCCAGGGCGACCAGTTGATCGACTACAGACTCATCCATAACCCGCGCAACGCATCATGACATCCGTAAGTTCTCCAGGTGTATCTCGATATGCGGGCCGCTGAGAATCAAATCGTGCAGTTCGTCCGCTACCTGGACATCCCGAAGAAGGAAATGACTGTCGTCGTCCACCTTACCGGTTGCCAGCAGACGGCCGGCGCGCCACAGATAGAAATTCCAGTGTTGGAACGAGGGCGATGCACCGTCAGCCGGTATAATGTCACCGACAAGGCTCTGCCGCCGCCAGGCAGCGCCGTCTTTGATCGTGCTTAGCGAGATAATATAGGGGTCGACGTAAAAGACGTTGGTGGCAATACCCTCCCCCTCGCCACGCATCGCCGGCAGCGGCGCAGCCGGCAGCAGGACACCTTCCGGCGGGCGCAGCAGATCGACCACAATGATCTTCAACTGTTCCAGCAGCCTGGAGGCCCTGGAGGTTGCCACAACGGGCTGCGGCACCACGTCCGGCGCGGCCATGAACAGGCGCATTTGCTGCAAACCAGCACTGCACAAGGGGCAGCCCGTGGCGTGCGCGGCAATTTCGCTCGACCGGTAATGATCGAGCAGGCCGAGGTCATACTCACCCAGCTCCAGCATCGACGGGCAGTGCAGCCGGTACAGCAGCCCTTTTAGCTTTGTCTCAACATCGCTCATTAGTTTATCCCCAACTGCTATTTGTACTGTCACCAGTATAAATGCAAAAAGGGTGCGTTTTCAGTCAAAGGCTTGCAGCAATTCTAGAAGTGTCTGGTCTCGGCGCAGACGGGCCATCAAATTACCCTTGACGCGCCGGACCTGATCAACACTGTCAAAGTTCTGCGCGTATTGTTGGTAAACTTCGCGCGGCTTCATGTCGTAGAGCAAAAAGCCCTCGGCTACGATACGTTCTTGCTCCGTCTTTAGTGTCGCTTCAATATAGGCCCAGAGCGACCTGGCGGCGAGACGATCGTTAAGGCCGGTAATGCCTTCGCTGCGCGCCGACAGTGCTTCAACCGGCAGTTCGGAGATGGGTAGATCATACGGCCGCATCTGGCGCTCCACATACTCTTGAACGGCCGTATAGGCACAGAGCTTAAGGTACTGCAGCAGCGCGCTGAGCGTCGCGAAACGCCCAAACTTGCGCGCGTCGCGCTTGAACGCGTACCAGAACTTGTCGAACGTACGATTCAAGAAATAATCCTGGTCTTCGTCGGCGACGGAAGACGACGGGTGGCGGTGAATCCACGATCGCACCAACCCATCGTAACGGACCAGGATCACGCCCCACGCCTGGTCGTCTTTCTCCTCCAGGGCGCGGCGGAACAGCTCCAGGCAGCACGCCTCGTCAAAAGGAAGGCCCTGGAAAAAGCGATCTGTGGCGCGCTCGCAGCGATGGGCAAGGCTCGAAATAGTGAGCGCCTTAAGATCGGCTTCGGCAGAAGCGGCGCGCCGCGGCGTTTGCTTCTCTAACTCATCTATGGTCGTTTCCAACTCGTCCATGGTCTGATCCGTTCCTGGCGACGGGCGCGTGCGCGCCGCCAGGGCGGCTCTGTCAAGTTTTGAGCATAGCGCGCCGTTTAATCCATGTCAACGCCGCGGGCCGAAGTTATCGCTTTTTTCATCTGCCTCTAGGGTCGGGGGTGGGTCATTACGTCCGGGCGGGCATGTTCCTCCTCACTCAAAGTGAGGGCCATCGCCCCTGCGGTCGGTCAAAATGCCATCTTGACCAACAAAACGGCGTTGTGGCCCAAGAAAGACACGGTCGGGCGGTTTACGAACCGCCCGACCGTTAATGACCGCCGGCTACCGGCCGGTGACTTGCTAAATAAGCTGCAGCTTCGCGTCCAGGTCAGGATCGACGCGCGCGTTCACGGCCTGTTCCAGGATTTAGCCGGCGGTGATCAGCACCGGTTCGGAAAGGTAGTCGCCGACGAAGTGATAGGCGACCGGCGACCCACTTGCGTCGTAGCCCACGGGAATCGTGATCGCCGGACAGCCCGCCGCTTCTTCCATAAAGGGAACGGTCGTCGACTCTTGTTCCTCAACCATAAGTGGTTCTGTGGAACGTTCAGAAGTCGCTCGTCCTTCTTGCTCAGCCGCCCTTTCAGCGGATGTTGTCTCGACAGCCGTTTCGGCTGTAAGCGCCCGCACTTCTTCCTGCCGGCAGGCCGCCAAAAGGGCCAGCAGCATGATGATTATGGCGTGGACACTCTATCTCTTCATGGTCTAGCTCCTTCACCCCCATTACTTTCATCGCTGCGCTGGTCAGGCCGCATGATTATTGGAAACCATGCGGCCCGACTTTTCTTGTTCAGTTGTAGTGATAATCAGGGCACCAGGCCGTGCGCACGCGCCAAACCTGTTCTGGTGCTGCTTCTCCACTTACTCTTCGACCGTCAAAGCCTCCATGGCCGGATAGAGGATGCCCTCGCTGACCGCCTGCACATTGTCGCCAACGGTGGCTGCGAAGATCACATAGTTCGTGCCATCGATCAGGGTACTGGCAGCAC
>JBJYWX010000364.1:0-1537 GCA_046259695.1 Promineifilaceae bacterium (SeqCode) | reverse complement strand
GCCGCCGCAGGCGGCCTCTGGCATGGCGGCGCGCAGCGCCCGGCGGGATTGGTTGAAAGGAGAAATCCTCACTGGTTTGATGCTGAGGGTATTGTGAACAAGTTCTTAAACAATTAGGAGGATACAAAGATGAGCGCGTTTGAAGAAGGGTATGCTTTGATCATCGGGGTGGGGGCTGATCTGCCCAATACGGTCGATGACGCCAAAGGGATCGCCGATATTTTGAAGGATGAAGAACGGTGCGCCTACCCGGCGGAGCACGTGCAGCTGCTGACCGGGCCGGAGGCCGCCAGGGAGAATGTCCTGGCCGGGCTCGACACCTTAGCCGGGGCAACTGATGAAGCATCGACGGTGCTCGTCTACTTTTCGGGGCACGGCTACCGCGTAAAGACCTCGATTGGCTCCCGGTACTTCCTCATGCCCCATGGATATGACACGGCCGATCTGGCAGCCACGGCCGTCGGTGGGGATGAGCTGGCGGCCAGGCTGCAGGCCATTCCGGCACAGAAGCTGCTGCTATTGCTGGACTGCTGCCACGCCGGGGGGCTGGATGATATCAAGGATGCGGGTCTGACATTGAGCAAAGCGCCAATTCCCCAGGAGGTTGTGAGCTTATTGGATGAAGGGCGCGGCCGGGCGATTATCGCCTCGTCCCGGGAAGACGAGAAATCATACGCGGGCAAGCCGTACAGCGCATTCACATTGGCGCTGATCGAAGCGCTGTGCGGTAAAGGCGTGGCGCGGCAGGATGGCTTCGTGCGCGTGGCCGACCTGGCGCTGTATACGCGTGAGATGGTGCCGGGGCGCACCAAGAACCGGCAGCACCCGACGTTGAACTACGAGCAGGCGGATAATTTCCGCGTCGCGTACTACGCCGGCGGCGGCACGGCGGCGAAGGGGCTGCCCTTTGATGTTGAACCGGAAATCGAACCGGAACCGGGAGCCTTTCGCGGGATCACGGTCACGACGACCTACCAGGCCACGGCCGACCACGGCAGCGCAGTTGCCCAGGGGACAGGGGCCAGCGCCGTCGGCGCGGGAGGCGTCCAGGTCGGCGGGAGCGTCGGGGGAGCGATCGTGACCGGGGACCACAATGTCGTAGCCGGGCGTGACGCGACCGTGGGCATCAGCGGCTCCGAGCTTCTGGCGCTTTTTGAACCCATTCGAGACGCTATTGCCGCGGCGCCGCAGGCGCAGCAGGCGGCGGCCCAACAGATGGCCCAGGAATTACAGGAAGAGGCGGCCAAAGGGAACAAAGCTAATGACGGGATCATGGCCGGATTAATCCGCGGCCTGGTAGGCCTCGTGCCCGGCGCCGCGGCTGCGGTAGCCGGCGCTTTTGGCTCGCCGATCCTGGCGGGCATCGCCGGGCCGGTGACGCAGGCGGTGCTGCAGAAAATACAGGGTTAGGATCGCGCAGGTAGCATAAGGAGGGAGAGGTGAGCAGCGAACAGGAGCAAAAAATCGCCAAATTACGCCGCTTGTTTGAAGAAGGCATTTTGGACGAGGAAGAGTATCAGGCGGCCGTGGCCGCGAT
>JBJYWX010000363.1:0-3722 GCA_046259695.1 Promineifilaceae bacterium (SeqCode) | reverse complement strand
TGGCACAGGAACGTATCCCGCCCTGGTACACCGAGGAGCCAAACCGGCAGCTGCCTATTGAGCCGCCTGCCTGGTCTATGGACGGGCTGGTGATTCCTTTCCAGCGCGTAGACGTATCCATTGACGGCCAGGTGGCGACGACGCACATCGAGCAGTTGTTTCGCAACGAAGGGCAGGGGCTGCTGGAAGGCAGCTATTTCTTTCCCCTGCCGGTAGGCGCGGCCGTTTCGCAGCTAACAATGTGGGTCGACGGTAAGCCGATCGAGGCGAAGATCCTGGAGAAGGACGAGGCGCGCGCTGTTTATGATGAGATCGTGCGCCAACTGCGCGATCCGGCGCTGCTGGAATACGCCGGCCGTGATGCTGTGCAGGCTAATGTCTTTCCCATTCCCGCCGGCGAAGAACGGCTGGTGGAAATCTCCTACACGCACCTGCTGCCCGCAGAAAACGGCCTGATCCAGTACGTCTACCCGCAGTCGACGGATCTCTACAGCAACGCGCCCCTGGGGGAACAGAGCATCCGCGTCGAGGTGGCCTCGGATGAACCGATTCGCACCATTTACTCGCCCAGCCACCCGGTGGCGATCAGCCGCGAGGGCGAGTTTTCGGCCGTAGCCGGTTACGAGGCGCAGAACGTGACGCCGGGCGAGGATTTTGCGCTGTATTACACTGTATCGCCGGAAGTCATTGGCCTCAACTTGCTTTCCTATAAGGAGCCGGGCGAGGACGGCTTTTTCCTGATGCTGGTTACGCCGGGCATCGAGGCTGGGGAAACGGCCGTAGATAAGGATGTGATCCTCGTGCTCGATACCTCCGGCAGCATGGAAGGGGAGAAAATGGCCCAGGCCAAGGAAGCGGCAACGTACGTAGTCGAGCACTTAAACGAGGGTGACCGCTTTAACATCGTGGCCTTCAGCACGGGCACGGACCTTTTTGAGGATGCCTTGGTCGCCGCCGCGGAACCGGGCGCGGCCGGCCAGTTCATCGACAGCCTGGAGGCGGTGGGCGGCACCAATATCAGCGAGGCGCTGCTGGAGGCGGCGGCGCTGGTCGACAGTGAACGGCCGTCGACGATCATCTTTCTAACCGACGGCCTGGCGACGGAAGGGATCACGGACACGAGCCTCTTGCTGCAAAATGTGGCGGCGCAGATGCCAGCTAACGCGCGCCTCTTTGCCTTCGGCGTGGGCGACGACGTGGACACGCTGCTGCTGGATTCGCTGGCCCAGGCGCAGCGCGGCGCTACCACCTACGTGCGCCCCGGCCAGGCGATCGACGAGGCGGTGAGCGGTTTCTACGCCAAGGTGGGCTCGCCGGTACTGACCGATATCAGCCTGGATACGGGCGATATTCGCACCAGCCGGCTCTATCCGGCGCAGCTTCCCGATCTTTTCGCTGGCTCGCAGTTGGTTGTGGCCGGGCGCTACCGCGACGCGGGAGAGGCGACGATTACGCTGCGCGGCACGGTGAACGGCCGTGAAATGGCCTACCACTATGAAGACCAGCAGTTCGTGGCCGAAGGGGGCCAGCCCTTTATCCCGCGCCTGTGGGCGACGCGGGCGATCGGGCAGATGATGCAGCAGATTCGGCTGCAGGGTGAAGACCCGGAACTGGTGCAGAGTATTGTTAATTTGAGCACGCGTTACGGCATTATCACGCCTTATACGAGCTTCCTGATCGAAGAGGACGACATTATCGCCCAGACGGGCGATTTTGATGCTGTGATGGAAGCGGAAGAAGCGCTGGCAGCGCCGGCAAGCGTTTCCGGAGAACAGGCGGTCGATCGCGCGGCATTAGAAGGGGAGCTGGCCGCTGCGGAAGCGCCAGCGCCGCTGCCGACGATGGTAGCCAAAGATGGCGGCTCGACCGGCGGCCCGGCGGTGCGTTATGCGGGCAGCAAGACGTTTTTCCAACGCGGTGGGGTCTGGGTGGACAGCCTCTACGACCCGGCATTGGGCGAACCCGTTGTCGTGCCGTTCGCTTCGCAGCCTTACTTTGACCTGCTGGCAGAGTGGCCGGAAGCGGGCGCTTACCTGGCGCTGGGCGAGGAAGTACAGGTGGTTTTGGGAGATCAGGCGTACCTGGTTACGGCGGGCGCAGAGACAGTGAGCAGTGGGCAGCCGGCAGTGGACAGCCAACAGGCAACTGGGAACGGGGAGACAGGAAATACCGGCATCGGGCAGGCGACAGTGGACGGCGGGCAGCGAGCAGCGGGCAGCGAAGGGCAGGCGGTAGATAATCAAAACGTGACGCCAGCGGCGCAGGCGGAGCAAGCAGGCGTGCCGCTCACTGTTTGCGGCGCGGCGGTGGTTTTGCCGCTGCTGTTTGTGGGTGCGTGGGGCGCCGCCGGCCGTCGCCGGCGCTAGAGGGCTGCGGCAGGTGGCGCAACGGAAGTTTCCACTGCGCCACCTGCCGTGAGCATGCTTCTATTCGAACGACGATCTGCATGCCCAGGTCAATTTCAACCGCCGCGGGCTCGCCATCTGCCGCAGGGGCGGCGCGTGCCGGTGGGCAAACTAGATCGGGCGGGTACGGGGAGCAAACGGGCACACGTGCCCGGCTACTCTTTTGGTTTGAAGAAGGGTTCCAGATCGAGGGATTTGTAGAGGCGGGCGCGCAGGTGTTCGGGCATGTCGGGTTGGGGCAGGGTGTGGTAAAGGTGCACGGTCTGCTTCAGCGTGTCGACTACCACGCGGCAGTCCTCGCATTCGCGCATGTGCGCTTCGATTTCGGCGCAGACCGCTTCCGACGCTTCGCCGTCCAGATAATCGGACAAATCGGCCAGGAGAAATTGGCAATCTTTATTATGCATGTGCATGATGGGCTCCCTCATACCGGCTCGTAATGCTCGGCAAAATAGGCGGATAGATGCTCGCGCAGCTGCAGGCGCGCGCGGCGCAGGCGGGTCTTGACCACGTCTTCAGAGACGTCCAGCGTTTCGGCCGTTTCTCGCGTTGATAAGCCCTCCAGCTCGCGCAAGATGAAGGTGCTGCTCAACGCCGGGGAAAGCTCGCCGATCGCCTGCTCCAGCTCCAGGCGCACTTCCGCGGCATCGAAATCCTCTTCCGGCAGGCAGCACCAGTCGAAGAACTGCTGCGGCACGGCGTATCCCTGCTCGGCGTTTTCCAGGGTATCTTCCACGGAAACGATGGCGGTAGACGGCCGTCGCAGGCGCATCATGGCGTTGTTGTACGTAATACGGTAAAGCCAGGTGCCCAGGCCGGAACGCCCTTCGAAAGAGTCAATGGCGTTAAGGGCGTTCAAAAAGGTCTCCTGCACCACGTCTTCGGCATCCTTCTCATTCTGCATCAGGCGCAAAGCCAGCCGGTAAAGCGTGGCCCCATACTTCTCGATGCAGAGCGCGCAGCCGGACTTGTCCCCGGCCTGAATGCGCGCCAAAATGTCATCATCGCTTATGCTGTTTTCCATGAGCCCGATTATAGCAAGAAAACCGGGCCGCTCTTGCTCTACTGATTAGATGCCCATGATGGAGAAAAAGTGACAGTGCGTCAGTGGGCAGTGTCTCAGTATGGGCTGAGGTTTTGCCTTGCCTAAAAGAACGCGCTCAAGGATTAGTAACTCCTTGAGCGCACTCCCACGACGCCCCCAGAACAGAACTCCTATCTCCCCCCGGGCCTGCCCGGGAGTGTGGCACTCATTCGCTCACCTGAGCGTGACATGCCCTTCATAGCTGTCGAACTCATCGCCCATGAGGTACGTCA
>JBJYWX010000362.1:0-4482 GCA_046259695.1 Promineifilaceae bacterium (SeqCode) | reverse complement strand
TTCCTATACATAAGTTTTGTTGCTAAGCGGGTAATTTATTGAATACTCCAGAATGTTTCAGGCTTGACAGATGGGCAGCGACCTGAGCTGGAAGCGGGCCGCCACGAATAAGGACGCCCATTTCCATGTTGAGGGTCATGGCGTGTTCGGTTAGATTGGCGCTGGAGATGAGCATCAAACGGCCGTCGGCCAGCGCGATTTTGGCATGCAACATCCCGACACGGCCGTCCGGGGTCGTTTCTCGCTGTTCTCTGGGCCATATGTATATTGATACACAATCAGCTATCTCTTGACCCAACATGCTTACCGTGTCGATCGACATCCGGCCGTCGCTTTCTTCAGGCGTTTCCAGATAAAGTGACACCTCGACACCGCGCTCAACGGCCGAAAGCAGTGCGGTCTTTAAACGTTCAATCTTATAGACGGCGAAACTGACAATTTGCAGTGAGTCTTGTGCTTCATTGATCAACTGCAGCAGCGCCTGATCGGTGCGTCTTATGGGCACGTAATCCGTTTTCGGCCCGGTCCATACCAGTTCGAGCTGTTGCAGCTGTCGGTAATATTCGGCCGTTTCCGCTGCCGCGCGTAAGGCTAGAGCAACGGCCACGGGACTTTGATCAGGGATTTCTTGTTGCCAGATATCCAGCAGCTTGTTCAGTTTTTTCTGGATGCTTGTTTGGGTGACGCTGTTCAATATATTTCCGCGTATCGCAGGCCAGTCGGCCGTTTCGACCTGTTCTATTGCGGCGGCAATTTGATCAGCCAGTTCAACGGGCAAGTCGGCCGCTAAATCCTGTATCTGTCGCACCAAATCATCTTGTTTCATTTTACTCAAAGAAAGCCAGGTCCTCTCTTTCAACTGTCTGTACAAGAAGCGACCGGTCCAAATACTTGTTGCCGCGTTCGCAAGAGGTTTCTGAGGCAAACAGGCAGGCATGACAGGCGGCGGCATGTAAAGTGCGTCCGGTCTGGCTGGGTAAATGTTCGGCGCACAAGGGATCGCTGGCGCAGAGATGAGACGCTTCCAGAGCAGCGGCAATATGGCGTTCCAGGTTTTCGGTGCGACCAAGATTGACCAGGCCGCCAAGCGTGCCCTCGCTGTCAGGAGCGGAGGTGTAAATGAGCAGTCCGGCCATTGGGTCGCTATGTCTTTTAGGCGGCCGGGCGTAAATCCGCTCGCGAATGCTGGCCGAGGAATAGCCGCTTTCCAGGGCCAGCTGGCGCATCAAGGCGTGGGCAAAGGTGTGGATCAGGATATAGCGCATGCCCGGGAATCCTTCCTCCGGCGGTTCGATGTGGCGCATCTGGCGCCACCGGGTGTGCGACTCCAGGAAATCGGCCGTGCGATCAGCGACGGCTTCCTTACGCAGCCATTTTTCGATCTGCCTTTCGTTAAACTGCAGAAAGATGCCCTCACCACGCACTTCATTGGCGGGCACCCAGGTCGGTGGCTGGCGCGATATCGGCGCCGGATCGATGGGGATAGCTAAATCGGGATCGGTCAGCTCACCCACGGCATCTAAACGGGTGAAGCCGACCAGGGCGCGCACTTCGCGCATTCTCTCTACAAGTACGACCTGATCGAAATACTCAGCGTAGCGTCGGGGCGGATCAACGGGCGTTAATCTAAATTCATCGCTGTTGAGCGCCGGATCGTAATTCGTAAAGATTTCCCATTCGGGCTCTATCAGGTCGGGAAGTTCACTAGGCGGAGGCAGTTCACCCGCATCCCGCCGGCGGCGAGTCTCAATGGCCTCCCAGATTTCTTCATTGCTAAACTCGCTTAACTCGCCCAACTGCCCCTGGCTGCGCAAGAACTCCAAGATTGTCGGAGAAGTCACACTCAAAAAAGTAGCCCATTGCTCGTTGATCAGAATTGGCAGCCGGGCGTTCTCGCTGGGAATGGCGACTGTGCTGTAAACGACAGGAAACCAGGTGTTGGAAGCGCCAAGGATTAATGTTCGCATCTGATTCGGACAACCTTCGGGATCGTAGTCACGTAAATGCGGCCGTCTGCCGCGGCAGCGTGGCATATGCTTGCGGTTTTCCTCGCCGAAGGCCTCACTGAGCCTTCTTCTTTCACCGCACGTGTCACACTTGACTTCCAGATCACGCGCCTCACCGGAAGCGCCATATTCGATCAAACGCAAAAGTGATCCATCACACAAGTTACCCCTATGCACAAATTCATTCCAGGGAAAATCGTCGAGATGTCCTTGTTCGCAGGCAGTCAGGAAACGAGCGGGCACAACCTGCGGATTCTTGCCTTTGTTACAGGTCTTATGAATATAAGCCGTACGGTCAGGGTAATAGGGGTTAACTTTTAGCTCAAACAGTCCCGAACTCAGCGGCGCCAGCAATCGGCAGCTGGGGCAAACCATCCAGCGCGGGAAATTGGCCACGGGCACACCAACTCGCGCCGTGCTTTCAAAGGGATCAACAGGCATGCCCGAATCAGGCACGATGGGTGGAGCGAGTAATTTCTTGACGTCGGGATGCTCAAAACGCACGGCCGTCAACAGCCTATCTTCAACGATGGTTTCAAAATACTCCGGATTGACCTGCCAATCTTCCAGGCCGGTGATAATGACCGACAGTTTGGGTAAGTCGATGATGGCGCCGACACCATAGGTATAGAGCAGTTGGCTGGGCCGGACTTCACCGACGCGGGGAGGATATTTCGTACTCATGCCGTCTCCTCGTTTGATATAGAAGGCCTGGCCGGTTCGATATCCATTCCCTGATCCTGGAGGATGAGGTTGACGGTGGGTTCAACATCGCGCAAACTGTTGAGGCAGGTAAACCAATCCCAATCTTCCTCTGTTGGCTGTTTCAACAAAGCCAACGTTCGGCCGTCTTTGGTTTGTGTATAGGCCAGGCGCGCTCCGCCGGTTGTTTGGGTACGGGTTAACCATTCATCTAAGCGTCTCTTGAGCATCCCGCTGACAAATTGTTGCTGATCATGACTACCGGTAATCAGCCCGGCACGATGGCTGATCGCTTCAACGGCCGTCTGCACATTGGGGTGCAGCCATTCAAGTTGTCCGGCCGCTTCATTTGCATTGAATGTTTCATTTAAAAGCCTGACATAGGAAACGAGAACGCCACTCAGTCCGCGATCCAGGGCACGTGCTGAAAACGGGGTAACCGACAAAGCTTCAACCTGTTGGTAGAAGGTGGCGTGATAATGTTCAAACCTTTCATAGTGGCTCAAGTCGCGCGGCCTGGCCCAGTTATATACGGTGCAGACAATGCCGGGGAAAGCACGGCCGACCCGGCTGGTGGCCTGGATGTATTCGGCCGTCGCCTTTGGCTGGCTGGCGACGACCATTAAGCCCAGGCGGCTGACATCGACACCCACGGAAATCATATTGGTGGCCAGAACAACGTCTAGTGGCTCTTTGCTGTAATCCCGTTTTTTCCCTTTCTTTGGCGGTGGCTGATTGCCAAAACCCGCTTCGAGCCGATCCAATATCTGGGGTATGTCCGTCGCCCCCTTACGCGAGGTCAACTCTTCGACATCATAGGGATTGAGATAGCGTTTGCTGAGGCCGCGCTCGTCCATGCGCTTCAGGCGCGTGCGCAAACTGTCGTCGACGACGCGGCGCATACCGGCTAGTTCGCGCATGGAATTGAAGTAGCCGACCATGGTCATATAGGGATCAGCCGCAGGGCCATAATCTTCCAGTAAGGATTGGGCCGCGGCCATATAGGCTGTGTAAACACGCAGCAGGATCGTTCTCATGCGCGTTCCCGGCGCACAGACACCGACGTATAATCTCCCAGGCTCAGCGTTGCTTGACGGCCGTCTTTTGGAGAAGAAGTTATCATCCGCATCCACACCCGATGGCGGAAAGATTTTGACTTCGCGCAAGAATAAGCTGTTTACCTGGCTGCGTGCGCGGCGAATGGTCGCCGTTGAGGCGATAACCTTGGGGCGCACGGTCGTGCCCTCGAGCTCCCAGGAGCAAAGATGATCAACGGCCGTTTCGTACAGGCCCATCAACGTGCCCAATGGCCCGCTGATCAGGTGCAGCTCGTCCTGGATAATCAGGTCCGGCGGCCGCAGTGGACCTATCGGTTTCGTCTTCACGGCCGGGAAGGGTCCCTTTTTAGGATGGCTGTCGCTGTCCTCCAGATCGGATGAACGGAAACCGTGTCGCGGGCAGTAGCCGTCCACACGGCCGAAAAGCATTTGCGTCGGCCCTTTCCAGGGCATCTGGGCAAATTTATCCACCGTGGCAATCACCAGGGACGGCAAAAGGCGGTAAATCTCCTCATCCACGACGACAATGGGAATCCCCTCATCCGGCGACTGTTTAAAACTGAAAGGGCAGCTGCCCATGAAGTCGCTGCAATACTGGAAAGTCCGGCCGCGCCCCACTTCCTTCAATTCCACGCGAATATTCCGGCCCGGATCGATCTTCTTCCCGCACCAGGGGCAGTTGGTCAGCTGGTGCGGCGTGCCCTTGCCGAAGGCGC
>JBJYWX010000361.1:0-4071 GCA_046259695.1 Promineifilaceae bacterium (SeqCode) | reverse complement strand
CGGTTGTACACGGAGGTGCTGGCCGATCCGGCCGTGCAGGAGGCGTTCAAGGAGGCGACCGGCATTCGCATCGACCTCATAGGCGAGGAACTGTATGCTCAGGTCGTCAGCGCGCTCTACTTGATCCTGCCGCCACAGCGTATGGAAACGGCCGTCGACGGTTTCTTCACCAACCTCACCGGCTATCTACGCGGCGATATCCCCGAACTGCAGGAGGACCTTGAGCTCGGCGCCTCGCTGACACCGGAGGTCCTCGCCAATCGTATCGCCACGGCAGCGGCGGCCGCCGCTGTAAGCGCCGTCGACAAAGCCATGCCCATCGTGGTCAACAAGAGTGAACCTGTCGTCGAGGCGCAGCTGGCGGAGTATCTCGACAACTACAATGAAGGTCACATTATACCCTTCCCAACGCGCCTCCTGCAGGCTACCGTTTCCGGGTTGGCCACCACCGCCAACCGCCAGATGGCGACCCTGTTACTCGGCCCGGCCAACGCCGGCACCAGCCCTGAAACGAGGCTGCAAATTGAGGCGGCGCTCGCCGAAGACGACCTGCCCACGGCGATCACCATGGCCGCCCAGGAACGGTTGACCCAGCGCATCACCAGCGCCATCGCCGCCGCCGAGCCGCGCTTGGCCGAGTCGCAGAAGCTGGCCGGCATTTCCGGCCTGGCCCTGGCCCTGGGCCAGACGCGCGACCAGCTCGTCGCCAACCTCAATCTCGCCCGCGGCTATATCGACATGCTGCAGAACGCGCTGCTGCCGCTGGCCATCGTGCTGCTCATCATCCTGGCCGTCATTGTCTGGCTCAACAGCGACGATCTCGGCTCCGCCCTGCGCGCCGGCGGCTGGACGCTGGTCATCGCCAGCGGCCTGGTTTTACTCCTCTGGCTCATTCTCGGCTTCTGGCTGCGCGGGCAAGTCCAGTCCAATCTAGCTGCCGCGGCGCTCGGCCCGGCCAGCTTCGACGCCATCGTCGACGACGTCATCGGCTCGCTGCTGCGCGGCATCTGGGGCTCCATCTGGAGCACATCCTTGATTGCCTTGATTCTCGGCCTGGTCTTCCTGGCCTTCGGCTACAGCAAAGACCTGATGGCCTTTCTCAAAAACGTTCTCGGCGATGCCTGGGAATACAAATGGTGGCTCCTGGGCGGCGCGCTGGTCATTTTTGTGCTGCTGCCGCTGCTGCTCAACATCTTCCGCGGCGACGCCCGCGCCGCCAACCAGCCTTGCAACGGCCATGTGGAACTGTGCGACCGCCCGATCAACGAGGTCGCCTACGCCGCCAGCCACAACTCGATGTCCATTGCCGAATATGGCTGGATCTGGCCCATGCACGACGGCACGATGATCGACCAGCTCGACGCCGGCGTGCGCGCCCTGCTCTTTGACACCCACTACATAGACGGCCCGGAACAGGTCGAAGAATTTGCCAGCACGCTTAACCCCGAGGCGCAGGACATAGTGCTCCGGGCGGGAGAGGTGATCGTCGAGCCGGCCCAGGAGGGCGATTTCCTCTGCCACCAGCTCTGCCGCCTCGGTTGGTCAGAACTGCCGGACACCCTAGTAAGTATTCGCGAATGGCTGGAAGCGCACCCGCGCGAGGTTGTCTTCTTTATCATCCAGGACGAGATCAGCGCCGAAGATACCGGGCGCGAGATCGAGGAATCCGGCCTCATAGACTTCATCTACACCCATGCGCAAGGTGACCCGTGGCCCACGCTGCGCGAGCTGATCGACAGCAACGAGCGCCTGATCGTGATGGCTGAAAACGAAGGCCCGCCGCCAGACTGGTATACGAACGCCTGGGATGTCACCGAGGAAACGCCTTATACCTTTATCACGCCGGACCAGTTTAGCTGCGAGCCGAACCGCGGCGGCACGGGTAAGCCGTTCTTCCTGCTCAACCACTGGATCCAGCGCGGCTCGCCCAACCGCGTCGACGGCGCTATTGTCAACGACTACGATTTCCTTCTGGCGCGTGCGCGGCAGTGCGAACAGGAACGGGGAAAAATGCCCAACTTCGTCGCCGTCAACTGGTACAGCCAGGGGGACCTGGTAGACGTCGTGGACACCCTCAACGGCGTTTACCAGCCGGCCGAATAGACGAGCCGCGCGGCGTTCCCAGCGCCATCTAATCCTGCAGCAGCCGCTGTGAGCGCGCCGCTTATGCACGAGGATGAGGTCGCGGTTGACGCCGCGCTCCTGACGCGGCTGCTCGCTGCTCAGTTCCCGCAGTGGGCCGGCCTGGCGGCGCGCCGCCTGCCCTCGGCCGGGACCGATAACGCCCTCTTTCGCCTGGGTAGCGACCTGGTGGTGCGCCTGCCGCGCATTCATTGGGCGGTGGACCAGGTAGAGAAAGAACACGTCTGGCTGCCGCGCCTGGCGCCGCACCTGCCCCTTGCCTTACCTACGCCGCTGGCCCAGGGCCGGCCTGGCATGGGGTACCCCTGGCCCTGGTCAATCTACCGCTGGCTGCCCGGCCGCGATGCCGGCCAGGCTCCTTTATCCGACCCGCTGCGCGGCGCGCTGCAGCTGGCTGATTTTATCCACGCCCTGCAGCGTATCGACCCAACCGGCGGCCCGGATGCGGCGGCGTTTGGCTTGCGCGGTGTGCCCCTGCAGACACGAGATGCGGCGACACGGCAGGCGATCAGCGAACTGGCGGGCAAGATCGATACGGCCGCGGCGACCGCGGCCTGGGAAACGGCCCTGGATGCGCCGCCCTGGGATGGGCCGCCGGCCTGGTTTCACGGCGATCTACTGCCCGGCAATGTGTTGGTGGAGAACGGCCGTTTATCGGCCGTGATCGATTTCGGCGGCCTGGGCGTCGGCGACCCCGCGCCTGACCTGATGATCGCCTGGCACATCTTCTCCGGCCGCAGCCGGGAAACCTTTCGCCGCGCCCTGGGCGTCGATGATGCCACCTGGGCCCGCGGCCGCGGCCATGCCCTATCCCAGGCGCTTATCTTCGCCCCCTATTACTGGCACAGCAACCCGGTAGGCGTCCGCGCCGCCCTGCACGCCATCGACCAGGTCCTGGCCTCGTAGAGCAGGACCCCGTCTCCCCCGGGCAAAACTCCATTCTGTCCAACCGCATCACGCTCACTTACTCATAACTTTATATCACCACCGGCCTATCCCGTTTTGCATGGTCTTGGGGAAATCTGTCAAGAAATGTCAGGTCTGGCAGGCCACCCAAAACTAATATGTTCATACAAATCGCCGGTCGCGCTCTCTTGTGCAATCCACACCAGGCGAACAGGGATAGGTGTGCCAGCAAAATATTTGCCGCATTTCAAGTTAATGGTTGTTGCGCTGCCCCTACTGGTTGGATGCGCTGCGCGGAGTGCAGAGGAGGAGACGGCCGTGGCCGAGGTAAAGGCGCTCGTTCCTGTTAGCCTGAGCCTTGTCGATGAGGCGATCGCCGGCCTTTCCCAGGGCTGGGAAGGCATGGACGACGCGGAAAGAGAAGACTTTTTACGGATTTATGATCCCGCCGGTACGGGCCAGATAGATGAAGTATTCGTGGCCCAGGTGCGGGAAAACTACCGGGAGATTCGCACAACATTGGCCGGCGGCTTTCGCGTGAGCTATGCGCCGCGAAGCGATAACTGCGAGGGGCAGCGCCTTTACTACACAGACCTGTCACGCCTCTATGTATGCCCTTACTTCTTCGAGGAGAAGAATGACCTGCGCAAAGCGCGCACACTGATTCACGAGACGGCGCACATGGCGCTGTGGGTCGCGGACCGTCCGTATTACCGGCCCACGTCAAAGCAGTATGCGCATTTAACGCCCAATGGTTCCTGGCTGACCGGAATACCGCTGGCCGGCCGCATGCTGCGAGAGCTCCTGCGTGGCGACACGTTGTACCACCCCGATGCCTACGCTCACTTTGCGCTGCTGAATGCCGGCTACACCGATATATATGCTCCGGCAGGAGAACGTCAGATCAGCGCGGTCAGTAGATAGACAGCCACAGCGGCCGCCCAGCTGCCGGCGTCCACCGGTCGGGCCGGACGCGCGCCGGCGCGACGCTGTCCGGGTCACATGCCCATTTCAAGAGTTTGC
>JBJYWX010000360.1:17530-20089 GCA_046259695.1 Promineifilaceae bacterium (SeqCode) | reverse complement strand
GAAATCCTTGATGAGATCATGCGCTACCAGCGTGAGCGCTTGCCAAAGATTAAGCGCGAGGTTCCCGCTGCGGACCTGCGGGCTCTGGCGGCCGTAGCTCCGCCCACGCGTGATTTTTCCGTGTCTTTGCGCTATCCTGGGGTCTCGCTGATCGCTGAATGCAAGAAGGCCTCGCCCAGTAAGGGCTTGCTTGTACCTCATTATGATCCAGCAGAGCTGGCACAGACCTATATGGCAGCAGGCGCAAGGGCGATCTCCGTGTTGACCGACGGACGGCATTTTCAGGGGTCGCTAGAAGACCTGCGAATTGTCAAAGAGCTGGTTGAAGAAAATAGCAAACCGGACGTGTCTGTGCTAAGGAAGGATTTCATTTTTGATCCGTATCAGATATATGAATCGCGCGTTGCCGGCGCAGATGCGCTGCTGCTGATCGTTTCCGTTCTTTCGGATGCCGAACTGCGCGATCTGCTGGCACTAACACATAAGCTGGACATGCACGCACTGGTGGAAGTTCATACGGCGGAGGAGATGCACAGGGCCCTGGCCTTAGATGCGCGGATCATTGGCGTGAACAATCGCAATCTGCAGACATTTGAAGTCGATTTTGAGAATACGGCCCGCCTGCGGGAACTTGCGCCACCGGAAGTTATTTTGGTGGGGGAAAGTGGCATTAAGGATGCGGACGACGTGCGGCGTATGGCCGAGATCGGCGTCGACGCCATCCTGGTGGGAGAGGCGCTCGTACGAAGCCGCAGCAGGGCAAAAACAGCCCAAATGCTGGTCCGAGCTGGCCAATGAATCATAACAAAAAACGGACTCGCCACTGTGGTGAGTCCGTTAATTGACTGGAACTTCCAGCACTCTTGGCTACTGCCCTATATCCTAATTCTATCCAATTCCAAAGATGCACGAATGAGTAATTGTATGGAAAAAGTGCAATTACACCTACGTATTTTTACGTAGATAATTGTTAGTCGTCTACATCGAGTTCGGCATAGCCATTGCTCAAGGCAAACAGGGCGGCCTGAGTCCTATTTTCTACTTCAAGCTTGCCCAAAATAGTGCGAACATGCGTGGAAACAGTGCGCGTGCTAAGGTCGAGAATATGCGCTATTTTACGGTCGGTATATCCTTTGGCGACAAGCCGTAAAACCGACTGCTCCCGCTCGGTAAGCTGTGGTTGCAGCACCTCGCTCTTAGGGGAGGGGTTGCTGAGTGTACGCAAAATGGCCGCCGTAACGGCCGGATCGAGCGGTGCGCCGCCCAGGTATACTTCTTCGATGGCTGACAACAGCGCGTCGGGCATCATTGTCTTCAGAAGGTACCCATTTGCGCCGGCCCTTACGGCTGAAATGACCGAATCGTCATCGCCATAGCTTGTAATAATCAATACTTTACAGTCCGGATCACGCTGCTTGATTGCTCGCGTAGCTGTAACACCATTGTTACGGGGCATTTCCAGGTCCATCAGGATTACGTCAGGGCGTAACTCCGCTGCGCGCTGAATTGCCACGTGGCCATCCTCGGCCTCCCCAATAACTTCAATGCCATTATGCCCGTGCAGCAGGGCTATCAGGCCCCTTCGTACGAGGGCGTGATCTTCTGCTATTAGTATTCTTATCTTCCTGCCATCCAACGCAAGACCCCTTTATTTGCCCCTCGAGAGAGGTAAGACAGCATGGATCACGGTGCCGTTTTCTGGCGAAGATTCAATAGTTAGACGGCCGCCGAGCTGCGCGATACGAGCGCGCATGTTTTTCAGGCCCCGACCGCTTCTTTCCGAGACTGAATCCGAGTCGAATCCGGTGCCGTCGTCGCCGATGACCAGTGAAACAGCGTCTTCATCGTTTGAAAGTTCAACAAAAATATTGCTGCCTCCGGCGTGTTTGAGGGCGTTATTGAGCGCTTCAGTGGCGATCTGGTACAAGGTCCGAGCAAGTGTCCCCACCAGAGGGACAGTGGCGCGATTGTATAGCATAGCGCGGATCCCGCTGCGACCCTCGACCGCCCGAAGCCGGCGCTGCAGCGCCTCGGCCAGACCTTCGCTAAACGACTCAGTCGTATCCAGTTCATAAAGCATCAGGCGCATTTCGCGATGGGCTTGATTGGCAGTGTAGCGAATATCATCAAGATATTGAGAGGCAAGCGCCGCTTGCCCCTTATCTATTTTCTCGCGTGCAGCCGCGGCAAAGAGCGTGAGGCTGAAAAGCGATTGCGTGGCGGAATCATGCAGCTCGCGCGCCAGTCGTTCTCGCTCTTTTAGGGCTGCAAACTGCTCAGCCTGGCGCCGCAATGCCGCATTGTCAACCGCTATGGCGAGTTGATTGGCGGAAGAGGTGAAAAGCCGAGAACGGTTCGAGGGTAAGGTCTGCGTTTTATCCGAAAACAGGCCGATGACGCCGAGCACACTATGCCGCGCACGCATTGCTGTTCCAGCGAAACTGGCGGCGTTCACTGGTAATCCAGAGTTCTCGAACCTAGGATCCTTACGTATGTCTTCTACAATTACGGGCATTACCTGGGCAACCATTTCTTCCAGCAGTTCATCGTGGATTGTTA
>JBJYWX010000360.1:16975-17520 GCA_046259695.1 Promineifilaceae bacterium (SeqCode) | reverse complement strand
CGAATTGCGCCGGATAGAGGCTGGTAGTGGTGACCGGGTCCAGCTGCCCGGACTCCGGGTCTCGCACATAAATAACGCCAACCGTAAAATCGAGATCGTGTAGGATGCGATTCAGTCCCTGATCGAGAATTGCCTGCAGATCGCGGTGCTGACTGGTAAGCCGCGCTATCTCGTATAGAGATCTCAAATCCCTGGTGCTCGACGCGACCCGCTTGCGCAGGATTTGCGCGTAATCCTGTATATCAGAGTAGAGACGAGCGTTGTCAATGGCCAGGGCGGCTTGATTAGCAAAGGCCATGGCGATTTCTACGGAATCGTCCAGGTAACAGTTGGGCTCGTATTTTTCCAGGGCCAACAAGCCGATTAGCTGGCCCCTTGTGATCAGGGGCGCGCCGAGCCAGCTTCGTACGCGCTCAAAACCGGGAATTAATATCCACTCTGCGTCGCGTGCTGTATCCTTGATAACAACTGGCTGTTTGGTGGCGAATACACTTACCATATTGGCCGGTAACTCTTGCAGCTGCCTTGTCGAATAGGTCGCATGG
>JBJYWX010000360.1:0-16965 GCA_046259695.1 Promineifilaceae bacterium (SeqCode) | reverse complement strand
TCCGTTTTTAGATAGATGATTGCGCCATCGTACGGTAGGACGCGTTCAAGCATGGTAAGGATATGATCCAGCAGTTTCTCGCGATCAAGGATTGAGCTCAGCCCGTACGCGACTTCTCGCAGCGTCTCGGCTTCCCGGCGTGCTTTGCGTTCGGTTTCCAGCAGCAGCCTGTTCTGCAGCGCTATGGCGACAGAGGAAGCGATTTGCGCCACAATATCGGCATGGTAATCAGTAAACGTGCCGGCCTGCGCGGAAGTTAGCACCAGGGCACCAATAAGGCGTCCTGTAGACTTCAGTCCCGCACAGAGTATTGATCTGACGCCGGCGGCATAAAGGCTCTCCAGCCCAGGCGAGTACGTGACCATAGCACTGATGTCATTTACCAGCAGCGTGCTACTACTGGCTAACTCTTGGAGCAATGGTTCGTGTCCCAGTTCGAGGGTCTCCATACGGCCTGACTCATCCAGAAGATCCTCACCAGCAAGAGGCACGGATTGATTTGAATTCTGATCGAACCTTGTTACCAGCACTTTGTCACAAGGGATAATGCTCCGCAAGTAATGCACGGCGATGCCGGCGATCGCCGCTGTCGACTCGGCGGATAGGATGCCTTTCTCTAGTTCATGAAGTACCTGAAGGCGTTCGGCCGTCGAACGAAGGCGATCGTGCTGCTCTTCCTTCACAAGCGGAGGATCTGGCGCCGAAATCGGCTGTTTCTCTTGCTGCTCTGCCAGAGACACGGGTTTCACATTTGAAGCAGCCTGAGAGAATCCGCCGGCAAGATCACAGAGCAGTTCTACGCGGCGGCCGTCGTGATCCCCTTCCGGCATGGGGAGGCAGGTAGACCAGAACTCGTCCAGAGCTTTGAGCAATGGCCCCAATAGTTCAGCTCGGCCAGAACAAAGCTTCGCGAGTCCAGCGCCAGCTCTCTCTGCGGCGGCTCGATCATACGCCTCGGAATAGAGCAGGTCTGTTGTCTGGCGCGCAAATTGGGAAAAGCGCGCCCTAAGTTCCACACCATCCAGTTCCGTGTCGGCAATCTGTTCCAAGACGGCTGAACAAGCGTCATCCGTCAAGGCCCAAGCTTGTGCAATTTGTTTCAGCTTTCTTTCCTTATCTCAGTTCAGCCTGCCGGCTGCCGCTTAGCTCATTATACCATCCGATGCTTCCAGGTTATCCCAAACAATCCAGAGGCTTTCTAGGCCGCGAAACAGCACACCAGAGCGCCACGGTAGGGCTCCTTTTCCTGGCCCAAGACGAATATCATGTAGTTTCTCAAATAGAAGTCGAAGAGCAATTCGCCCTTCAAGACGTGCCAACGGCGCACCGAGGCAGTAATGAATACCATAGCCAAAAGCCACATGCCTGTTGTTTTGGCGATCAAGGCGGAGCTCTTGGGGCGCTTCAAATATCGTTTCGTCCCGGTTGGCCGATGCCAGAACCACACGCACCAGATCGCCGCGCCTGATAGTGTGCCCCAGCATCTGCACGTCGCGTTTTGCCCAGCGCGAGGTTGAGGTTTCAACAGGTCCATCATAGCGCAGCAACTCCTCTACGGCATCTGGCCATAGGCCGGGATTTTGGCGCAGTTGGGCCAACTGCTCCTTATGCTCGATCAAGGTTAGCGCTCCGTTGCCAATCAGATTCACCGTGGTTTCGTGTCCAGTTACCAGTAGAAGAATCACCATGCTGGAAAGCTCAAAACGGTCTAGCTTATCGCCGGCTTGCTCTGCATGAACCAGAGCCGAGATCAGATCATCCTGAGGGCTCGCTAAACGTAAATCAAATAGATGCTCGAGGTAGTTCAGCAGCTCCTGTACATTTCGCTTGCGCTGCGTGTAATTGAGGTTGCGACTCCCCGGAGAAATAATCGCCTGCGACCATTCGGTCACCGCCTGGCGATCCTGTTCCGATATGCCAAGCAAATGGCAAATGACAATCACAGGCAGCGGTAGGGCATAGGCGGAAATGATGTCTACTTCCTGGCGTGCAACAAATTCTTCAATCAGGTTCGAGGCGGCCCGCTCAATGAAGGTGGCCAGGGTGGACACACGCTGGGGCGTGAAGGCCTGGCTTACGAGTGCGCGCAGGCGCGTATGATCCGGTGGATCAGCAAAAAGCATGTTCTCATTGACAAGCCGGTGTAATGTTGTGCGCCGCAAGGCCGCATTCTTGGCTGCAGACAGGCCGTGGCTGCGCGGGTCCTTGCAAAAATTATGGTCGTCCTGGAGCACGGCCATAACTTCCTCATAGCGTGTTATATACCAGATGGTTGATCCGTCAGGGGCACGATGATCATATACAGGGGCATGCTCGCGCATATGCGCAAATGTTGGGAACGGATCGGCCTTAAACTGCGAACCGAAAAGATCGTACGGCTTCGACGGCCCCCCGCTTTTGGACATGTTCACGGCTTTTTCGGCCGCGTTATTTGTGCTCATATATGTCGAGTGCCTGAAAATCTATGGTCGTTTCAAGCCCGCTGCTTAGGGCAATAATACCCGTACGGTGGCTATATGTGGGGAAGTTACCTTCCCAAAAGAGTTCATTATTGATGCGGGCTTCTATCCGTGGGCCAATAAAGGTGAGTAATATCTGGTTACTATCTTCTCCGTGATGGACATGCGGCCACGTCTGCCAAGGTAGTACATAGGCGCCGGGCTCCGGTATCTCATTTCCGGCCTGGCGCCACACGGCCGCGTAGCCAAGCGGCGAAACAGCTATCGCGAGAGAATCAATTTGCCCTTGGAGCAGAAGGCCGTAGCCGCTGTCCAGTTCTCCCTCGTAGTAGCGCGCAGTGAGCAGTATCTGACCATCAGTGGGCACAAGTGCATCTTCCATCAAGAGGGTTGCTGTCGAACCGGCTGCGACCGGAAGGAGGCCAAATTCCTGGTGTGCTACCAGCGTGCCGCCGGGAGAAGGATCGGCCATGGCGCCGGCGATGTAAAATAGAACTGCTAGGAAAACAATCAGGACAGCAGCGGCAGCCGCCGTGATAAATGTGGGCTTGCCCGGGACAAGTGCGTTCACGAGGCATTTGGGCTGTCGACCGTTGGGCTCAACGGCAACCTGATGCAGAAGCAGGCTCCATTACCCGGTGCATCCTCCAGCCAGATTTGGCCGCCATGCGCTTCAACCGCCAATTTACAGAAGGCGAGGCCCAATCCGAGGCCCTTAGACGAAGAGGCTCCTTCAATACGCTCGAATTTCTCGAATATGCGGTCACGGTGTTCCTCGGGAATACCAGGCCCCTGGTCGATAACATCGATCCTGGCGAATTGGTCAGTGTCATCGGCCCTGGCGCGTATTGTGATGGCTTGACCGCGCCTGCTCACGCGCAGGGCGTTGTCCAAGAGATTAAGCAGAATACGCTGTAGAATGTCCTGATTTGCGGCAACCGGCCGCAAATCCGATGCGATATCAGGTACAAGCTGCACCTGGCGCTGTTCGATGGCCGGCGCCTGAATCTCAGCCACGCATTCAATTACTTCATGGAGGCTAACTGGTTCGATCCCGGTCAGGGGGTATCCGGCCTGGAGGCGGCTGATGTCAATTACCGAGTCGACAAGTGCCTTCAGTTGCTCGGCGCTGCGCGATGCGAGGTCTATCAGCGTTGAGAGACTGTCGTCCGCTTTGGACGCGACATTCGATTGGGCGAGTTCGAGGCTTATAATGACGTTGGCCAGCGGACCCTGCAAGTCGTGAACGAGTATGGCAGCCAAATCTTGGTGATCTGCAGACAGCTCGCTGATCCGATTCTGCGCGCTGCGCCACTGCGCATGGAAATAGCGTGCCGCGAGCGACTGCTGCACCTGGTCAGCGAAGATCGTTTCCGGCGATAGGCGCTTCTCTGTGTACTTCCCTATGCCGCGTCTGAGGAATGTGATGGTTCCTATGGTGCGGTCACTCATTTTGAGGGGTTCGCAGAGCGCGGACCAGGGCTCAGCTGTCGTGACAGGAAAAGGACCGGGGATCCAGGCTTCGTCGTACCGCGTGTCTTCAACAAACGCGCGCGCACCACTGCGCCTCACGCTTTCTTCAATGCCGTATCGTGATTCGGATTTGGGTTCAGCAGGCGGTTGAATGTGCCGGCCGCCAGCAATAATCACGGTGGTCGGATCGTCGGAAGGGAGGGCAAGATAGAGCCGAGCATCTTCACAATTCGCTGCAGGAAGGAACTCGAGGAGCGCCGCAGCAAGAACTGCTTCAAGCTGGTTTCTTTCCTCCGGGAGCTTCTGCAAGGCTAATTGTGAGCGATGTAGGGCAATGACGAGGCTGCTGTTCGTTTCGTCTAACACGGCTGAGGTAATCAATATTAATGTGCGTGAGCAGGGCCTATACGAGCTGCAAGCTGGGTATAACGTCCATGCTTAAGCTATCACGCCGGCCGTTAATAAAGTGATAGTGTGCAGCAGCGGCGATCATCGCCGCATTGTCGGTGCATAGATCGAGCGGCGGCATGCGCACCGGCAAATCAAGCGCTTCGGCCATCGCCGAACGCAATGCGCGGTTAGCTGAGACACCGCCTGCGAGGTGGACGGCCGTGACCCCATAGTCGGCAGCGGCACGGGCAGTCTTTTCAACCAGGGAATCTACCACCGCGGCCTGGAAGCTGGCAGCGAGATCGCGCACAGGCATATGTTCAGGCCGGTACTGCTTTGTCTGGCGCAAGACGGCCGTCTTGAGGCCGCTAAAACTAAAATTGTAGCCGTGCTCCCGATCCATTACGGCCCTCGGAAAATGAAAGGCGTTTGCGTTGCCCTCCTCCGACGCGCGATCGATAGCCGGCCCACCAGGATAAGGCAGGCCAAGTAGACGACCAACCTGGTCAAAGGCCTCACCGGCGGCGTCGTCCAGTGTGCCGCCCAAATATTGGTAGCGGCCGTAATCAATTACCAGGAACAATTCGGTGTGACCGCCGCTCACGACCAGCGTCAGAACGGGGAATTCGATTTCTTCAGCTTCTTGCGTGAGCCAAAGTGAAGCGATGTGACCTTCGATATGGTTCACGCCGAGCAGCGGCTTGTGACGAGCGAGGGCCAAGCCTTTGGCCATGTTAACGCCGACTAACAGGGAGCCGACCAGGCCAGGCCCACGGGTTACCGCGATGCAGTCAAGATCGTCAAAGCCGATGAACGCTTCGCGCATTGCCTGGTCGACCACAGGATAAATCAGCTCGATGTGCTTGCGCGAGGCAACTTCCGGGAATACGCCGCCATATTGGGCATGTAGATCTACCTGGCTGGCAATCACATTGCTGAGGATGGTGCGACCGTTTTCAACTACGGCCGCGGCGGTCTCATCACACGAAGTCTCGATGGCCAGGATACGACTGGCCTGCTGGTTTTCGCTACTCATTGTCACCACATATCGCAACTAGATGCTGTAATATCACATCGCCCTGCTGCGCGAGTACTGTTCGCGGATCAAGCAGCAGGCGATCTTCCTGGATACGTGTGATTACAGGCGGATCCACTGCCCTGAGCCGGGCCGCGAGGCTCTGCGCATTACCGTTGTTGAGCGCCACGAGTTTAGTGGGAAGCGCGCTTCCGGGCAAGCTGCCCCCACCCACTCGCGAATGGCCCTCGACGATTTCCGCTTTGATGCCCTGTGCTCGCAAAGCCGCCGCCCATGATTCCGCCTCGGCGGTTATGGCTGCCAGTGGACGGCCGATCATCTGCCAGACGGGAATCTCGCGCAGGGCCTCGTCGCGCAAATAGTGGCCCAGGGTCGCTGAGAGCGCCGCCAGGCAGGTCTTGTCCGCACGGACGGCACGGGCCAGCGGATGTCGCTTTAGACCCGCGAGCAGGTCAGATTGCCCGCAAAGAATGCCCGCCTGTGGGCCGCCCAGTAATTTGTCACCACTAAAAGCCACGACTTGAACGCCATCTTGGAGCGCCTCCGTCACGGTGATTTCGTGCATCAAGCCAAACTGCCCGGTATCTAGCAGTGCACCGCTTCCCTGATCAAGGAGCAGGGGAAGGGAATGCTCACGAGCCAGGACGGCCAATTCGGGGAGGGTAGGTTCGGTAGTAAAGCCGACTATCTGGTAATTGGAATGATGCGCTACCAGGATTGCCGCTGTTTCAGAACTTATTGCGCGCTCGTAGTCGGCAAGATTGGTGCGATTAGTGGTGCCAACCTCCACTAAGCGCGCGCCAGATTGGGCCATAACCTCGGGAATGCGGAAACCGCCGCCAATTTCGACAAGCTGTCCGCGGCTGATAATCACCTCACGTCCGGCGGTCAAACCACTTAACATCAAAAGCACGGCGGCCGCATTATTGTTAACTACCAAGGCATCTTCGGCGCCAGTAAGCCGGCGCAGCAGTTCGGCGGCATGTACAGAGCGTGAACCACGCTCACCGCGATCTAGATCATATTCGAGGTTTGAGTAGCCCTTGGCGACTTCCGCGATCGCGGCCAAAGCGGCATGGCTAAGCGGGGCACGGCCGAGATTGGTGTGGATGATTACGCCGGTGGCATTGATAACCGGAAACAAGGAAGGTGCAGCCGCCGATTCCAAGCGGCCGGCCATTGCGCGAATGAGGTCCTCGGTTTCAGGGGCCTGTTGTATTTCGTGAAACCGGATGGCGGAGCGTGTTTCGTCCAACAGATCGCGCAATATCTCGATGGTGAGGGTACGGCCATAAAGTCCCTGGAGCGCAACTGTCTCCGGATGCTGGAGTACGGCGTCTACACTTGGCAAGTGACGCAGGAGCGCCAACGAGTTCTCCTGGCGCTGCGCCACTTCACACGCTCACTCTAGAAGCACGCATGCGAACCTGGACGATGAACTCGAAGAGGATCAAGACCGCGGCCACGAGCAAGGCTACGGCGATGCCCAACATGCGATTCATTTGCAAGTAGACGCAGAAAGAGACCCAGAACCCAACCCACATCGACTGCCGTAGGACATCGAGAAAGAGCGGCGGCGAAGCGCCAAAGCGCTTGTTGAGGAAAAACAGCACGGGCAGGGCAATGCCGGTAGCGGAGGCGATAACGGCACAGAGAAAAGCGAAAACGATATCGAAATTCACCGCTTCCATCAAAGCCGCAGGATCCACCTGGTCGAGCGCGGTAGCACGCACGAGATCGAGGCGAGCCACGTCAAATGGCCACCAGTTATCAACGGCATGATTCATGGCCAGGAGACCCAGTAGCAGCAGACCGAAGCCGAGGATCAGGTAGGGAATTATGCCCAGGCGCTTAAACGTGAATTTCATATGTGGCATTATACCTGATTTTCTGTCAAGTTGACTGCAAGCTCTGATTCTTTAAAACGAAAAGCAGCGCCGCACCGTACGCGTCGGCGCCGTGGCTGCCGTCGAACTGTTTTGCGGAGCCCCGCCAAGGGATAGTACAGACATAGTGGCCGTTCTGGACCAAAAGGGAAACGGGGCCTGTCGCGCCCTCTGCCGGCAGTAGTTCCAGCAAGACATTGCGCACCTGTTCTTCACGAGGCAGCCAGATGACTTCGGCCGTAAGGATGTAATCGAGGGCCCATTCGGCCGTGCCATGAAAGGTAACTACCGGCCAGCCACGATAGAGATCAAGCTGCGCCTGCATATGGGCCAGCACGAAAACACGCTCGTCCATACCTCGATCCGGGATGGCGAAATAATCATTCATGGCAGCCTGCCAAACGAGGCCTGCCTGTTTCAACTGCCGGGCAAGCGGTAGTGAGATCATCACTCACCTTCTATGTTGTAGCATTAAGCGGCAACCGTACGCCGCTTCTTTTTGGGCAGCGACATGGGCAATATAGTGCGGCGGATGCCGTCAAATTGGTAGAGCGCATTGGCAACGGCGCCGGCTGTCGGAACGAGTCCGATTTCACCAACGCCTTTGGCGCCATAAGGTCCATAGGGATCGGGTACCTCAACACTGATAACTTCAAGTTCCGGCGTTTCTTTGGCGCGCAATATACCACATTTGCGCAGGCGCGTGCTTTTGAGACGGCCGTTCTCCATGGGCAGTTCTTCACTGATGGCATAACCGAGCCCCATGTGCAAAGAACCTTCAAGTTGCCCTTCGAACAGGGTGGGGTTGAACACCTTGCCCGCATCATGCGCAGCTACGATTTTTGTTATTTGCCCGTCGTCATCGAGAATAACGAGTTGGGTGGCGTAACTATAAGAGTAGTGGGTGTAAACCTTCTCGACCATCGCGCCCGGCTTTGTCGTCCAGTCCACCACCCACTTGCCGCGATATTCATTGCCGACCAGCTCGGCCAGGTCATGTAACTTAAGGTCTTGCTTTAAGTCGCGGCAGGCGTCGATCAGGGCATTACCTACCAGTGAAGTCGCCCGCGAAGCCGTGGTCATTCCGGCAAGCTGTTCGGCAACGGTATCGATGCGCACCTCGATAAGCGATGGATCAAGTCCTGTCTCCTGACACACGACCTGAGTGGCAACGGTATTGACGCCCTGGCCCATTTCTGTCCAACCGTGATCGATTATTACTTTGTCGGGGGCGACCACGGAGACCATGGCGCTTGATTCGTCAGGCATGCCGTTGCCGATGCCGGTGTTTTTGATCCCGCAGGCGAGGCCGGCATATTTGGCGGCGTAGAATTGATCTTTTACGGCCAGGAGGGTTGCCTGGGCGCCGGCGCCGGCTTCAATGACCTGCCCAGTCGCGGTCATACCGCCATCAACGATGGCGTTATCGTAACGGAATTGCCAGCGGTCAAAGGAGCCCTGTTCGCATAGGTCGTCAATGAGACTCTCCAGGCCGAATATCGCCTGGTTGACACCGAAGCCACGCATCGCGCCGCAGGGTATGTTGTTGGTGTAGACGGCCGTGGCTTCCACATCGGTCACCGGGAAGTGATAGGCGCCGGTGGCATGGCCGGCGGAGCGTTCCAGCACTTTCATGCCTACTGAAGCGTAAGCGCCGGTATCGCCGACAAACTTGACTTTAACGAACGTCAACTTGCCCGCCCCATCGCAGCCAATGGTGTAGTCCATCCAAATGGGGTGGCGCTTGGGATGCATCATAATCGACTCATCACGGGTCAGACGCACCTTGACCGGCGCCTGTAATAGGTAGGCCATCAAGGCAGCATGTCCCTGTACGGTGAGGTCTTCTTTCCCACCAAAACCGCCACCGTTGGGCACCAGCGTAACGCGCACATCACGCGGATCGGCATTCAGCAGGTCGGCGATCTGCTGGCGATCGTCATAGATTCCCTGACCTTGTGACAGCAGCGCCAACCCACCATCCTGGGGATAGGCGATTGCCGCTTCCGGCTCCATAAAGCCATGTTCGATGCGCTGCGTCTGGAATATGCCCGAGGCAACATAAGTGGAAGCAGCCCGCGCTGTTTCGACGTCTCCACGCGACGTTACTGTCCGGGAGAGGATATTTCCGCCTTCGTGGATGGCGGGCGCGCTTTCTTTGAGCGCCTCCATCGGATCAGTGACCGGCTCGAGTACCTCATATTCAATTTTGATAAGAGTGACCGCCTCGCGCGCAATGGCTTCTGTTTCAGCGACAACTGCGGCCAAGACATCGCCAATATAGCGGGTTGTTTCGCCCGGCGCGATGAACAAGGGCCAATCACGCCGTATGAGGCCGAGATTGCGCTGGCCAGGGACGTCAGCGGCGGTGAACACACTCAGCACACCGGGAAGTGCCGCCGCGGCAGCCGTGTCGATGCGTATAACTTTGGCGCGCGGATGGTCGGCAAAACGCAGCGCACCATGCTTCATGCCCAGGATACGGATATCATCGACATACTGGTGCTGGCCAAGCACCAATTCGCGCGCGTGGTACTTTGGCAGGCGCGTGCCGATTTGCCCGCTGCCATTTGGCGGAGGTATCTCTTCTTCTTTGCGAATTGCTTCCGCGGCTTCCAGCACAGAATCTATGATCTTCTTGTAACCCGTGCAGCGACAGAGATTGGGCGTCAGTGCCTGCTCTATTTCCGCACGCGAAGGTGAGGGGTTCTTATTGACCAAGGCGTTTGACTGCATAACGATGCCGGGAATACAGAACCCACACTGTACACCACCATGGGAGACAAAGGCGTTGGCCCACACGTCCTGGCGATACGCGCCCAAGCCTTCAATAGTCGTGACGCGGCCGTCCTCGACCTTCTTCATGGGTGTTACACAGGAGAGAACGGCTTTACCATCCAGATCAACCACACAAGCGCCACAAGCTGCCTGCGGCGCACATCCATTCTTAGGAGAGATAATGCCTTTGTCCTCTCGCAGGTAAGTCAATAGTGGAAGCTCCGGATCTCCTTCGAATTCCTCAATATTACCGTTAAGCCAGAATTTCATCATTGTTCTCCATTGCTCTGTATAGGTCGCGCTCGCCAATCATACCACATGGCGCGAAGCATCTGCAGACGTAGTAACAAACAGTGTCACGTAAAAGTAGTGACATTTGTCCCTTGCCCTAATGCGCCTGTGCATGTAATGTAGTCTGCGGATGAAGCGGTTTGCTGCAGCCGAGCCGGACATTTGCCCGACACGTGCTCAGCGGCCATCTCCTTCCCGTATTTGGGAGATTGCCGAGCCCGGGAAACGTCACGGTGCCGCACATGGCGTGCGTGGCTGCAATGCGATCACAGGAGTTGGGGCCCGTGGAGAAAGAGAAAAAGGGATCGGAGAGGCTTGATAGGCTCGTCGTGGCGCTGCTGCCACTGGTGGCTGTCTTGCTGGCCTTTGCAGTGGGAGGGGTCATTCTTGCTCTGCAAGGAGTTAACCCAATAGAGGCTTATACGGCCATGATTGTTGGCGCATTCGGCAGCAAGAATGGCTTAGCCGACACCCTGGTTAAGGCAACGCCCCTGCTGTTGGTAGGAATTGGGATAGCCATTGCTTTCCGGGGCGGCATGATAAACATCGGCGCCGAAGGTCAGATCGTGATGGGCGCCCTGATGGCGACCTTCCTCGGCCTCGTGCTCGGCGAAAGGCTGCCCCCCTTCTTAAGTATAGCGTTAGGTTTGATCGGCGGGGCGTTGATGGGGGCACTCTGGGCGGCTATCGCTGGCGTGCTCAAAGCCTATCTCTCGGTCAATGAGATTTTGAGCACAATTATGCTTAATGCCATTGCTGTGCAGATCGGCTATTTCTTACTCCGGGGTCCGATGATTGATCCCGCAGAGCTTGCGGCAGGCACCAATATTCCCCATTCGGCCCGCCTGGCAAAAGCGCTGGATATGCCTCGTTTCACCGACCTGGCACAGCAGTTCGGCCTAAGCGGGTCGGCTAAAGACTTGGGTTTAACCGGTTACCTAGGCGAGCTGTACGGTGTGCTTGTGGAGCCGACGCGACTTCACAGCGGTTTCATTTTCGCCATTATTATGGCCATACTGGTCTATATATTTCTGTGGCGCACGACTATTGGTTATCGTATTCGTGCCGTGGGCTTGAACCCGCACGCTTCAAAGTATGCCGGCATTAGCGTTAAGCGAAACCTTATCCTGTCGATCACCTTGAGCGGTTTGCTGGCCGGACTTGCCGGAGCGGTAGAGATCCTGGGCCTACATCACCGCATGTTCGAACCGGCGGCCGTGTCCGCCGGTTATGGATTCTCGGGCATCGTCGCCGCACTACTGGGCAAGCTCCACCCACTAGGAATCATACCTTCATCAATATTGTTCGGCGGTCTGCTGGTGGGGGGCGATAAGATGCAGCGGGCGATGCAGGTGCCCCAAGTGCTCATCACGGCCATTCTTGGCCTGGTCGTGTTGTTTGTCGTCAGTACGGATTATTTTGCGCGCAAGTATGAACGCAGGCGGGCAACACAGGATGTTGATGATAGCTTCGATGACGCGGACCACACCAAGCCTGATGTTTTACCCACGCCACCGACGCCGGAGGCCGTCCAATGAGCGAACTCACCATCCTGGCAATCGTTCTGGGCGTCATTCATTCAGGGATCAGATTGGCCACACCTTACTTGTACGCGGCTCTGGGCGAGACCTTCGCCCAGAAGTCCGGGGTACTCAATTTGGGCGTGGAAGGCATCATGTTGATGGGGGCTTTTGCCGGGTTTTACGGCGTGTTTGTAACCGGGAACCTCTGGCTTGGCCTCCTGGCGGCCGGCCTCGTGGGCGCGCTGTTCGGCGTGATTATGTCGGTGGTCAGCGTTTCTTTTCAGGCGGAACAGGGTATCAGCGGTATTGGGCTGTATATGTTCGGCCTCGGGCTGTCCAGCCTGCTCTTTAAAACCACCCTGGGCACAGTTGAGGGTGTGGATGGTTTCTCGGAGCTGGAGTTCTGCCTTTCAAGCATCGGCATCAACTCAGATTTCTGCCTGGCCGATGTTCCGGTTTTGGGAGAGATTTTCTTCAGCCACAGCCTTCTCACCTATGGCGCCTTTGCCCTGGTGCCGATTTCGGCCTGGGTATTGAATAAGACCAACTGGGGGCTAAAAGTACGCTCGGTCGGCCAGAACCCTGAGGCGGCCGACACCTTGGGCGTCAGCGTGAATGGCGTGCGCTACGCGGCCGTCATAGTTGGTGCCGTGCTCGCCGGCATTGCCGGCGCATCACTTTCCATTTCTCTGTTGGGCATTTTCCAAGAAAACATGACAAACGGTATGGGCTTTATTGCCGTAGCCTTGGTCTATTTTGGAAGTTGGACGCCGGTGGGGGTGCTATTAGGCGCGCTGTTGTTCAGCACGGTAAATGCCCTGCAGCTTTGGGTGCAGGTGCTCGATCTTAATATTCCCTCAGATGTCGCTGTCATGCTGCCCTATTTACTTACCATCGTCGCTCTCGCGCTGCCCTTCCGCCGTGCGCAGCAGCCTGCTGCACTCACCAAGCCGTATGAGCGGGGGGAGAACTGATCACTATTTGTAGGTCAAACATGCCTGGACATGTGTCAGGCGCCAAAAAGGAGAAGTCATGAAGAAGTCTAGTTGGTTAATTGTTTTGCTGGTAATCCTGTCGATGATGGTTGTGGCATGTGGCGGCGCAGCCCCGACTACCGCACCTGTTACAGAGGAGGAAGCTGCCCCGGCCGAAGAAATGCCCGCGGAGGAGCCAACAGAAGGAGCTGCCCCGGCCGAGGAAGAATCCGTCGATGAAGTGACTGAAGATCTTTCGGCGGACGCGGATGCCATGGGCATTGAGCCCATTCGCATTGCTGTTGTGATGCCCAGCACGATTACCGATCTTGCCTGGAGCCAGGCAATCTATGACTCACTGCTGCGCATTCAAGAAAGCGCTGGCGGCCCGGATGTTGTAGAGATAGCTTATACAGAAAATATGTTTAACGTAACGGATGCAGCGGCAGCAATACGCGATTATGCCGCAGATGGTTACAACATAGTTATCGGTCACGGCACGCAGTACGGTACCTCATTGTTTGAAGTCGCACCTGACTTTCCAGAAACGAGTTTTGCCTGGGGTACGGCTACCGACACCGGCGCAGATAGTGGCTTGACCAACGTGTTTGCCTATGAAGCCAGAGCTGAGCAGGGCGGGTACGTTAATGGCGTCCTGGCTGCCAATCTTTCTGAATCCGGCGTCCTCGGCGTAGTTGGGCCCGTCGAAGCCGGTGATGCAAAACTATATATCGATGGCTTCGTAGTGGGGGCCAAGGCCGCTAATCCCGATATCACCGTCAATGTCTCGTACACAGGTTCGTTTGGTGACACGGCGCTGGCGGCAGAGGCGGCCAATACACATATTCAGGCTGGCGCCGATGTGCTCACTGGATCGGCACAGCAGGTTGTTGGCGCCATCGGCGTAGCGGCGGAGAAAGGCGTACCCTGGCTGGGCACGCAGGCGGACCAGAGCCCAATCGCACCTGATACGGTCGTTGCCTCACAATTATACGATTGGGACGGCGTCTTACTGGACATGATTCAGAAGCATCAGTCTGGCGACTATGGCAGTACCGCCTACGCGCTTACCTTGAACAACGGCGGCCTGGTCATGGATTTTGCTGATACATTGGATGCAGATGCCGTCGGCGCAGCCGAAACAGCGGCTGGCGAGATCATGAGCGGCAGCATCGATGTAATGGCGCTCATGGCAGGCGCGGCTCCTGCGGAAGAAGAGATGAGCGAGGAAACCAGCGAACTGGAACTGCCGGAGATCGAACCGGTACGCATTGCGCTGGTCATGCCCAGCACAATCACCGATCTGGCCTGGAGCGAATCTATGTATGACTCGCTGAAGCAGCTGCAGGAAGCATACGGCGAGGATATGATCGAGATCGCCTACACGGAAAACATGTTTAACGTTACCGATGCGGCGGCAGCTATTCGTGATTACGCGGACAGCGGGTACAACCTGGTTATCGCACACGGCGCGCAGTACGGCACTTCGCTCTTCGAACTCGCCCCCGATTTCCCCGATACCAGCTTCGCCTGGGGAACGACGACGGACACGGGCTCGGAAGAGGGCGTTACAAACGTCTTTGCGTATGAGCCGCGTGCGGAACAGGGCGGCTATGTTAGCGGCGTGCTGGCGGCGAATCTGACGGAGTCGGGCATTATCGGTCTGGTCGGGCCGGTGGATGCAGGCGATGCCAAGCTGCATGTAGATGGTTTTGTGGCCGGGGTGCGTGACGCGAACCCGGATGTCAAAGTTAATATCTCCTTCACGGGCTCTTTTGGCGATACGGCATTGGCGGCGGAAGCGGCTAACACGCATGTAGAAGCGGGCGCCGATGTCCTGACCGGCTCTTCGCAGCAAGTGGCAGGCGCGTTCGGCGTGGCCAAGGAGCGCGGCATTCCGTGGTTGGGAATCCAGGCTGATCAGAGTCCTCTGGCCCCCGATATCGTCGTGGCCACGGTGCTCTATGAGTGGCGGCCTACACTGCTGGAGATGATAACCTCGCACCAGGCAGGGGAGCTTGGTGATAAGGTACTGCAGCTGACCTTAGAGAATGGCGGGCAGACCATGATCTACGCTGACAGCCTGCCCGCGGAAGCTGTTGAGGCGGCGAAGGCAGCAGAGCAGGGGATCATTGACGGTACGATAGAAATCGTGGCCGAACCCAGGTAATGTAACGGATCTTCTGGGGAGCGGAGGAAATCCGCTCCCCAATTTCCCATGTAGAGAATTTAGTTACTACGGTATTTTCTCCATTGTGGCGCGCAGCCGGCTGGCAAGGAGCTATAGAGATGAGCGAAAACAACAATCTGCTGCCCTCGGGGCTGCGCCGTATTGACTCTATGGAAATGCGCGGCATTGTGAAAGTGTTCCCGGGCGTCTTGGCCAATGACCACATCGATTTTGACGTGAAGGCGGGTGAAATTCATGCGCTGCTAGGTGAGAACGGCGCGGGCAAAAGTACGTTGATGAAGGTGCTTTATGGTCTGTATAAGCCGGAAGAGGGTGATATCCTGCTGAACGGCGAGGCAGTGTCAATTGAGTCACCCAACGATTCGATCAATTATGGCATCGGTATGATTCACCAGCATTTTATGCTGGTGGACAATTTGAGCGTAGCACAAAATGTGGCCCTGGGCTTAAAAACCGCCAGGGGACCCGTCGTAGACATTAACGGCGTCTCGAAGCGGATTCTCGAGCTTTCGGAACTTTATGGTCTGAAGGTAGACCCGCGGGCAATCATTTCTGACCTGGCGGTCGGTGAACGCCAACGGGTCGAGATTATCAAGGCGCTATTTAGGGGGGCTGCACTGCTAGTGCTGGATGAGCCAACGGCCGTGTTGACGCCGCAAGAGGTAGAGGACATTTTCGTCATTTTCAAGGAGATGGCTGCCGAGGGCCACGCGCTCATATTTATCTCCCATAAGTTGGACGAGATCTTCGCTTTAACGGATCGTGTCACTGTGCTGCGTGACGGGCGCGTGGTAGGCACACGGCCGACGGTTGAGGTATCGAAGCGCATGCTGGCTAATATGATGGTCGGCCGTGAAGTTGTCTTGGAACGCTTCCGGCCCCAGATCGAGCCGGGCGACGTGCGCCTGGAACTGGACAACGTGAGCGCCATTAACAACAGCGGCGTCCCCATCCTGAAAAATGTTAGCTTCCAGATCCACAGCAACGAAATCCTGGGTGTGGCAGGCGTTTCGGGTAACGGTCAAAGGCCGCTGGCGGAAGTGATTGCAGGTTTGCAGAGCGTGACTGGCGGCAGAATCCTGCTTGAAGGAAAGGATGTTACAAATGCCGAGCCTGTTGAGATGTACGAAGTCGGCCTTTCCTACATCCCGGAAGAACGAATGCACGACGGCGTGATCAAGGATTTCTCTGTGGCAGATAACGTGATATTACAGGACCACATTCATGCGCCATACAGCAATGGCCTTTTCCTGAACTTCAAGGCGATAGAGGAGAAGTCTCAGGAGCTGGTTACTGATTATCGCGTAAAGACACCCAGCCTGGATACGCCGGTAAAAAACCTGTCCGGCGGCAATATCCAGAAGCTTATCCTTGCCCGCGAACTCGATCGCCAGCCGCGTGTGCTCATTGCCGCTCAGCCGACGCGCGGGGTGGATATCGGCGCTACTGAGTATATTCACGCGCAGCTGCTTAAGCAGCGCTCGGAGGGGCTTGCGACGCTGCTAATATCCGAAGATCTGGACGAAGTGAAGGCGCTATCGGACCGTATCCTGGTTATGTTCGGCGGCGAAAGCATGGGCGTGGTGCGGGCAGATGAGGTGACCATCGAGCAACTGGGCTTGATGATGGCTGGTGAGAGCAAAGAAGACGCCCTCGCCCTAAATGAAGACGAGTGATTATGGACCAGGGTCTTATCGTCTTGGCAGGTGCAGCAGAATTCGCAGGCGCATTTACGAGCTGAAACGGGATGGTGGCTGCCCTTGATGCGCTTCAGGTTGGTGGGCGAGATGGCGTGGTTACATTTAGAAGGAGAACGGCCGCTGCAATAGAGCGACCAGCAGCTCCACCGCGCCGCGCACGTCATCGCTATCGACCACTTCACTCTGGCTGTGCACGTAGCGACAGGGAATTGAGATGCAGCCGGCCGCGCTCCCCGGTCCGGCAATCTGCATCGAACGGGCGTC
>JBJYWX010000359.1:0-12333 GCA_046259695.1 Promineifilaceae bacterium (SeqCode) | reverse complement strand
ACTTTTCCTGCCACAAATTCGATAGTTGGGGCATCTTGATCTGCCGTGTATGTTACTTTTTGCTGGCGCCTATGGCAAGCTATCTAACAGATTGTATACGCGGAACTAGTCGACAAAATAACCCTTATGAAGATGATTCACAATGGCTTCATAATGCGCTACGCGGGACGGATGGACACAGCCAGGCGCTTCTTCCGGCGCCACCCAGCGCAAATCTGCGATTTCACTCTCGTCCATATGGAGCTGCCCGCCCGTAACCCGCGCTGCAAATATGACGTCAACCACGCGCACACGATCGCCATTGTTGTAAGTCGTAATCAGCCGCGGGGTGGCGGAGACGCCGATAATGCGCTGTGGCTCTATATCGAGGTTGAGCTCTTCCTTGATCTCGCGCACGGCCGTATGCGCCGCGTTTTCACCCAGGTTGGCATAGCCTGACGGTACGCGCCAATGCACCTCGCCCACGTGCTGCAGCATAAGTATCCGGCCCTTTTCATCCGTGAGAACTACCGAGGAACCGACGCCGGAGAAGATGTCATGTCCAACGTACGGTCGAATGGTCGCTACTTGATCTATCGGGTTGGGCGCGGCATACGCTGGCCGAAACTGCGGCGGCGCTGGCTCCTGGGCTTCATCCAACATGTCCCGGTACCAGATGGGCAGATCGTAAGAAGCGAGTTCTGCGTAGGAGACGAACCGCTGACCCAAAGTCTCCACGCCGTCAGCCTGCATGCGCCCCGGCAGCGCACGACCCTCAAGGCACACGGTGAACTGCTGCACCTGGTCGCCATTGGGGTAAGTTACATCGTATTTCGGATCGGTGTAGATGCCGACCAGGCGCAAATGGCCGACATCCAGGCCTGTCTCCTCGCGCAGTTCGCGGCGGGCGCCCTCTTCAATCGTCTCATACAGTTCCAGGACCCCGCCGGGCAGGCCCCAGAAATCAAAGTCGGCCCGACGCTGCACCAGCACGCGGTTCCGCTCATCGCGAACAATAACCGTCGCAAAAGGTAGGAACACCTTGCTTTGGCCGACATGCTGCCGGAGCCAGGTTATATAGGAAGCTTCCATCACATTGCCTCACACAGTAATGGCGCCATAGTGGTTAACGGGTTCGCCCCTATTTGCCGCCCGTGCCACGGGCCGCCTGGCGCAGTCAAATGAGTGTAACCAAGCATGCGCCGGCGAACAATCCCGGCAAGGCGCGCGTAAAGGCTTCGTAGGTCATTTGTTTGTTCCCCGCAGACTGGCATCGACAAAACCATGGGCAGGTAGAAACTGGCTTTCCGCAAGAAGTCAACTCGTGGTAGGATGGATCAGGTAGCGGCCGTCCGATCCGGCCGCGGGAGAGAAGCACCATGTTTCACCCAATTCCGGAGCGCATACGCAAACGCATGAGCGAGTTAGAAAAAATCGATGAACGCGACCGGCTAGATGGCACGCCGCAGGCCGAACGCCTGCGGCAGATTCCACCGGTAACCGGCCGTTTCCTGGCCCTGCTTGCGGCCAGTGTACCACCGGGCAAGATGATCGAGATTGGCACCAGCGCGGGCTATTCTACGTTATGGCTCGCCTTGGCCGCGAAGCAGACCGGCCATCCTTTTACTACCGTCGAGCTGTTCGAAAACAAGGTCCAGATGGCCGCGGAGACGTTTCGCCTGGCGGATATAGAGGACATCGTAAACCTGGTACAGGCTGACGCCCGCGATTACCTGGCCGGCGAGGGGGACATCGCTTTGTGCTTCCTGGACACAGAAAAAGAACTCTACCAACCTTGCTATGACCTGGCGGTACCCAGGCTAGTCCGTGGCGGCTTGCTGCTCGCGGACAATGTGATCAGTCATGCCGACGATCTTGCGGATTTCATTCAGCATGCCGCCGACGATCCACGCGTCGATGCCGTAGTTGTGCCCATTGGTAAAGGACTGCTGATGGCGCGCAAGAGTTGAATAAGAGCATGAGTTTACCAAAACGTTACCATCCCAGGACGCGCGAGCCCGAACTGCTGGCGGCATGGGAAGAAGCGGGTACGTATCATTCTAGCCGGGACAGCCGGGACCCATTCTTCAGCATCGACACGCCGCCGGCCGGGAATTAGCGCCGGAGGGTACGGCCAAGCTGAGCAAGAGCCGCGGCGGTGGTGGGGTGAGGTGTATTAGCTGTCGAGGCGATCGAGGGTCAGGTAAGCGAAAGGCGAATCATGCCTTTCGTCGGCGGCGTGCTCTTGGCGTGAAAGTTCCCGCCACGCAGCGCGATCGATTACTGGGAAATAAACGTCGCCCTCGTAGACGCCGTCTATCTCGGTAAGATAGATGCGATCTACCAGGGGCATCAATTCGCGGAACAGCAGCGCGCCGCCAATGACCATCAGTTCCTGCGCCGGGTCGACGGCCGCCAGCGCTGCTTCCAGCGAATGGACCACGATGCAGCCCGGCGCATCGTAGCCCGGCTGGGTCGTGAGCACAATATTGGTGCGGCCGGGCAGCGGGCGGAAACGGGCGGGAATGGACTCGTAGGTCTTGCGGCCCATCAAGACCGGATGACCCATCGTCACTTCCTTAAAATGGCGCATCTCATCCGGCAAATGCCAGGGCAAACGGTCTCCGGTGCCAATCAGCCGGTTGCGATCCATGGCGACAACGAAGGAAATAGAAGGGCGCATGGTCAGACGGCAATCGGCGCCTTAATCGCGGGGTGGCTCTGGTAATCGCGCAGTTCAAAGTCCGCAAAACGAAAACTGAAGATGTCGTCAACCTCGGGATTGATCACCATCCGCGGCAGCGGATATGGTTCGCGCGAAAGCTGAAGGCGCGCCTGTTCGAGGTGATTGAGATAGAGATGGGCATCGCCAAAGGTATGTACAAACTCGCCCGGCTCATAGCCCGTCACCTGCGCCACCATCATCGTCAGAAGCGCGTAAGAGGCAATATTGAAGGGGACACCGAGGAAAATATCGGCGCTGCGCTGGTACAGTTGGCAGGAAAGCCTGCCGCCGGCAACGTAGAATTGGAAGAGGGTATGGCATGGCGGCAGCGCCATCTGATCGACAAAGGCCACATTCCAGCCGCTGACGATATGCCGGCGCGAATCTGGGTTGGATTTCAGGCGTTCGATGACCAGGTTGATCTGGTCGTAGGTACGGCCGTCCGGACCCGGCCAGGAGCGCCATTGGTAACCGTACACCGGCCCCAGATCGCCATTGTCATCGGCCCACTCATCCCAGATAGTGACCCGGTTGTCACGCAGATAACCAATGTTGGTGTCTCCCTGCAAAAACCATAACAGCTCGTGAATGATCGAGCGCAAATGCAGTTTCTTGGTGGTGACAGCGGGAAAACCCTGTGACAGATCGTAGCGGTTCTGGTAACCGAAGATACTCAGCGTGCCGACGCCGGTACGATCTTCCTTGCGGGTTCCGTTTTCTAGCACGGTACGCATCAGGTCCAGGTATTGGCGCATGTTCTTTACCTCGTCGCGGGCGATTTCGTACAAAAGTAACACAAATGGACGGCGCACTCAACAAGTCGGCGCAGCTAATAGGCGAGGCAAATCGCGTAGAGCGCTTCGACAGCCCTATGGTCGGCCATAAAGCGGCAAGGCGTTTCGCGCTCGTGCTCAAAGTATTTGCCTGTTGCCTCCTGGCCAATGTCCGCAGTCGCCAGCCAGACGGGCGTGCGCGCGCCGGCGCCCGGTGACTCATGCCCGCCAAAGCCGAGATCGTTGCTCAGGCGTGAATTAACGTCGCCGGGATGGCAGGCATTGACGGAAATGCCAAGGGGCCGCAGCCGCTCGGCCAGAGCGGCGGTGAGCATACGATCGGCCTGCTTCGACTGGCGATAGGCAGTGTTGTTGTTGTAGCGTCGTTTCTTGAACTCCAGGTCGGCCAGGTCCAGGTCGCCGGCCCAGTAGCTGGCAACATTAATCAGGCGCGATGGTGCGGATCTGGCCAAAATATCCTCAAAGGCGCGCGCCATCCAGAAGTATCCAAGGACATTGGTTGCAAACTGAAGTTCAATCCCTTCCGGTGTCTCCTGCCGGCTTTTTGGCGAAGTCGCAGCGTTGTTGATCAGGATATCCAGCCGGCCAGGCCAGCGCGCGGCCAGCGCTTCGATCTCCTCTTTGCGGGCCAGATTGGCGATCTCGTACCAGACGTTTTCGCTGCCGGTTGAACGGCGGATGTCGGACACTTCCGCGCGCGCTTTCTGCTCATCGCGGCCAACGAGGATCACATGGGAGCGCGGATCATTGGCGGCGAGCTGCCGGGCAATCGCCTTGCCAATCGCGCCGGTCGCCCCCGTGACCAGGGCGACGCGTGCTCCGTCAGCTAACTTGCCCGGACCTTTTGAGGAATAAATAGCCATTTTCCCATGCTCCTTCTGCTGCGGCCTTCGTAGCGTCCGCTTGCGGCGGAGTTTCCGGGAAAACTTGCCGGTCGGCAAGCGTGATCAGGATGTTAACAAACTCGGGGTTGACTCATCAGATATCGAGTGCTATAGTTTTCGCAGCATGCGGAACATGAACAGCTTTGCTGGCTTTTACTTCTATTTTGCTTATTTTGGCACGCCGCCTGAGTCGCACTTGTTGCACGGGGGGTCGGCCGGTTCGAGCATGGGATAGCTAGACAAGGCAAAAAGACCAGTTTTCAACAAGACGCGACTCTAAGAGTCGCGTCTTTTTTTGTTGACATTCGATGAGCAAGGGGAATTGAAATGAGTGACATTAGCAAGAATGGCCTTGGGAACCAAGCAGCAAACAGTCGTCCGATGATGATGCGCGGCGTGCGCGGCGCGACAACCGTGGATAATGACGACCCCGACGAGATCCTGGAGGCGACGCGCGAACTGCTTATGATGATCGTGCGCGTCAACAATATCGAGGTTGAGGATATCGCCAGCATGGTGTTAACTACCACGGAGGATCTTACGGCCACCTACCCCGCCTTCGCCGCGCGGCAGTTGGGCTGGTTTGACCTGGCGCTTCTCTGCACGCATGAAATGCGCGTGCCGGACGGGCTGCCGCGTTGTATTCGCGTTCTGCTGCACTGGAATACAACCAAAACGGCGCAAGAGATCGGCCACATCTACCTGCGCGAGGCGAAATCCCTGCGGCCGGATCGAGATAACATTCCGCCTATCCGTCCGGTGCAGATGAGCAATATGGACGCGGCCATGAGGGTTTTGGCCCAAAACAGGTAGCATACGTTAGGATAAGATCATGATCATCATAATGAAGGGTACAGCCTCACTGCGTGAGAAATCGTCCGTCATTCATTGGGTCGAAGATAATGGCTGCAAGGCCAACATCTTTGAGGGCGTGGAGCATATGGTCATTGGCGTGATCGGTGACGGCCGGCCGCTGAACCAGGAACAGGTGCGCCTGATGCCCGGCGTTGAGCGGGTTGTTCCCGTTGTCAAACCGTTCAAGGTAGCAAGCCGCGAGTTTAAGCCAACCGATACCGTCTTTCCCATTGGGGATTATGAAATCGGCGGAAATGAACTGATCATCATGGCCGGCCCTTGCTCGGTCGAAAGCCGCAGCCAAATTCTGGAAACTGCCCACGCCGTGAAAGAAGCGGGCGCGCATATCCTGCGCGGCGGCGCCTTCAAACCCCGGTCTTCCCCTTACTCATTTCAAGGCCTGGGCGAAGAAGGACTGCAGTATCTAAAGGAAGCCGGCGAAGAGACCAATATGCCTGTCATTACGGAAGTGATGGAACCGGCGCTGGTACCGCTGGTCAGCCAATACGCGGACATTTTGCAGATTGGGGCGCGCAATATGCAGAATTACGCCCTATTGCACGCGGTCGGCCGTTCGCAGCATCCCGTCTTGCTCAAGCGCGGCATGAGCAGCTTCATCGAAGAATGGTTAATGTGCGCCGAGTACATCCTCAGCCACGGCAATACGCGGGTCATGCTCTGCGAGCGCGGCATTCGCACGTTCGAGACTTATACGCGCAATACCTTTGATATCAACGCCATTCCCGTGGCCAAGCATCTTTCCCATTTACCCGTCATTGCCGATCCGAGCCACGCTACCGGAAAATGGGAATATGTGGCCGCGGCGGCCAGGGCCGGCATTGCCGCCGGCGCCGACGGCGTCATTATCGAAGTACATCCGCGGCCAGACGAGGCGCAGTCCGACGGCCGCCAGTCGCTCAAGCCCAAGCGCTTTGCCGAGCTGGTGGATGAAATGAAGGCAATCGCCGCGGCGGTTGGCAAGACAGTTCCCCCCACCGTTCCGGCGGCCGAGCCACTGCTGCTGCCCAACAAGGAGTAGTTGGTTAGCCTGACCGGGGCGCGCGTGCGCCGCGTCACGTCTTGCCGGTGCATGCCCTTGCAGTATAATCGCGCCTGATTACACGGAGTACTTCAGTTTATGCCACGTAGACTTGTTTTTCCCTTTACAGCAATCGTCGGCCAGGAGCGCATGAAACGCGCGCTCATCCTCAATGCCGTGAACCCTCAAATAGGCGGGGTGCTGATCCGCGGCGAGCGCGGCACGGCAAAATCAACCGCCGCGCGCGCCCTGGCTGCCCTGCTGCCGGACATAGAAGTGGTCGCCGGCAGCCGCTACGGCTGCGATCCAGCCCGCCCCAATGAATGGGACGACGACACTCGCACTCTTTATGCTGATGTTGATACCCTGGCCACCGAAATACGGCCGACGCCGTTTGTTGATCTGCCAGTCAGCGCCACTGAAGACCGCGTGGTCGGCACGCTGGATATCGAAAAAGCAATCAAGACCGGTGAAAAACATTTTGAGCCGGGCGTCCTGGCCTCCGCCAATCGCGGCGTACTCTATGTTGACGAGGTCAACTTGCTGGACGATCATGTCGTCGATTTGCTGCTTGATTCGGCGGCAATGGGCGTTAACATCGTTGAACGCGAGGGGATTAGTTTTTCGCACCCGGCCAAATTCATCCTGGTTGGTACGATGAACCCCGAAGAAGGCGATTTGCGGCCGCAGCTCCTGGACCGCTTCGCCTTTTCGGTGCAAATCGAGGGACTGCAAAACGCGGAACAAAGAGTGCAGATCATCGAGCGGCGCATCGCCTTCGAGATCGATCCGGAAGACTTCGTCGAGGAATGGGCCAGCAAAGAGAAACTGCTTTCCGACCAGATCGCGCGTGCACGTGACCGGGCCAACTCGGTCGCCTATTCACGCCGGGACCTGCTCTCCATTGCCGGCCTGACCGCCTCGTATCATGTCGACGGCCATCGCGCGGACTTGGTCATCTTGCGCGGTGCGCAGGCGCACGCGGCGCTGGAGGGACGCGACCGGATCAGCGACCAGGATATTGTGCTGGCGGCTGAACTGGCGCTGCCGCACCGCATCAAGGGCCGGCTTTTCCAGGAATCAGAGCTGAACGCGAACGATCTAGCCGACGAGTTGGAGCAGGTGCAGAGCGAACTGGGCGCCGGTGACGAGGGAGAACCGCTCGAAGAAGAAGCCGGCCAGGAAGTTGTAAAAAAAAAGCCCTAGACTCGCCTGACGAGGGCCAGGAATCGGCCGTCTCGCACACAGAAGCGGGCCCGCAGTCCGTCCCCCAGACACCCCAGGAGGGTCAGTGGTGGGAAGGCGGGCAAAAGGTTGAAAGCAGCCAGGAATTTACCGCCCGCCGCCTGGATACGCAGCTCGACCGCCTCACGCGCAGCAAAGCCGGCCGCCGTTCTCAAACTAAGACAGACCGCAAGCGCGGCCACTACATCCAGGCCCGCCTGCCCAAAAAGGATCGGGTTACCGATCTCGCCTTTGACGCCACGCTGCGCGCGGCCGCACCGCACCAGAAGGAACGCGATCGCGATGACGTCGCTCTGGCGCTGGAGAAGCAGGACCTGCGCGAAAAAGTGCGTGTGCGCCGCTCGGCGAATCTCATCCTGTTTGTGGTCGACGCCAGCTGGAGTATGGCAGTCTCCGAGCGTATGGAAGCTACCAAAGGGGCGATCATGTCGCTGCTCACGGATGCGTACCAGCGGCGCGATCGCGTGGGACTGATCGTATTCAACAAGAATGATTCTACCCTGGTTCTCCCGCCGACGAACTCCGTCCATCTGGCCAAGCAGGCCCTCAACGACATTTCCGTGGGCGGTAAGACGCCACTTTCGGCCGGCCTGGTGATGGCCTATGAAGTGCTGAAGCGGGAGTCAATTACCCACCCGGATGTCATGCCGTTGATGATTTTGCTAACTGACGGCGCGGGCAACGTGAGCCTTACTGATTTGCCGCCACAGCAAGAAGCGCTGCGCATCGCTGCTATGATTCGCGAGGCGGATATACGCTCAGTTGTGATCAATATGGAACATGCGGCATTTGACCAGGGACTGGCAAAGAATCTGGCCGACCAACTGGAGGCACCCTGCCACGCGCTGGCCGAACTGCGCGCTGATACGCTCTATCACGCCGTTTTGGACGAACTAGATTAGCCGAACTGCATCGGCATAATGATGTGCATAAAATCGTTGTCGCCAACCGGGCGAATTACGCCTGGTTCGCGCGGGGTGGTAGTCTCCAAGGCGACCTGAGGCGTTTCCACAACGTTGAGCACTTCGCTCATGTACTTGACGTTGACCGCGATTTCTATCGGTTCGCCCTCAACGCTGGCGTCGATTTGCGCCGTGTTGTCGCCAGTCTCAATGCTAGTGGCTGTTACCACCACGAAGGCGGGCGACATTTCCTCCCCCGGTTCCACAGCTATTCGCGCCGTGTTGCTTGATTCGCGGGCGAAAATATCGGCCGTTTTGCACGCTTTGCGAAAGTCAGCCGTGCTTACCACGGTACGCGTGTTGTGCCGCGTGGGCAGGATCGCCTCGTAATCAGGATACGTGCCGTCAATGAGCTGGGAGACAAGGACTACGCTGTCCATGTCAAATATCACCTGGCGGCGTCCTTCCGGCATCGACAAATAGACCGCTTCCAGATCATCATCGATCACACGGGCCACATCCATGAGCGAGCGCGCGGGAATGATGATCGAGAAGTCGGGTTCGACATAGCCGGGAATGTGCGCCGAACGCAAGGAAAGGCGGAAACCGTCCGTCGCGGCCATATGCGCCTGGCTGCCACTGAAAGTAGTCAGCACACCAGTCAGTGCGGGGCGCGCGTCATCTGTTGCCGCGGCAAAGGCCACCTGTTCAATCATCTGCCTCAAAACGTCGGCTTCCAGGCGAATGCGCTCCTCTTTATCCGGCTCCGGGACAATGGGGAACTCCTGGGCATCGATACCCTTAATATTGGCCTGGGTACGGCCGCTGCTCAGATGAACCGTTAAGGTGGGTTCGTGCAAGCGCAGTTCGACTTGATCCTGCGGAAGGGTGTTGATCAAGTCCTGGAAGGTGCGCGCCGGTATGGTTATGGCACCCTCTTCTTCCACCTTGGCGCCGATCCAACAGGTGATAACGATCTCCAGATTGGTCGCCGAGAGCTTGAGGCGGCCGTTCTCGGTGGCCAGCAGGACATTGGCCAATACGGGCAGCGTCGAACGCGTGCTGACTGCCCGGCTGACGATACCCAATCCTTTTGCCAGATGCTCCTGCAAACAAGAAACCTTCATGCCCCTACTCCCTAGATCCAGTTGTTTATGACGCCCTTTGTGCGGCGTCCGTTAGTATAGCTGAGCACCCTAGCCGTGCAAAATATGGTAGGCGACGATGCTGAGGGCGACGTGCACGTTAAGCGACAATCCTTTGCCATACATGGGCAGAAAGACGGCCGCGTCGCAGGCTTCCAGCGTTGCCCGGGTAACACCGTGGTCCTCGTGTCCAACAACAAGGCACGTCGCAGTCGCGTACTCATATTCATGATACGGCACCGCGCCATGGCACAGCTCAACTGCTATGACCTGATAACCCTCCTGCTTGAGGCCATTTATCGCTACCGCAGCATCCTTCTCATAGCGCCACGGAACACGCGTCGCCTTGAAACGGGCTACCTTCTCCAGGGTCGCGTTTGGCGGAGTCGGCGTTATACCGGTCAGAACCAGCTCACTCATGCCTGCGGCATCGGCCAACCGGAAGCAGGAGCCGACGTTGGCCGGGTATTCCACGCTCTGCAAAAGTGCCGCCAGGCGAAATTCGTTTGGATGGCTGCGCCTGTAATCGCGCAAGAATCGTTTGAGCGGCGTGCCATAAAGTGGTTTCATCTGCCGAGCACTTTATTCAGCCGTGGCCACGACAGGCAGCTGCTGCGTATAGAATCCGCTGGGCTGCATGGCTATTGCCGCTGCTTCCTGGACACCGTTCGGAAAACGGAACAGAAAGCCCATCTGGTTGGAGCTGCTTAGCCTGGCCATAAACTGCGGCTGAATGCTTTGACCCTCTCCCAGCACGTCATAATACGTGTCGGTCGTGAAGGCCGGGTTGTCGAGATCAAAATGATGGTAACCGCCGCCAAGGGGCGACTCATCCCATTTGAGGATGTTCCCATCATCATCGCCAAAATAGGCATCATAAGCCGCCACGCGGAAGTCAAAGGCGTGGTCGGAATCAGCCCCTTCAGGCAGCATCAAGTACAGCGCCATTGTGTTGGAATTGAGGGCCGTGTCGAGGGCAAACAGATCAGCCGTTATGGTGCCATCGTGGAGATTGTATTGGGCAGAAACCCAAATGCCGTCCGCGCGCTGAACGTTGTAAACCAGCCAATCATTGGTCCCATCCTGATCGAGGTCGACGTAAACGATGTAACGGGCATTAACCGGCTGGGAGCGCGTTTCATAACTGGTAAGCACAAAGACATAGACGTTATGATCGTCGTACTGGGCGTCACCATCGAACGGATCAAGGAAAAGGTCGGAAGCAACGTAATGCAGGTCAACCGGCTGCTGATCCTCGCCCGGCGAGACATTTAGCGCAGGGCTAATATCAAACAGCGGGTAGATTTCTACGGGCCCGTCCACGGACGTCTGATTGCTAATCGTCACCGACGCGTTGTTTGGCGGCGGCGGCACAGTAAGGGTCTGTTCGCTGAGAGATATATCGGCGGCGCGGCGCGGCAGGAAATGGAAGGGCAGGCTGAGCGTCTCATCGCTGCTCTGCAGGGTCACAAAGCCGTCGAGTTCGGCGGCCGTCAGCCTCGCCCCATTGGTAAGATTCTCGCCACCACCCAGGAGCGTGAAGTAGTCGGGCAATAACGCCGGATCGTCCGCCTTGAGTGTAACCGAGAAACCTGCCTTGCCATAGGCCGGCACAGTCAGCTTGGTGGTGGAAGTCGTAACGCTCACGCCCAGTCCCTTATCCGCGTCAAAACGCAGGGCAGCGGAAACATCGAACATTTTGGTCTGATTCGACTCATTGACCACACGCACCGTCTGGGTCGCCTGGTAGGTCGCCGAAACCGGAACAAGACCGAAGGACAGCGCTGCCTGGTCGCTGCCAACAACGGTGGCATAGACTTGCGCCTCCACGGCGGAAGCCACATCCAGGCGGCCCGCACCCTGGCTGCTGATCGGCGCCAGCGCAGTTCGGGCCGTGCTGGCATAGACTTCGTGAACTGCGGTGTTCATCAGCAATGCCTTGGCGGCAACCCAATCGAGCGATCCCGGCCCACCGTGGGCATCTAGAAGCAAGGCGACGGCGCCCGCTACCATGGGCGTCGCACCCGACGTTCCGCTGAAACTGCTGTAGCCCTGATTGCCGGAGCTGGCGGACACCGAAGCACCTGGCGCGCCGATTTCCGGCTTTAGTTGGTTGGTATCAAATGTGGGGCCGCGCGAGCTGGTAGAGACGATAGCATCGGCCGCCGCGGGCATCGTCGTCTGGGCAACGCTGATAACGGATTCAGCATGGCTGGGGCTGCTAAGGATATAGGGGGTATTGCCGCCATTGCCCGCCGCCGCGGCGATAATCGTGCCCAGAGCGGAAAGCTGGTCCATGGTTTCCAGGTCCTGATCGCCCGTCTGCCCATAGGGAGCGCCAAGTGAAAGATTGACGACATCGACACGATCGCCAAAATCATCATCATCATTGGGATCGGCCGCCCAGTCAAATGCCTGGCGCATGGCGATGCCGCTGCAAGATGAGGCGACACTGGAACATACCTTGAGCGCATAGAGTCCGGCCCCTGGCGCCATGCCGGGACCGACGCCGCCGGAAGCAGATTGGTCGAGACCGGCGATGATGCTGGCCACATGTGTGCCGTGTCCATTGGGAAAGCCGTCATTGTCATCCATCGGATTGGCATCAGGCGCCAGTGTATTGTCTCCCTGGCCATCCCAACTACTGCCCACAAAATCGTAGCCGCCGATCACCTTCGCCGTAGGAAACAAAGTAGGATCTGGCGCCAGCGAAGCGCCGGCAATCGCTTTGTTCGTCTCGGATTGCAGTCCGGAGCCGCCGAGGT
>JBJYWX010000358.1:0-2588 GCA_046259695.1 Promineifilaceae bacterium (SeqCode) | reverse complement strand
GGGAATTTGTGCGCCGATGCCTGTAGTGCCCGCCGCCGCTGGCTTTTCCGTGACCATGCCGTTTGCTCTCGATAAAGCGCCGGCAGAAGTGTAATTAACCCGACCCCCGGTGCTGTTCGTGGGTAAAATTACCGCTCTCATTATTGTAATAGCCCGCGCATTTCACTAGACTACCCCACCTTTTTTCCGGCCAAGGTGTGCGATGAAGCTGTCAGCAGCATTGTCACCTCCGGCCAGCAACTAATTTCTGGATCATTGCCATGAAGAGAACATTTCAGCCCAGCGTACTGAAACGCGCCCGCAGCCACGGTTTCCGCGCCCGCATGGCGACGAAAGGCGGTCGACAGGTGCTGAATCGCCGCCGTGCCAGGGGGCGCAAGCGTCTGTCAGCTTAGGCCGGGTAGTCCTGCCGGGTGTGCGGCCAAACGCTTGATGCCAGGTTCCCCAAAGGCAAGCGCTTACTGAACGCCACCGACTACAGCCGGGTATTTGACAACGTAGAGGCGAGAGCCTCGAACAAGTATCTGTTACTCCTGGCCATAAGAAATAGCGGACCCGGCCATCGCCTGGGACTGGTTGTCGCAAAAAAAAATGTTCGGTTGGCGGTTCAACGCAATCGGGTCAAGCGGCTGGCCCGGGAGTTTTTCCGCAAACTGCCAGACGGCAGCCTTTCGCTCGACGTGGTATTGCTGACGCGGCGTGGCATTGACCGGTTGGATAATGCGGAGCTATCCACTATATTGCAGCAGCAATGGCAAAAGTTACACCGCCTCGCTTCCAAACCAGATTCGAGCACCAGCCGGGACCGCTAATGCGTCGCTTGTTCATTTTCGTTATCGAATGCTACAAAGCATGCCTCAGTCCGTTTCTGGGCCACAACTGTCGATTCTACCCAAGTTGCTCGACCTATGCGCAGGACGCTATAGCCGGGCACGGGATTCTGAGGGGCTGTATCCTGGCTCTGCGCCGCCTCGCCAAGTGCCATCCATGGCATGAGGGCGGGGTAGATCCCGTGCCCCCCTGCCCGCACTCACACTAAGCCAAAGATATTATTATGGATTTGCAACGCTCATTGCTGATAGGCGCTATCGCCGTACTTTCATTTATGCTGCTCACCAAATGGGTGGATTTCCAGGGAGAAAGGGCGGCCACGCAAGTCCAGGACAACACACGCCTGGTGTCCGGCTCCGATGATCCGGCGCCATCGCAAGCGGGGCGGGCCGAACCGGCAGGCAGCACCGCAGCAGATGATTTGCCCTCCGTGGCGGAAACAAGTTCACCCCCACCCGAGGCCGCCGAGCCCGGCGAGGGCACCGGCGATCGTATTATCCAGGTCCACACCGATGTGCTGCAGTTGGCCATTGACCTCGAAGGCGGGGATATTATCGAACTTGCCTTACCCAAGTACCTTGAAAAGATTGATGTACCCGATGTGCCTTTCACCCTGCTGGAGCGGAACAATACCCGCACCTATGTTGCCCAGAGTGGCCTGATCGGCACCGACGGCATCGATCGCAATGGTCGGCCGCTATTTACTACCCCATCTTCGCGTTACACCCTTGAACAGGGCAAGGAGACATTACAGGTAGAACTCCGCTGGCAGGATGACAATGGGGTCAAGGTAACCAAGCGTTTCTCGTTCCAACGTGGCGAATACCTGATCAAGGTTGACTATCTGGTGGAAAATGGCAGTGACTCTCGCTGGCAGGCAAACCTGTTCGGTCAGCTGAAGCGGGACAGCAGCCCTGCCCCGTCGGCCAACGCACAGGGCAGCATGGGCCTTCACCCCTTCCTTGGCGCGGCCCTCACCCAGCCCGACGATCACTTTACCAAATTCAGTTTTGAGGATATGGCCGAAGACCCCTTCAAGGCGGTACTTCCCGGCGGCTGGATTGCCATGATCCAACATTACTTCCTCAGTGCCTGGATACCCAATCCGGCCCAGAGCCACACCTACAGCACCCGGGTGACAAAAAGCGGGTTCAATATTGCTGGTTTTACCAGCCCCGCGTTAGTGCTCGATCCGGGCCAATTGGGAGAAGTCGGCGCCGAATTCTATGCCGGCCCCAAGGATCAGTACCGGTTGAAGGAAATTTCCCCCTACTTGGACCTCAGCGTCGACTACGGATGGTTATGGTGGATTGCCCAGCCCCTGTTCTGGCTGTTGACCAAGATTCATGGGTTGGTAGGCAACTGGGGCGTCGCTATTATTCTGCTCACCGTGCTGATCAAGGCAGCATTTTTCAAGCTCTCCGCCACCAGCTACAAATCCATGGCCAACATGCGCAGGGTTCAGCCCAAAATGGTTGATATCCGTGAACAGTTCGCGGATGACAAACAAAAGCAGTCGCAGGCCATGATGGAGCTGTACCGCAAGGAGAAGATCAATCCCATGGGCGGCTGCCTGCCGATCCTGGTGCAGATGCCGGTGTTCATTTCCCTCTACTGGGTATTGATGGAGAGCGTGGAATTGCGCCACGCCCCTTTCATACTGTGGATCAAGGACCTATCGGTCATGGATCCCTACTTCGTGCTGCCGCTGATCATGGGCGCGAGCATGTGGTTCATGCAGAAACTGAACCCGCCGC
>JBJYWX010000357.1:0-2189 GCA_046259695.1 Promineifilaceae bacterium (SeqCode) | reverse complement strand
TCGTTATTTCCACCAGCGCCTTCAGCCCGGCGACATGCTCCTGCTCGCCGATCCGCGCATCTCGCACCTGCCCAGCCGCTCGCTGGCCCCTGCCCTGGTTGATACGGAGCTGGAACTGGGCCTGGATGAACTGCGCGAGGCGCTCAGCGGCGCTACCGGCAGGCTGCTCCTGGTGGAGTTTACGGACGAGCCATACGGCGCGCAATCCCTTGTTTCCAGGCCATCCCTGACTCGGGGGCGCATTTCGCTGGCGTTGGGGCTCGGGACGCGTGCAGCGCGCGAAAAGGTAGTCGTTCCCGCCCAGCCCGTGCGGGAGGTGAAGCGGGCGCCGGTGGCCGCGAATGACGATATCTCTGCGCTAGAACTGGCGGAGGCGGGGTTATCGATGGAGGACACAGCGCGGCAGGCAGCAGCCAGCTCCGCCGAGGGACTCGCGCGCGCCACTGGGTGGACGGCCGACGCCATGGGCCGCCTCCGCCCACCAGCCCCGGAAGAAGAAGAGGAAAAGACCCATTGGGTGCTGCCTACCCTGCTGGCCATTATCATCCCAGTCCTGGTGGCGCTCGTTGTCAGCGGAGTCTACTTGCAGCGCGGCCGCGTACAGCAGGTGACACAGCTCCGCCAGCTCATGTCGCAGAACCTCGTGCTGGCACAGGAAGCGACCGGAGCGCCCGACCAGGCACGCGTATATTACGAACAGATTCTCGCTCTCGCCGCCCAAGCGGAAGAACTGCGCCCCGGCGACGCGGGCGTCGCCGAGATTCGCCGCCAGGCCTCGCTGGCCCTGGATGAACTTGATGGTGTGGCGCGATTGACGGCGCAGCAGTTTTATACATTCGGCTCCAGCACGGACCTGCGGGCCGTCGCCATCCGGGACGATTTCACCGGCGGCGTTTTTGTCCTGGATGATGCCAATAATGTCGTTTACAGTCTTGATACCGATGAGGCTTATGACGCTGTCCTGTCCGAAGAACCGGAAACAATAAGTTTTGGCGGACAGGCGATCGGCACGCACGTGGTCAGCGATCTAATCGACATCATGTGGCGGCCAAGCGGCGCCCAGGTGGATCGTGATGGGCTGGCCATCCTTGATGGCGCGGGGGAACTGGTCAGTTATTATCCAACCTCCGGCGAAGTTCGCAGCGCGACGTTGGGCCTGAGCAGTGAGTGGCAGGCGCCGGCCGCCCTGACTCAATTTGCCGAGCGCATTTACGTCCTGGATCCGCCAGCGGAAGTGATCTGGAAATACTTCCCACAAGACGAAGGGTTTTCCGTCGATGAAGGGGAGCGCACGCTGTTCCTCACCAGCGAGGTCGACTTGAGAAACGCCAATGACATCGATCTGTATAGTGAGGACGGAAGTCTGCTGGTGACTTACCCAGATGGGCGTGTCCAGTACGTCGATACCGGCGCCGGGCGCATCTTGTGGAACGAGGAAGATCTGCTGCGGAATGGTTTGGCGGCGCCGTTGCAACGCCTTGTCGCGGGTAAAATTGTTGGCCGCGGCTTGAACGCCTCAATTTTCCTTCTGGATGCGGGCAGCGGCCGTGTTATCCAGGTAAGCCGGTTGGGCAACGTATTGGCCCAGTATCGCGCCACAGACGGCCGCGGCCAGAACATCTTCGCCGGCGCTACGGATCTGGCCATCGCGGAAACGCCTTTACGCATATTCGTCTCCAACGGCAACAGGCTCTACCAGGCCACGCAATAAGGCCCCCAGGCGGCAAAAAACCCGGACCGCAAACCGGTCTGGGCTATTACGCGACTTCTGCTACGTAATCTGGCCCGTGGGCCAGGTTAACTGCTAATCAACGAAAAAATCGTCATCATCCTCTTCGTCGAACTCTTCTTCCTCATCATCCGCCAGGAGCTCGAACGGGACTGATACCCAGAGAGTCAGCATCTCGCCTTCATCAACATCGGAGAGTCTCATCGCGACAACGTCAAGCTGCTGGCGCATGCCCCATTCGTCAGGGTAATCGAGTCGTACGGGACGCCCCTCTTCCCAGGCGTTTTCGCAGCGTTGCAATATATCCGGCCCGGTCATCGTGCGCAGTTGGCACATGGCAACTTCGCTCACCTCGGGCCCTTCATGCAACGATTGCAACCAGACCTGGGCGGAGGATCGAAACTCGGGTGTTGGCCCTTCGATAATCTCAATTAATTCCGGTTCAATCACAATAACACTT
>JBJYWX010000356.1:0-5982 GCA_046259695.1 Promineifilaceae bacterium (SeqCode) | reverse complement strand
AACAAGCAGCTCGCCGGGCTCCATTAATCATAGGAATCGCCGCACTCTTTCTTGGCAAGGCAATATTAATAGGAGTCCTCGGCGCATTCATAGGTTTTGCAATCGGAACCGTACTGGCCCTGAAGCTTGGCCCGAGCGTATTCAAAATAACCGCTGCTGTCGGTGTTGAGTTCGGCATAGGTGTCGTCCCAGATGGTGTCAGATTCGCGGATTTCAACGCGCGCATTCCTGACCGGCACACCAAAAAGAGCTTTTGTAGCCGCCAGGCTGCGGCGTGAGTTCCCAGCGGGTGACGGTGCCGGCGACGGTAAAGCAAGGGTCGCCGTTAACAGCATTTGGCGCCATGTCAGGAGCGCTGGTCGTGATCTGCGCCGCCATCTTGCTGCGCATCGGGCTGCGCGCGGTGGGATCCTTGTCGGACACGCTGGAGGTGCCGGGTTGGATGGTGTAGAAGACCACGCCGCTGGCGGCGAACTGGGCATCAGGGCCATAGTCGAGCATAGCGGTGGCTGCAATCTTGTGCAGCCCTTCCTGGACAAAACGCACCTCGCGGGCGCTGCTGACAGGCTCGCCGGCGCTGACCGGGCCAAAATGCTGTTCGGCCGCGCCGAGAAGCTCGACGCCCTCGGGCACCTGCCACTGCAAAACAAAATCGGGTGCGGCGGCAAAGGGCGTGGCCTCCAGGGTCAGCAGGGCCGTGCCGCCCACGGCGGGCGCCGGCCCGGCATGAAGCACAACCTGCACGAGGTCCTGCGGGCCGCCGGCGTGGTCTTCAACCGCGCCGTTCTGGGCGACGAGGGACCGCAGGGGAAGGAAGGCAAGCATGAGAAGCATAAGACACAAGGCAGCTTTAACCAGCGAACGACTTCTTCGGGACATTCTTTTTCTCCTAATTTAGGGAACCTCGGTGTAGGGCCGAATATTCCTACTATTATAGCAATAAAGCCTGCCGGCATATGAGTCAAATGACCGATTTTTAGCGTGCATAGGGAGCTAGCCGCCTATCATGATCGGCAGAAACAGGCGGCTCACCGGCGCCACCGCCCTCTGTCCCCCACGAAGAAATATAGGCCCCGAGCGCGTCAAAATGCTGCAGGCGATCGAGCGCGGGGTCGGCCACGTACACCGACCCATCTGCGGCGACGGCGATACCTGCCAGGCTTTGGAACTGGCCCTCGCCACTGCCCAGGCTGCCCCAACGGCCGAGGTAAGCTCCGTCAATATCAAATCGCCGCCACGGCAACGCCACGTGGTAGGTTAAGCTCGCCGGGGCCACCCAATTTTGCCAGAAAGGTACCATCCGCGCTGAATTTCTGAATGCGGTGATTACCGGAATCGGCGACCAGGACACTCCCGTCAGGCATAGCCGCTACATCGCCAGGGTAGTTGAACTGTCCGTTGCTCTGTCCTGAACTTCCCCATTTGGCGAGCGCGATGGGTGTCGTGGCGAACTGCGCATTTTGCAGCTGGAACGCGAAATCTACCCCACTCCTAGGCGTGGTCACGAGCCTGACTGTAATTTTGCCGTCGTAGCTGGGGGCTGCCGCGGACGTTCTACTGCTGCTCAGCAGCGCCGGCAGCAGCAGTAACAGAGCCAGGATAGCAACCCTGACCGTTGAACTACCAAGAATAACAATTCTGAGCGATTTCCTATCTGCCTTCATCTTTTTTTGCCCTCCTGGGGTTTGGTTAGTGGTAGAAATAGGGGTCGAGGACACGGACCTCGATAATCTGATCGACGGGCAGGCCGTTACGTTCCGCCGCGGAACGAATGGCCTCCGGCGACGGCCCATCGTAAATGCAGTAGGTTTTACGCCTGTCAATTGATACGTAGGAGTGCACCCACGTGACCTGCTCCTGCATATTGTTGCCGACAACAACGAGGCATGTGCCGGCGCCTTCCATGTTCGTGGGAATCGCCAAACCGTCTTCAAAAGTGCGTTCAACCAAGTAACGAGCCATTCTTAAACTCTCCTTTCTTGCTGCCGGCGGCGATGCGCGGCGCCGGCTAGTTGCTAATAACCATATAATAGGCATGCGACAACAAGATATCGTCCGTGAAACCACGACAAAATTGGCGAAACGCCCGGTTTGTCGGGCCTGACGACAGGCGGAATCACGTATTCAGTTGGCGAAGGATAGTAAGTGGCTAGGTGTTACTGTCTGCGTCTTGCAGGAGGCCGGATTTGCGCGCCCAGACGGCAATCTGCAGGCGCGAGCTGAGGTTGAGCTTGTTCAGAATGCGTGTGACATAGGTCTCGATCGTGCGCGGACCGACGGTCATGGTTTCGGCCATTTCGCGGTTGCTCAAACCACGCGCCAGCAGAACTGCCGCCTCACGTTCGCGCGCGGTGAGCCCGCCGTACTGCTGTTTAGTGGCGCGCTCTTTGCTGAGCCGCTTGGTGTCGGGCGGTTCCAGGGCCAGCGCAACAACTTCTTCCACGCCTAATGCCGCTCCTTTGGCCCCAAGAGCATCGCATGCTTCGTCGCCCAGAGCAGTTCGCAGCTCGCCCGATAGCTGATGGTACTGCTGCAGGTCGGCACCATCAACGGCCGAACTGACCCTATCCCGCACGGCCGATGCCGCGCCGAGAATTTGCGCGGCGCGTTTGTACTGTTCGCCGCGCAGCAATGCGGGCAGCAGGTGCCCTTGAAGGACGGCCGCCTCAGCCAGCTTCTCCAGGCACCAGGCCACGCCCGCCATTTCCCCAATCTCCAGGCGAATAGTGATGCTTCGCCGCAGCAGATCGCGCATGCGCACGTAATCCCGCTCCTCCAGCGCCAGCCAGCCCAGCGTTCCCACCGTGCTGGCGATCCCCCACGGATAGCCGATCGTCTCGCGCAGGTTCAGGCTCTCGGATAGGTAAGCCTGTGCCTCGGTGAACTGCCGCTGGCGGACAGAAAGCTCGCCGAGCGCCGCCAGCACCAGGCCAAGCAGGTTCACGGCGTCCAGCCCTCGTGCCAAGGTAAGGCACCCATCAAAGCATTCTTTGGCCCGCTCGAGGTCGCCCTGACGCATGAAGCTCCAGCCCAATAAAGTCAGTACATAGGCGACCTGCCCGAAATCTTCCAGGTCGCGAAATAGAACCAGCGCATGTTCAAGATACTCAACTGCGCGCCCCGGCTCGCCAAGCTCCTGGTAGAGGTCGCCCAGATCACAGTACGCTGCCGCGAGTAGATCCTCAGCCTGTTTGCCAAGCCTGGCGCTGACAGCCAGCGCCTCCTCGCCATAATCGCGTGCCGCCAGAAAGTCGCTCTGGCCCCACGCCAACGAGTTGGACGCAAGCAGGGCACGGGCGCGCTCGCGCGTATCAGCCTGCGCGGCAGGTAAGGCGAGCACGCGGGCCAGATAGGCGCGGCCCTCGCTCAGGCGGCCCTGTGTATACCAGAAGTCGCTGCAGGATACGGCGAGAGACAGGACAGGCGCAGCTTCATTGCCGGCGAGCAGGCCCCAATCTAGGGCGGCCCGAATGTTGTCGTATTCGGTGCTAAAAGCAGCGAGCTTTGTGACCAGGTCCGTATCTTGAAAGAGTGGGGCCGCATGTGCTGCCCAATCGACAAAAAAGGTGAAGTGCCGGCCCCGCAGCGCTTCCGTTTCGCCAAGGGTAATCAGTCTTGCCTGGCTGTACTGGCGAACTGTTTCTAGAAAACTGTAGCGCCGGCCGCTTTCGGGTACACGTTCGGCCGTGACGAGTGACTTGTCCACCAAACCCGTGAGAAGATCCAGCACATCGGCTGGCTCTATGCCCGCTCCTGCGGCAACAGCTTCAGCTGCTTCCAGGGTCCAGCCACCGCTAAATACGGACAAGCGCATCAGCAGGGCTTGTTCGGCGGCCGAAAGCAGTTGGTAGCTCCAATCTAGCGCTGCTTCCAGGGTCTTCTGGCGGTCGGGGACGGTGCGTGCCGGATTAGTCAGCAGGCGCAGGCGATCGTCAAGCCTCTCGGCTATCTGCTGTGTGGAAAGCATCCGTACTCTTGCCGCCGCCAGCTCGATCGCTAGCGGCATACCGTCCAGACGGCGGCAAATGTCGGCAACGGCGCGTGCGTTCCTGGCCTCCAAAGCGAATTCGGGTGCAGCAGCGCGGGCGCGTTCAAGAAATAACTGGATCGCTTCAGCCTCCCCAACAGCCCGCAGCGCTTCTTGCTCGGCTGCTGGGCTGCGCCATGGCTGCAGCTCCGGCAGAGTGAGCGAAGGCACGGACCATACGTGCTCGCCGGGAACGCCGAGCGGCTCGCGACTGGTAGCTAGGATGGTGACATTAGGGCAGCTTTGCAGGGCAGCGGCCGCCAGCTTCGCGCAAGCTGTTATGAGGTGTTCACAGTTGTCCAACAGGAGCAGCACGTGCCGCTCCTGTAGAAAGGTCAGCAGCGTATCGAGTAGAGCCCGGCCCGGTTCCTCCTGTACGCCCAGGACAGCGGTGACAGCATGCGGGATAAGGTCTGGCTCAGCGAGCGCCGCAAGCTCGACCATCCAGACACCGCTTTCGTATTGGCCGGCAGCGTTGCCGGCCGTGCGCACTGCTAGCCGCGTCTTGCCGCAGCCGCCTGGGCCTGTGAGGGTGAGCAGGCGCTTTTCACGCAGCAGCTTATCCAGCGCGATGAGTTCGCGCTGCCTGCCGATAAAGGTGCTCAGCGAGGCGGGCAAGTTGTCGCGACGCTTGGACTCGGGAACCGAAGCGTTTATGTCCACAGCCAGAAGCCGGGCCTAGCCTGGATTACAAAAAACCGTGAGGAGCGGCGTTTTCAATGCGCGCGGTACTGGTAAACCTTGCTGACGAAAGCGGCGGGATCGTTGGGGGAGAGGACGAGGGTGTCATCGAGGAAGCGCAAGACCACGGCGCGTGAACCGTCGGTGACGTAAGCTTGGTAGTCGCCAAGTACCTGGTTGCGAAAGCGGCCGATATAGCCAAAGAAGCCGCCAATGCCCATGGTGCGGGTGGAGCCTGTTATAGCGCCGGGGCGGACGTTGACATCACGCAGCTCGCGTAGGCGCCAGCGCTGCGACCAGCCGAAATGGCGCACCTGCAGTTCATCACCGATGAGGCGATAGTCGCGAATGCCCACCACGCCAACGACGAGCAGCAGCAAGCCCATTAGCACCAGGAGCGCCGGCAGGCTGCTGCGGCCGAGCAGCAGAAGCAGGCCGACAATAAATGCGGTGAGTAACTTGGCTCTTAAGTCGAGCGGCGCAGGTTGGAAATCTTCACACATGGTTCGCGTTTACCACGCTAACAATAATGATTGGCAGGCAAATTGTCAATCTAATTTCATTAAAAGAAAAGAAAAGGCGCGCGGCGGTGTCCGGAAAGGGGCCCTTCCAGGGCGCGCGCCACAGTCACAATCGAATTAGCTGGCGGCGGGCAGGCCGAGTACGCTGCGCAGGTGCGCCAGCGCGGCCGTTTCCTGCTCGCTCACACGCACCGAGCCGATACCCAGGAAGCCGCCCTCACGGCCGGCTTCGGCCACGGACTGGGCAACACTCATGACCCATTCCTTGTAACCCATGGTTTCAGCGGCGCCTGCCTTGGCGCTGAGAATGGCATCCACATCCGTCAGATAAGCGTCTATTGCGGCGGTCAATGCGGCCGGGTCCTTGCTGTCCAGCTTCGGTTCCTCAAATTTCTCGCGGCTCTCAGCTTTCGCCTGCAGGTCGCTGACCAGTCCGCCAACGAGATCTTGGGCGCTGGCGGGCACGGGGTTCTGCACCATCGCCTTGGCCATCGCCGCGGTTTCGCCGAATATGCTGGTGATGGCCGGATCGGAAGTAATGATGGCCATCCCGGCATACATGGGGGCGGTCATCAGCTTGGTCCACTCTTCCGCCGAATAGTCTGCTTTTGTTGACATAATTGATCTCCTAGTGTGTTGCGCGAATGGTACTCATGTGTCCCAAGAATTGTATGACAATGGATAGGGCCGGGCTACCTCTACTCACTTTTAGCGGGCACAGCGGGCCGGGAGAAGGCCGTTTGCCCTAGGAGT
>JBJYWX010000355.1:0-5388 GCA_046259695.1 Promineifilaceae bacterium (SeqCode) | reverse complement strand
CGCCAGGGCCACGGAAACGACGCTTGACGTCACTAATACGCTTACCAAACCGCTGCGCAACTTCTTTCTCTTCCGGCCGATCACCAAGCGGGTCGAAAAACGGTTCGACCAGATGGCGACACGCGGCAAGAGCAGTCTCGGCCGGTGGATCGATATCGGCCGCCAGGTCGAGCCTGAGGGCCGCCGCCTAGCGACAATGACCTACGGCGAAATCATCGACGAGTTTATTCACACGCTTGCCCAGAATCCGGAGCTTAAAGCCCTGGTGGCACAACAGAGCGTCAGCCTGGCGGCCGGCGTGCGCGACGAAGTGCGCGAGCGTACGGTAACAGTCGACAATGTCGTCGAAGACCTTGCCCGTCGCATCTTCCGGCGCGCGCCGCGGGATGGTCTTCCTGAGCCGCCGCCGCAGGTCCGCCGCTGGGCCGGAATTAGCATGGACGATTACCGCGAACTCGAAAGGGAACAGGTAGATGACGACAGCAGAGACGCTCCAGCCGAGTAAGTCGTCCCTGCAGGGCCAATACGCTGGATTTGCCAGCCGTTTCAGCGCGCTGATGATCGATTTGCTGCTGGTCCTGGCCGTTTCGGTCATCGTAGGCTTCACTATTAGCCTGATCCTGCAGTTTTTTCGCCTGGATAACGCGTTGAGCAACCTCCTGGACAACCTGTCGCAGCACAGCGACTTTCTGGGCCAGCTTATTCGCGGTCTGACGGCCCTCGGCTCCTTTTCGTTCTTCTTTTTTATCTACTACGTTACCTTCCACACCGCGGCGGCGGGCATGACGATCGGCAAAGCTCTTATGGGCGTGCGCGTCGTGCGCATGAACGGCCAGCCGCTGATCCTGACCCGCTGCATCAGGCGTTATTTCGCCTTTATCCTGGCTGCCTTACCTTTCTTCCTGGGTCTTTTGTGGGTGCTGGTCGACGACCGCCGCCAGGGCTGGCATGACAAGCTCAGCGACACCTGCGTGATCTATGACTGGCCGGCCCGCGAGGATGAAAATATGCTCTATGGGCTGCGCACACGCCTGCAGTATATGAGCGAGGCCAGGCAGCGCTACGGGATCGGCTCCGATCAAGAGACCGCGCCGGAAAATCTCACTTGAGCACCGCTGTTTGCAGGTCTGTCACGGCAAGCCAATTTCATGGCCGGATTTCGACCTGCCCGATCACCGGTGCGCCTTCACCAACCAACACCAGCGGCGTCAGCTCCGGCCAGCGGTAGAAGCCGGTGGTCAGTTGATACAAGCCCGGCAGTGCGTCTGCGGGAATGGCCAACTCAATGCGGTCCAGAATGATATCCCCGGCCTGCCAGCGGCTCGTGGGCAGCGCGCCGCCACATGGTTCGCTGTCTGACTGGCTGGCAATCGCGCCAGATAAGTCGCCTACCGGCTGTAAGTGCACATAGGCGGTGTAGTTCTGGCCCGGTTCCGCCAGCGCCTGGTAAGCCAACGTGACCATTAGTGTATCGCCGGGCCGCACCTGCGCTGTTGAAACGGCCGTGTCCCGAAGCGCTAGCCCATCCTCCCAGGTAAGCGCGGGGCTGCCCGGCAGTGCTAGGTCCGGCGCTTCGCCCGCTGGCACCGTGAAGCGCTCATAATACGGTGCGTCCCGGTCCCCCCTGAGTGGACCCGATTCCGCACGGCCGGCCGGGTACAGTTCTTTGAGCTGCGGCAGACTGCGCTCCGTTTCGCCGGGCACGACCAGGTAGGTGAATCCACCCTGCCCTCCGGGCAGCAGCAGGCAGCGGTGCCCGTCGTAGCTGCGCAGGTTAGGGTGGCGCCCGCTAAGCAGTTGGATGGCCGGATGGTCGGCGGAAAAGGGCGAAATGAGCACCTGCTGGTCGCGGGGCAAGGCCCCCGCTGCCAGGCCGATTTCCGTATGGTCCCGCTGATAGTGGGCCGCCAGGGATGGATTGGCGCCCCAGCGGATGAAGTAATCCTGGTAAGTAGTTACGGCCGACCAGGCCAGCCCTACGGCCAGCAGCGCCACGAACACCCAGCCCGGCGTGCCATTCACCCGCCGCCGCGCCAGCCAGCCATAACAGGCAGCCATCCCCAACCCGATAAGCAGCGCCGCCGCGGGCATCGCTCCCAGGGCGCGCTTGGCCGTCGCGGCTTGGTCGGCGATCATCGCCGGCGCCGTGAGCAAGGCAAGCCAGGTCAGGAGATAGAGGTAGGACGGCCGTTTCCAGCGCCAGGCCGCGACGCCGATGCCTACCAGGAAGAAAACTGCCAGGAAAGGATTGAGTGACGGCCGTCCGGGGATGGTATACAGCGGTTCGTCGTCGCCTTCGACAAAGAACATGCGCAGGGCGCGTGTTACTTGCTCACCGATAGCCGAGATTTGCGCGGAGGGCGTGTCCGCCCCACTCCAGAGCGCGGTCTGGCGCAGGCGGTCGTTAAATACCTCCGGCTGCGTCAGGGCGAAACGGCCCAGCGGGGCAAAGACCAGCAGCGCCAGGCCGAAAGTGAGCAGCAAATCGGCCGCGTCGCGCCGGGTGAAACGGCGGCGAGCGAGATACGTGAGCATGAAGCCCGCCCCCACCAGCAGTGGCAGCAGGCGCGCCGCCTGGTAGGTATACTGGCTCAGTCCCAACAGGACGCCTGCCAGGGCCAGTGACCAGCGCCGCTCTCCCCAGATGCCATGCCACAGAAAGGCGCTGATCAGCGCCGCGAAGAGCGGTACCCAGATCACGCGCAAACCGGCGCGGCTGTAGTTAAGATGCCAGTAGGAGACGGCCGTCACCAGCGCTGCCAGAGGCGGCGCCCAGCGGCGCACAAGAATCATTTCCGTGGTCGTATCTCCTGCCCACAAGGCGCGGCCGGCCAGGTAGACCGCCGGAATGGTGGCGACGCCGATCAGGGCTGAACTGAGGAAGATGCCCGTACTGCCCGGGCCGATCAGCAGGTAAACGGCCGCAACAAGGTAACTAAAAAGTACCTCGCGCCCGAAATTGGCTGCCAGGAAAATCGGCCGCGCGCCGTCCAGGATCTGCAGCGCGTCCAGCCCATACTGTGCCGCGTCGTAACCGGCGGCGGGCGGCAGGCTGTCTATTCTGTACAAGCGCAGAAACGCGCCAACGGCCGTGGCGAGCAGCAGAACTAGGCCAATCAGCCTCGATTGTTTGCCGGAAAATACGTCGCGCATCACTGTTTGAGAACTCAAAAAAGCTATGCTATACTGCCCGCACTTCTCAGACAAGCTTTCAAAACTATCTTTGCGCTACTTACACCCACTGAATTCAGCGTGTCCGGCGTGTCTTCTACTGAATAAGAGGCCGGCCAAAAAGCTCAATCAGGCCGAACGGAAGGAGCCAACTGATGCGTAAGATCGCTGTTGCATTGTCCAAGGGTGGCGTCGGAAAAACGACGACGGCGGTCAATCTGTCCGCTGGTCTGGCGGACCTCGGCGCGCGTGTCCTGCTGGTTGATATGGACACGCAGGGCCAAGTGGCGAAGGCGCTGGGCGTCAGGCCCCGGGCCGGCATCGCCAACCTGGTAGCCGGCGCGCCGCCCGAGGAGACAATTTTCGCCGCCCGCGACCGGCTGTGGCTGCTGGCCGGAGGGCGGGAACTCGTCGGACTAAAGCGTGAAATCGCGCGCAAAGATTTTGGTGGAGAGCGAACGCTCAGCGATGCCCTGGCCCCGCTGGACGGCCGTTACGATTACATTATCCTCGACACCGCGCCGGGCTGGGACACGCTGACCATCAATGCCCTTTTTTACGTCAACGAAGTTCTTGCCCCGGTCGCCCTGGAAGCGATGGCCCTGCAGGGGCTGCGCGAATTCGGTGCCTCCCTGGGCGCTATCCAACGCTACCACCAGCAGTTGGGGATGACTTACATCTTGCCCACCTTTATGGACCGGCGCGTCCGAAAATCAGCGCAGATATTCGAGCAGCTCCAGGAAGCATACCAGCAGCGGGTTTGCCCGCCCATTCGTTATAATGTGCGTCTGTCCGAGGCCCCAGGACAGGGCAAGACCATCTACGAATACGCGCCGCGCAGCGCCGGCGCTGAGGATTACCACGCCCTTGTTGCGCAGGTCGTGGGCGACGAAATGTAAAGCACGGAGTGATATATGTCCCGCAAAAAGCAGGCAGAGCCGGCGGCCAGTTACGACGTTTTGGTCTATACCTTTCAGACAGCAAAGACGGGCGATGAGGCGCTCAAAGCGCTGAGGAAGGCAGTTGAAGGGGGCCAGGTTGAAGTTGTGACGGCCGCCGCCGTGAGTAAAGATGCCGCTGGGGAAACAACCATAAGCGACAGCCTAGGAACCGGCACGAGGAAGGGTCTTAAGCGCGGCGCCCTGGCCGGTGGTTTGCTGGCCATCCTCGCGCCGCCGGTTGGCGTGATCGGTGGGCTGGCAGCCGGGGCAGCAGCCGGCGGACTGGTGGGCAAGCAAAAGGAGAAAGGCGCACCCGAGAATTTCGGCCGTGAGTTCCTTTCGCGCGTTCTGGCGCAAATGGGCGGTGACAGCTCCGCGCTAATAGTCCTAACCCTGCCCAGCCAAGCGGACGGCGTGGCTGCGGCGCTGCAGGGAGAATATGGCGAACCCATCCGCCAGGAACTATCTCTGGAGGTCGCCGGCATGCTGATGAAAAATGGCGAATACACGGACGCACCTCTACCGGGCCTCATGGCGGAAGAAGTTGAGGAGTTAAGGCGCCTGGTGCGCGCGGGTACAAGGCGCACAGAGCCGCATTTTGAGCGCGCTTATGTGATTGTCAACCCGGCCTCGGGCAAGGACCAGGCGATTCTCAATACGCTTAATTCCGTCTTTCGCGCCACCGGGTTGGATTGGGACATCGGCATCACCAAGGCAGCGGGAGACGCCACGCGCTTAGCTGCGCAGGCGGCCGAGGCCGGCTACGACGTGGTTTGTGTTTACGGCGGTGATGGAACCGTGATGGAGGCGGCGGCCGGGCTGATCGATTCGGATACGCCGCTGGGAATTTTGCCCGGCGGGACAAACAACGTCATGTCGATTGAGCTGGGAATTCCCAGCAACCTGGTCAGCGCTGCAGCACTTGTTGCCGCCGCGCCGGCGCAGGTTCGCGCCGTGGATATGGGCCGCGCCAACCAGCATCGCTTTATCCTGCGCATTGGCGCCGGTTACGAGGCGGTAATCAACGAAACGGCCGATCGTGAAATGAAGGACCGTTTTGGCGGCTTCGCCTATACCCTGGCCGGCCTGAAAGCGCTTGCCGACCCGCCCGTGGCGAAATACCGGCTGTCGATCGACGGTCAGGTCGAAGAATTGGAGGGGCTGTGGTGCATGATTGCCAACTCGGCCAGCCTGGGCCTCGGCAATATGGAATTGGTACAGGGCATCAGCGTCAGCGATGGCTTACTGGACGTGATCGTGGTGCGCCAGGCGGACC
>JBJYWX010000354.1:0-2844 GCA_046259695.1 Promineifilaceae bacterium (SeqCode) | reverse complement strand
TCCCGTGTCGTGATCGTAGGCGCTGCCGGGGTAACGCCATCGGCGGCCGGAGCTGCGCAGGCGGTCAAGGAAAGAAATATCAGAAGTAAGGCGGACAAAGTCAGAGATCGGGGCATAGAATTCCTGGCCGCAGCTACATGGCATAGCGCCGCTGCGCAAGAATAGCGGTTCATAGAGCGCGGATAAGCCGCATCTTATGCCCGACGGACAAGCGGGTCAATGAGATGGCCGATCTTCACAAAAAGCGCTAAACATCGCGAAGCCGGTGGAAAGTTTGCCGAGAAGTCGTTACCATTGCGTCGCCACGAGCAAAGAAGGAAGTGCAGTAAGGTCATGGCCTGGATTCAGAAAGAGATACGCTTAGACCCAAAACGGCGTGGTTTCCACCTTGTAACACGCGAAATCATGTCCCAGATCACCGAAATCAAAATGTTCAGCGTGGGGCTTGCCCATATCTTTCTGCAACATTCGTCCGCTTCCCTGGCGCTCAATGAAAATGCGGATCCAACGGTCCGCCAGGATATGGAATCCCACTTCAACATGATGGTTCCCGAGGGAGCGCCCTATTATCTGCATACTTATGAAGGGGCGGATGATATGCCGGCGCATATCAAGGCAGTTATTCTCGGCAGCAGCTTGCTTATTCCGATCAACAATGGGCGTCTTAACCTAGGTACCTGGCAAGGCATCTATCTATGTGAGCATCGGGATCGCGCTCGTGGCCGGCATCTCGTGGTTACGTTGCACGGTGAATGAGCGCCCTGCAAGATGGTTATATGACGCCGCCGGCCCAAAGCAAGCCGCGGCGCACCATCTCCCGCGCCTCCGGCACGTCAAAGTCGGCCAGCACATGGCCCAATGAGCAATAGAACACGCGCCCTTTGCCATAGCGCCGCTTCCACGCCACCGGCATCACCACGCCTTCTATCCAATCAAAATAGACGCCATTGAACGTGGTCGTTGCCAGCACCTCGTTGGAGGGATCAACATGCAGGTAATACTGCTCTGAATGCATGGTAAAATCGTTTAGTCCGGCCGTGATAGGATCATCCTGGTCACTTATTTGCACCGTGTAGTCAATAATGTTGCCAGGATGCGCTACCCACTGCCCGCCAATCATGAACTGGTAATCCACGTTTTCGCGGAAGGAATCCGCCGCGCCGCCGTGCCAGCCGCCAAATCCGGTGCCGGCCGCGACTGCTTCCAGCAGGCCTTTTGACTGCGCCGGTGTCGTCTGGCTCATGGTCACCGTCTGTACAATGAGGTCGAGGTTTGCCATTCGCTCTGTGTCCAGATAGGCATCAAGGGTGCCCGAAAGATCTACCATAAAACCCTCCTCTTGCAGAAGGTGGGCGAATAACTCTGCGCACTGTTGGGGTTCGTGACCTTCCCAGCCGCCCCAAACCACTAATGCCTGTTTCATCATCTGTTTTTCCTACTTTTTGTTGCACTAAATCGCGAGGATCGTGGCATGAAATGACGAATGCGGCAACTTTGGGCGACCAACAAAAATGGTTTAGCGGCCATCAGCAGGTGGACAATATTCGTTCCATGCGGGATAAATCTGCGTCTGTGACATGATAATGAGTGGGTAGGGTAAGCAGGCGCCGCGCAAAACTCTCGGCGCCCGGATAGGCATGCTGGCTTTCCGGCGCAAAGATGGCCGGAAGCGTTTTTTCGTACATGCGCCCTACACCGATGCCCGCGGACCACAGCCGTGCAAAAAGCAGTTCTCGTTGGTCAAAGTCACGCACCAGCAGCGGCAGTCTGAGGTAGATTGGCGTGGCCGCCGGATCAATCTCCAACGTTTGCAGCGTAGCGGTATTCTGTACGGCCGCTATCAACCGCGAGGCAACTGCCCGGCGCTGTTCGTTAATCGCGTTCAGGCGCGGCAGCACTGCATGGCCGACGCCTGCCTGGGCGTTACTCAAGTCGTGCAGCGTATAGCCCCAGGTCGCTTCCTCATTACCCAGTTTCTGTAGTCCCATGCGTGTTGCCGCCCACCAGCTTCGAGGGTGAAAGGCAAGGCGAAAGGCAATCTGCCGCAGCAGCGGCAAAACGGCGCTGCCCCCGGCCGCAGGCGAAAGGCTTGACCAGTAGCGGGTAAGCTGTTCCAGGTGGTCGCCGCTCCCGGTGATGGCAATGCCGCCGCCACCGGTTGAGAGCGGCTTGCCGGGCCCGAGGCTAAAAATGGCAAAGTCGCCGGCCAGACCAACCGAGCCGGTGGTCCAGCGCGCCCCCAGCGCCTGCGCCGCGTCTTCAATAACCACGGCGCCCACGGCGCGCGCTGTTGACAACACGTGGTCGGGCGCCAGCGGTATGCCAAAAGGATGTACAAGCAATATCGCCAGCGTCCTGTCCCCAACCACCGCCGCGAGCTGCTCGTTCTTGTATGCTGTTGAGCGTGGTTCGATGTCCACGTAGACCGGCTCCAGATCAAGATCGAGCGCTACTTTAGCTACAACAGGGCAGGTGTAGGCCGGGATTACTACCTGGCGTCGTGCGGGAAAATCGACGGCCAGGCCCTTGAGCAGGATGTATAGAGCGGTGCGGCCGGAAGCGGCTAAATAGCAAGCGTTATGCGGCAGGCCGAAGTAGGCGGCGAGATCGGCCCTGAAGTCGTCATGTGTGGTGGCTGTCGCGCCCCATCCGGCGCGCAAATCGGCTGTGGTCACGGGTACGGCCGAAGGAGGCAATTGGCGCAGATGCGGTTGTTTCTCGTTCATTGTCAGCCCATGCGGCGGATGCCGGGCACGAGCAAATTAGTAATGCCATTAAAAAGCAGGGCTACTCCGCTGCCAAACACCAGCGCGAGAGACAGCCCAAGCGGAACGGCAAGCGAAC
>JBJYWX010000353.1:0-9244 GCA_046259695.1 Promineifilaceae bacterium (SeqCode) | reverse complement strand
TACTGTTTACTGTTTACTGTTTACTGATTACTGCTAACTGTTCCCCATTTCTTCCCAGGCCACGGCCGTACAGCCCTCGTGGGCGTGCTGCACGGTGACCTCAAGCCCCTCCGCCGGGGCGAGCAGGCGCAGCAGCCGGTCATCGGCGATGGCCAGCCAGCGGCCGTCGGCCGTCCAGGCGTAGCGCGCCAGCGGCCACTCCTCCAGATCGAAAATCCGCCGCCGGCCGTCCGCCAGATCAATCAGCGTCAGGTAGCTGCTGCGCGTGCCATAGCGCAGCACGGTCAGAAAACGGCCGTTTTCCGCCACCTGCGCCTCGCGGAAGTTGGAGCCGTTGTCCACCCAGTTCGCCACCAGCTCTACCGCCTGCGTATCGTTCACTACGCGAAACAAGAACTGCTCGTGCGTGCCGTTGCCCGCCAGCACCAGGATGCCGCCCTCGACCGCCGGGTCCGCAAGCGCCGCGTCCAGGCGCAGCCGGCCCACGTGCCGGTCGCCGGGAATGGCCGGGCGCAGCGCCTCCGCGCCAATCTCGCGCATGATGGTCACCTCATAGCCGCGCCCCATATCGTGCAGGTAGGCAATAACAATGCGCTCGTCTCCGGCGGCGCTGACGCGGCCCATGGTGATCGGCGTGCCGGTGAGAAAGACGACGGTGTTGAAGCCGACCAGGAACGGCCGTACCAGCACCGTGCCGTCTGTCTCCAGCCCAGCGCCGCCCGGCGGCAGCAGGCGCCCGGTGGCCTCGTTGTAGCGCTCAAAGCGCATCAGGCCGCCCGCCGCCCCATCGCCGGCCAGGGCATCCAAGGTCGTTGCACACGCTGTGCACGGGCCCCACTGCGCGCTGGCCGGCTGGTAGCGCCACTGTCCCGTCAAACGGCCGTCGGCGATACAGCTAAGGGTCAGGTCCGCCTGCGGCAGCGCTGCCAGGTCGCGCGGCGGCGGCGGGCGGTAGCCGGGCGGCGGCGGCAGGCGCAGGCCCAGCCCGTCCAGCCGCGCCGCGATTTGCTCGAACGGGATCTGCGGCTGTTTGCGCGCCATGTACGCCGTCAGCAGCCAGCTCGCGTACCCGTCGATCAGCGCCTGCTCTTCGACCGGTCCGGCCGGCAGGCCCACCAGCGACGGCGCAGGTACATCTATCTGGAAGCGCTCGCCCGCCGCCAGGCGCTCGCCAAATATCCAGAAGCGGTTGCCCTGCACCGGCCGGGCCAGGGCGCGCAGCGACGCCGGATCGCTGTCGAACGTGATTTCTATGTGGGCCCGCGGCGGGCAGGAGACAGCCTCTTCCACGCCGCACAGCGCCGCGTAGCGCTCATCCACGGCGGCGGCGATAGCCCGGCTCAGATCGCCGTCGCGGGCGGGGAAAGTCGCGCTGACATAACGGCCGTCGCTGCGCTCCGTCTCGCCCCAGGAGCCGGCCGGCGGAGGGACAAGGCGCCAGCGCTGCCCTTCATAAGCCAGGTTCAGCCGCTGCACGAGCGTCAACGGCTGCCGCTCGCCGCCGGCCGATTCGGTCACGTAGGGCAGCGCGATCTCCAGTTCAGCCGCAGCCAGGTCCGGCGAAAGGTGCACAACCGGTTCCTGAATGCCCTGGACCAGGCTGGCGCGCAGCGCCTCCTCATCCAGCCAGAACTGGAACGGGCCGCGATCAAGGAGCAGGTCGTGGCGCAAATAAAGGCGCTGCAGCTGGTGCCACTGGAAATCACTTTCGGAAAGCGCCAGCGCCAGCTGCTCGGTGTCCCCATTCAGCGCCGCATCCAGCAGCAAGTTTTCCGTGGCCATCAGATCGGCCGTGATTTGGGCCTGCGTCTCGCGCGAGCGCTGCATGACCCAGCTCGCCGCCAGGGCCAGGGGCAGCACAATAAGCAGCGCCGCCGGCAGCCAGAAACGCGGCGAGCGCAGGCGGGCGGACCAGACCGCCGGGACGGCCGTTTGCGCGGCATCGTCGCGGGCATCCATCTCCGCCCAGGCCTCTTCTTCCGTGCGCCATTCGAATTTATTGCTCATCGACTATTCGCCTCGCGCTTATCGTAGCAGAAGAACAGGCGGAACAGGTTATTGTTAATCTGAGCCAATGGTAAATGGAGCGGAGGGACGAGGGAGCGAGGGAGCAAGGGAACGATGGGACGCGGATGAACACGGAGAAACGCGGAGAGACGCCGAAGAAAATGGGCGATAGTCAACAGTCAATGGTCATTGGCACGCGGGCAGCCGCCGGTATGGTCGCCCCCGCGCCCCCTCGCACCTGCCACTTGCCACTTGCCACTTGCCACTTACGCCATCACACTTCATAATTCTCCTATGATATCTCCCGAACTGCTCGCCTTCCTGGGTGAACTCGCCCAAAACAACAATAAAGAATGGTTTAACCCGCGCAAACCGCAGTACAAGCGGCTGCGCCAGGCCTTCACCGCCGGCCTCGAAGATGTCGCCCAGGAAATCGCCTTTTTTGACCAGGCGGTGGCCGACACGCTCAGCGACCCGGCGACGGTCAAGATTTTCCGCATCTACCGCGACGTGCGCTTCAGCAATGACAAATCACCGCTGAAAACAACCATGAGCGGTTACGTTTCGGCCGGCGGCCAGTGGCCCGCCTACTACCTGCAGGTACAACCGGGCGGCAGCTTCGCCGGCGGCGGCATCTACCGGCCGTCTTCCAAGGAGTTAAAAGCGATCCGCGAGACAATCGACGAGAGTTACGACGAGCTGAACGCCATCCTGGACGACCCGGCCTTCCGCACCGTCTATCCCCAAAGCCTCGACCGCGAGCTGCAGCTCAAGACCGCGCCGCGCGGCGTCAGCCTCGACCACCCGGCGATTGAGCTGCTGCGCCTGACCAGCTTCACGGCTACACGGCCGTTTAGCGACGAGCAGCTCCTGGCCGATGACTTCCAGGACCAGCTCATCGCCGCCTTCAAAGCGCTCGCGCCGCTGAACGCCTACCTCAGAAAAGCGGCGAAGGACAGATAGCAGTTGGCAGTTGGCAGTAAACAGGCACAGGGGCGTAGGGGCGAAGGAGCGAAGGAGCTGCAGGGCAACTCAACTGGTCCTGATTTTTCCGCGTCCTTCCGCGACTCTCCGCGCCCGTCCGCGTCCCATTTCCAGCTGATCATGTACAGTTCACAACTGGTTGACGGCCGTTTCCTTCCTGGTCACAAAATACAGCAGCAAGAACCCCCCGGCGGCCACGGCCGATAAGATAGCCGCGAGGTACCAGATCCAGTCCGGGTTGCCGTTGTCCATGATCAGGCCCGCGCCCCAGGGGCCGAGCGCGCCGGAGATTGTCCACGAGAGGCCGAATAAGGCCATGTAACGGCCGCGCATCGCTTCCGGCGCGAAATTCGCCGCCAGTGAATTGCCCTGCGGCACAACGATCATCTCCCCAAAGGTGATCAGCACCATCGCTACAACGAACAGCGCGTACACTGCGACAAGGCCATACATGCCCAACCCAACCATGTACAGCAGCGAACCGGCGGCCATCAGCAGCATCGGGGCGCGGCCGGTCAGGCGCCGCGTCAGCCAGAACTGGAAGACAACCACCACGGCGGCGTTCAGGCTCAACAGCAGCCCAAACCCGCCCGCGGACACCCCGTGCACGTCGCGCAGGTAGACCGACAGCGTGCTGTAAATCTGCGTATAGCCCAGCCCCATCACGGTGCAGGCCGTCACGTAGAACATGAACACGTAATCTTTCAGCACCACGCCATAGCCGCGCAGCGTCGCCAGCAGGTCCCCTGATTCACCGCTTTCCTCGCCCTCGGCTGGCGCCGGCATCGTCTCCGGTATGAAGCGATAAACGATCGCCGCCGTGGTCAGGCTGCTCACCGCGTCCAGCACGAACAGCAGCAGGAACGAGGTCGCCGCCAGCAGGCCGCCGATGCTGGGCCCGATAATCCAGGCCAGGTTGGCGGCCACGCGCAAAACGCCAAAGCCCTCCGCGCGCTTCTCTTCCGGCAGCAAATCGGCGACCATCGCCCCGTGCGCCGGCCCGGCCATGTCGCTCAACAACCCGGCGAAAACCGCCACGGCGTAGAAGACAACCAGTTCGTTGACAAAGCCCATGATCAGGCTGCTTAACGCGCTGGCCACCAGGCCGAAGATCACCAGGCTGCGGCGGCCGAACCTGTCCGTCAGCACGCCGCCGATAAGGCTGCCCACGAACCCCGAAATGGAGAAGATGGCGATCAGCACCCCGGCCTCGGTCATCCCCACGCCGAAGCGCTGCGTCACATAGAGCGCGAAAAAAGGAAAAATGATCGTCGCCCCGAGCCGGTCGATAAAGGCCGCCAGGGCGAGAATCCAAAACGCCCGCGGAAACTCGCGATAAGTCGACTGAAGACGTTCGAGCATAGGTCGGGCAATTATGGGGGGTGAAGGGGCAAGTGGCAAGGGGCAAGCGGCACCGGGCACGTTGCGGATGCCACCTGCAATCTGCAACCTGCAACCTCCAACTTACCATAACTTGCCAACACTACCTACATTATGTATACTAAACTTGGCGTTATGTAAACAATTCGCCCGCCTGTTCTGTGGAGGCAAGCCATGAGTATGAAAATTGTGACCGCTCTTGTCGGCGTCATTTTGCTGGTTTCCGGCATCGTGCTCGGAGCCTCGGCGGGGCAGCTTCCCGTCATTTCATTCCTCACCGCCGAGAAAACGGCCGTTCGCGCGCCGCAGACATCCCCAACGACGCTTTCCTTCGAGGCCTTCAAATCCCGCCTGCAAACCCTGCCCCAGGAAGCCCAGCAGGAAGCGCTGCAAACGCTCTACCGCGTGCGCCGGCGCGCCATCGTCATCTTCGCCCCGCTGACCGGCGCAGCCGCCCACGTGCCGCAGCCGGTGGTGCAAGAAGCGCGCTGCGAGAACCCGGCGCAGCAAGGGGTCGACTGGCACGACTGCCCGGCCAGGGAAGCGATCATCATTGACAGCGCGGACGGCGACAGCCTGCAGGACGCCGATTTGCGCGGCACCGGCCTGATCGCCTCCACGCTGATCAACCTCAACATGGCCGGGGCCCAGATCGAGGGGCTTGACCTGGCCACCGCGTTTATGGTCAATGTCGATCTGACCGGCGCGACGGGCTCGCCCAAGGGCGACGATGTCTTCATGATGGCCATCACCTGCCCCGACGGCAGCTACCTGGCCAACGCCAGCGGCGACGCGGCTGACGCCTGCCCCTGGCTGCCCGCCGCTTCGGACACGCAGGCCAGCCCAACCGCCGCGGCTACGCCGACGCTCGCCTCCGGCGAGCCCGGTGCCGAAAGCGCAGAGCCGGATCAGAGCGCGGCGACGGCCACCGCCACACCAACCGCCACGGCCGTTTCGGAAGCGACAGCGACGCCCACGCCGGAAGCCGCGGTGCCCGTCGAGGAAGCGCCGCAAAACGGCGGCAATAGCGAGGCGACCTGCGAAGAAGGCGTCGGCAACGGCGGCTTTGAAATCGTGGATGCCTGGGTCATCCCGGCCACGCAGCAAACAGCGGTCTACAGCCAGGATCAGGCCCGCAGCGGCGCCTGGTCGCTGCGCACCGGCATCGGCGACGGCGAACTCAACATCTACAGCTTCTCCTCCGCACGCCAGCGCGTGGTCATTCCTGCCGGCAGCGCCGCGGTAACGCTCAGCTTCTATCTCTTCCAGCAGAGCGACGAGCCGGCATCCTACATCATCCCCGCCTCGATCAGCGAGGCGCTCAACTCGCTCGACAGCAACCTGGGCGACGCCCAGTGGGTTATTCTCTACAACAGCCGCGGCCAGGAGCTGCAGCGGCTGGTCAGCGAGCGCAGCGACGCGCGCGCCTGGACCTATTTCGAGTTCGATCTCTCGCCGTATACCGGGCAAAGCGTCGAGATCTATTTCGGCACCTTCAACAGCGGCAGCGGCGGCATAAGCGCCATGTTTGTCGATGACGTGTCCATTCGCAGCTGCGCGGACGCCGCCGAGACCACGGCCACCCCGACGCAGACCGCTACGGCGACGAGCACGCCAACCGCAACGACGACGCCGGAGGAGTCGCCCCTTTCCGCTTTCCTGCCCGGGCTTTTCGGCGACGTGCCCGTGGGTCTGAACGGCCGTGTGCTAAATCCCGAAGGGACGCCGCAGCCGGGCGTGGAGATCAGCATCACCAACAGCAGCGGCGGCCAGGGCCTGGCCACCACCGACGCCGCCGGCTACTACGCCTTCGATGACCTGCCGCAAGACAGCTATACGGTCGACGCCCCCCTGCCGCTCATCTTCCAGTACGAGCCGCAGTCCTACCTGGCCGATGTGCCCCCGTCCGCGGGAAGCCTTAACTTTACGGCCGTCACCGTCACGCCGTCCGCGTATCCCTAGGTAACAAAAAACAATTAACAATCAACAATTAGCAAACGGCATAAAAAAACTTTGCTCTGCTCCGGCGAATCGCCAAGTTTCTTCTCTTTGACTACCAAACTGCGAACGAGGAACTACTCGTTCACTGCATACTGCCCTCTGCCCACTGCTCGTACACGCAGCGTGCAGCCGGCTGCAGACTCCTTTTCACGCCGAACCCCCCGCTTGTCATGCCGAACGAAGTGAGGCATCCCCGAAGCCCTGCTCCAACCGAGCCATTCTCCACTCGGTGGGCCATAGGGATCCTTCAGGCTGCGCCTTCAGGATGACAATTCTAGCGCGGCGAGTCTCACCCTGAAATGGGCTAAACATCGTCGTCCGGTTTCTACCATGCCCACTGGGAAAGCAAACGGCAGAAAAGACTATGCTCTGCTCTGGCCAGTCTCTCGCAGTCAAGTTTTTTCCGTCAGGCTACTTTAACAGGCGCAGGGGCAGCAGGACAACTCGCCCATGCCAACACGATTCCGGGGTAATCCGCGTATCTCCGCGCCGCTCCGCGTCCCATGGATCATTGACCAGTCCTTGTTGACCATTGACTCTACTTCCCTCGCCTTCTCGCCCCCTCGCCCCTTCGCCCCCTCGCTCCCTCGCCTCTTCGCCCCTTCCCTCCCACATTGACATAATCCCAAACATTATGTATACTGTTCACGTTATGTGAAGTTACCGTGAATTTTCCCGCGCATAAGGAGAGGCGACATGAAACAAGTTGCTGCCGTCCTGGCCGTCATCGGCCTCGGCCTGCTGGTATTTTTGGGAGCATCTGCGGGCGAGGCGCCCGTTATCGATCTACGAGGTGAAAGCACAGCCGCAGGAGCGGTGCAGGAGGCGGCGGCCGAAGGGCAGAGCCCCCTGGCCCTGCTCGGCCGTGCCCTTTTTGGTTCGCTTGAGATTTTCAGCGCCGATGATCCTTATCCCGGCGACCCCTATCCCGGCCAGGAAGCGTATCCGGGGGCCAATCTCCTCCTGCCGGACAGAAGCGCGGTCGTGGCCGAAGAGCCTTACCCTGGGGAGGAATCCCCAATTGGCGGCCTTGAAGTCGACAGCGCAAACGAGGTCGATCAGGCGCAGCAAAGCTGCTATGGCATCGTCGCCAATCCCAGCTTTGAGGATTACCTGAGCAGCACCTGGGATGTGCCGGCCACGGAATACACGGCCGCCTACACCAACGAGCGCGCCAACATCGGCAGCTGGTCGATGCGCACCGGCATCGTCGTCGCCGGCGACAACACCTACAGCTTCTCCTCCGCTTCGCAGCTGGTCATGATCCCGTCTGACGCCACGTCGGCCACGTTCTCCTTCAGCCTGTTCTTACAGACCTCGGAGTCGTCCACCATGGCTATCCCGGAAGACATGTCCGCGGCGCGCAACGCGATGTCCCTGATGCGCACCAATGTCGGCGATGCGCAGTGGGTCTTCATCATGGACCCGCGCGGCAACATCCTGGAGCGGCTGGTGGTCACCCGCGAAAACACGCAGACCTGGCAGGATTACAGCTTTGACCTCTCGGCCTATAAGGGCCGCACCATCCGCCTCTATTTCGGCACCTTCAACAACGGCTTTGGCGGCGTGACCGCCATGTTTGTCGATCCGGCTCAGGTCGAGATCTGCTCCGCTACGGTTCCCACGGCCACCGTGACCGGCACGCCCACGCAGACCCCCACGGCGACCGCGACCGCGACCAACACCCCAACGGCCACGGCCACAGCCACCAACACCCCGACGGCAACCAACACGCCCACGGCAACCAACACGCCCACGGCCACGAACACGGCTACGGCCACGGCCACGCCGACCAACACGCCCACGGCCACGCCGCCGCCGCCGCTGGTCTGCGAAGAGCTCATCGTGGACGGCGGTTTCGAGGCGCAGGACAGCGCCTGGCGTCTGCCCAGCACGAACTTCCCGGCCGCTTTCTCCCAGGAGCAGGCGCAGTCCGGAAGCTGGTCGGTGCGCACGGGCATCACTGACCCCAACGACAATATCTACAGCTACTCCTCCGCGCTGCAGACGGTGAGCATTCCGGCCGACGCCACGGAGGCTACCCTTTCCTTCTACCTCTTCCCGCAGACTTCGGAATCGCCGGACCTGATGATCCCGGCCAGCCCATCGGAGGCGATGACGCTGATGGCTTCCGCCGCGGGCGACGCGCAGTGGGTCTTTATCCTCGACGAGCGCGGCAACGAGCTGGAGCGGCTGGTAAGCATGCGCAGCAACGACCAGGTATGGGCCTACTACCAATACAACCTGCTCCAGTACGCCGGGCGCACCATCCAGCTCTACTTCTCCAGCTACAACAACGGCTGGGACGGCATCACGGCGCTCTTTGTGGACGAGGTTTCGCTGGAATCGTGCACCGGGTTTGGTCCCGCGCCGGAACCGGAAACGTCTTTCCTGCCGGCCATCTTTAACGACACGCCGCTGGGCGTGAGCGGGCGGGTACTGAATGCCGAAGGCACGCCGGTGGCGGATGTGGAGATCGGCATCACCAACAGCACCGGTCGCCAGGGCGTGGCGACAACGGATGCCATGGGCTACTACGCCTTTGTTGACCTGCCGGAGGACACCTACACCGTGAACCCGCCGCCGCCCAACGGCACCGAGTACGGGCCGGCTTCCTACACGGTCGATGTGCCGCCCTCGCAGGGCGGGCTGGACTTCAACGAAGTTACGCCCACGCCGGATCCCTACCCGTAGGAGAGTAAACAGTGGTCAGTTAGCAGCCAACAGGTAACGGGCGGCTCCAGGCGGAGCCGCCCGTTTTGCTTGGTGTAGGGCAAAGGACTTGGCCACATGACACAGGCTCTCCGTCATAAAAAGTGCAGTTTTCGATTATTGGGCTTTACACGCCCCTCTTGTTCCGTTTTTCCTCTGA
>JBJYWX010000352.1:0-6999 GCA_046259695.1 Promineifilaceae bacterium (SeqCode) | reverse complement strand
TCATGGAGCGGAATTTATACATCTTGAAGATCTTGCCATCCTGGCCGACGCGCCAGCCGGAATAGATAATTGGGCCCTCTGAATCCAGCCTGATCGACGCGGCTACCACGGCCGAAATGATCAGCGCTGGTATGGCCGCAAGGAAGGTCACCAGCAAATCCATTGCGCGCTTGGACACACGGCCCAGGCGGCTGATCTGAACTTCTCGCGTGCCGAGCATGGGAATGCCGCTCATATTGATAAACTCCACCCGGTTCAGACTCATCTGCAACAGATCGGGCACAACCTGGGTGCGAACTGAACGATCGCCGGCAGCACGCATGATGGCCGCAACTTCTTGATGCATCTCCCCAGGCAGGGCCACAAAGACCGTATGTAAAGTCGGATAGGCTTCTAACGTCTGCTTGAAATCTTTGTAGCTGCCCAGGTGCGGCACACGGGCTGAGCCAAGATTATTCTCACCCGTGCCGTCGTCCAAGTATCCTTCAATATGGTAACCGAGATCAGGCCGCGCCAGCAGCGTGCGAATGACGCCACGTCCAACTTCGCCCGCACCCACAACGATTACATCGTCGCCCAAAATGCCACGCCGGTAAAGGATTCGCAATATCCAGTGGCGCAGCAAACGTGCGAGACCCAAGAGCACGACGACAAAAAACATCACCCAGACCAACATCAAGCGTGAAAATGGCACTGGTTGGAAAAAGAAACTGATGGCCATTTGGATCGCGATGGCCGATGCCGTTGCCGAAAGTATGCGCGACATTTCGTCAACCCAAGCTTCTCCGCGCCTGCGCCGCCACACCTTATGCTGGCGAAACATGAATATCAGTAGCACATTCAGCAGCAGCTGTTGATTCAAGTAGCCACTGTAAGGTTCCTGGTAAACAACAGGACGCAGCCATTGCCATTCATATCGCGCCAGATAGGCAAGGAGAAAGGCCAAATTAACCAGCAAAATGTCGCTGGCGATGGTTAGATTACGAACGCTTTCGTGTCTCATCAGCCGCCCAACACGCGAATATATACAGTCGCCGTCTCCATACCCGCTCGTGCCCAAGAAAAGTGAGAGGCATGCTGTCGCCCACGGGCGCTCATGCGCGCTGCCAGCTCGCCGTCCTCGAGGACTTCACCCAGATGTTCTGCCAGGGCGCTATCATCGTCAGGCTCATAATATCGGGCTGCCTCCCCTCCCGCTTCAGGTATGGAAGAAGAAAACGCGGCTATGACCGGCGTCCCGCACGCCATCGCTTCCAAGATCGGCATGCCAAATCCTTCGTAGACAGACGGAAACACCAACGCCGCGGCAGCATTATACCAGAAGGGTAACGCCTCATCCCTAACATAGCCTGGAAAGTGTACACGCCCGCTCAGGCCCAGACGTTCCACTTCGACAAAGATCTCGTCATAATACCAGCCTTTGGCGCCCACAAGAACGAGATCTAAATCGTCTCGACCAAGCCCGGCCACCGCGCGTAGGAGCACGGGAATATTCTTGCGCGGCTGCAGGGTACCAACGTGCAGAACAAACGGCCGTTGAACGCCATGCTGCTCGCGAAATGCCTTAACCTCCTCTGCCGCCAACGGCCGATACCCTGCATCAATTCCGGGAACAACCACGTCAATCTTTTCCAGCGGCGCTCCATAGAAGCGATGTAGGTCCTGGCGGCTGGCCTCAGAGATGGTGATAACGCGCTGCGCTTGTCTTACCGAACGCCGCGTCTGGCTTTGCAGGTAATTGCGCTGCAAGGTCGGAAATCTTTCCGGAAAGTGTAAAAAGCTCAGATCATAAACCGTTACTACGCTTGGAAGGCTTGACAAGATCGGTGTTACAAAGGCCATGCTGTGCAGCAAATTGAAATCCGCACGCGCGATCAGCGCCGGCCAGGCGCTTTGCTCCCAGAGGATGCGCGTGAGCCGGCGCTCCGTCGGCCAACTGCTGGAAACGACGCGGAGTCCAGGGCGCGGTTCAACACTATCCAGCGCACGTGTGTAAACCACGTATTCCATCACTTCCTCATCTACGGGTAGATGGCGCAATATCTGCGAAATATAGTGGTGAATGCCGGCGCGCCGGTAGCCGGGCTCTGGCGAGAGCAGGTGCGCGTTGATCGCGATGCGCCAAGCGGTTTGTTCCATCCGTGTTTGTTCCGGAGAACGCATAGCAGGAAATTATAGCCCAGCGTGCCGCATACTGCGCTACGAAAGAGCGACTATTGCCACACCGCTCTGGTAAGCCTCACGCGGACTTCCGTGGGCGGTCCCCAAAACATTATGTTGACTGCTTTTGTCTCAAGCATTAAAATAGCATCAGGCGTAGGCAGCGCAACATAAGGAGAGTCCGTGATGCATACAAGAATATATCCCATAGGAATTATGCTGCTCTTGATGCTTGTGTTGCTCGCACTCTCGGCCTGTGTTCGCCCTTACCCAGGCAGCGAAGCCTCAGCTGCCCAGCCCACGCCGATAGCAATCAGCACTCAGCCAGTTGTTTTACCCCAACAGCCAATTACCACCCCGACCGGTGAGTTGGTAACGGCCGAAGCGCCCGCGGCTCAAGAACCTACACCCGTGGCTGTGGAGCCAACGGCCGAGCCCCAGACGGAACAGATACACATTGTCGTAACAGGTGAAACCCTATTTAAAATCGCCACCCAATATGGTGTGACCGTAGATGAAATCGCGGCCGCCAACAACATCATTAACGTCAATGTGCTTGAGGTAGGCCAAGAACTGCTCATACCCGTGCCAGGCGCTACGGTAGCGCCTGAAGTGAGTGAACCTGAAGACAACCAGGATGAAAGTTCGGCCGGTACCGAAGAATCATCCCAACCTTCACCGACCGAAGCCCCGGCGGCCGGCGGAGGCGTTCACGTTGTCCAGCCGGGCGAGAACCTCTTCCGCATCGGGCTGCGCTACGGCTGCAGCGTTGAGCAGCTAGCGCGTTACAATGGTATCACCACCCCGAACCGTATTTCTGTCGGTCAGCAGATCCAGATACCGGACTGCAGCTAGAAACAGCGCTCCTCACTACAGTACGCGAACAATCCCGTAACCTGAGAGCCTTCCTGGGGCTTCTTTGGGAATCCGGCCATCTTCGCCTAAAATTACTTTCATGAATAATTCTGCACGCTATACCATTTGGCAGGGCAAATCCTGGCGGCTGTGCAGCGCTGCCCGCGTGCTGGCTGACGGCACTTTGGTCAAGACCACCTACATCGACCATCCCGGCGCCGTCGTGTTGGTGCCCTGGCTAGACGACAGCCCCGAACCCACCGTCCTCATGCTGCGCCAGTACCGCCATGCTCTGGCAGATTTTATCCTTGAGCTCCCGGCCGGAACGCGCGGCGAAAATGAAGATTGGAACGCGTGCGCCCAGCGCGAGCTGCGCGAAGAGACGGGCCAGGAGGCCGAACAACTTATTGAACTGGGGCGCTGTTGGCCCGCTCCTGGCGTCTCAAATGAAATAATGGCCATCTATCTCGCCTGCGGTTTGCACACCAATCCGCTGCCTCAGGATGACGATGAAGAAATTGAAGTAGTGCCTTATCCCTTCAATGACCTGGTGCGCATGGCACTCGATGGCAGTTTACTTGACGCGAAAAGCATTGTCGGTATCCTGAGAACCGCTCGTTACAAGCGTTTACTGTAGCTGGCTTGGCCCGCAGGACCAGCTTGAACCAGCCGTGACCGAGAAACCATCACCGATTCTGACGATGCATTGCCGGAAATAGTGCAAGGAGCTCCACATGCCTGATTTCAAGAACAAGATTGTCGCGATTACCGGTGCAGCCGGCAATCTAGGCAAAGCCACGGCGATCGCTTTTCACGACGCGGGTGCGCGGCTGGCAGTCATCGATCGCAAACGCGAGGTCGTGCAAGAACTGTTTGGCGATCTCATCCCCGAGGGCCCCTCATGCTATTACGCCTCTGGTGACCTGACGGATAGCCAGTCAGTGTCGGAACTGGTGGATGGGATCATTGACCACTTCGGCCGCATCGATGTGCTGGCCAATATCGCCGGCGGCTATACGATGGGGCCACCCGTTCACGAAACGCCTATTGACACCTGGGATTTTATGCTCAATTTGAACGCCCGTACTGTTTTTCTGATGAGCCGCGCCGTCATTCCTTTTATGCTGGCGCAGGGCTACGGAAAAATCGTGAATATCGGCGCCGAAGCGGCGTTAGCCGGCAGGGCGCACATGGCACCCTATATCGTCTCCAAGAGCGCCGTCATCCGCCTCACCGAAAGCATGGCCGCGGAACTCCGCCAGCATGAAGGAATAAATGTAAACTGTGTCCTGCCTGGAACCATCGACACGCCGCGCAATCGCAAGGATTCGCCGGATGCCGATTTCAGCAAATGGGTTGCGCCTGAGGCGCTGGCGGACGTAATCTTGTTTCTCGCATCGGAGGAAGCGCGGGCCGTCAATGGCGCGGCGTTACCCGTTCACGGCCGCAGTTGAAGCTCGGCGGCAGCCGGCCGTCTGGCTTCTTGAGGCCGCCAAGATCTTATTTCTCAACAACACAAAGGAGAACATCATGCCCCTCGAAAATGGCGAAAAAGCACCTGATTTTGAACTGACCAATGACGAAGGCAATGTCACCAAATTGTCGGACTATCGTGGCAATCGGGTCCTAATTTTCTTTTACCCAAAAGCCGCCACGCCCGGCTGTACCAGGCAGGCTTGCGGCTTTCGTGACCGTTTTCCCCAGTTTGAGGAATCCGGTACCATAATCCTTGGCGTCAGCCCAGATTCTGTGCAGGACCTCAGCAAATGGCGCGCTGCAGAAAAACTGCCTTATAACCTTCTTTCGGATCCCGAGCACGAGGTAGCGGACCTTTACGGTGTCTGGGGCGAAAAAACGTCCTTTGGCAGGACTTATGACGGCATCATTCGCAGCCATTTCATCATCGGAGCGGACGGCAATCTTGAAGACGTGCAGTATAATGTCAGCCCGGAGAAAAGCATCGATTCCGCGGTAAGCTACATCAGCGGCTGATCGGCCGGTACCCGGTCAACACGTCAGCCAATTCATCCCGCGAAACGCCGGGCGGCATTGTCAGCATACTACAATAGGTCAGGGCTGCTTCTACCGCCCGGCGATCGAAGCGAACACCGCGCAAGCAAAGATTGAGATCACTTGCCAGGCCGTGGGGCACGCTTTCTGCCGGCTCGACAGAACTGATACAACCCTCTTCTATGGCTATGCGCAGCGACTTCTTTTGCACGCGGCGGTAAACAATACACGCGGGCGAGCGCGCGACATTCCAGGACCAGCTACGGTATCGTGAATCCGCAAGTTGGGTTACCGCTTCCCAGTCGGCATCCGTTAGCTGGTAGCTCTTCGGCGCTGTGCTGCCAAGAAAAGCACTTTGCAGATGTGCTAGCATGGTCGAAGTGCTCAGCGGCTCTTTCGCCAGCTCCACCAGGTTTGCCACCGAACTGCGGACGGACCGAATTGCCCGTGAGGACACTTCGCCCAGGGAAGGCGCGACTGCCTGCTGCAGACGTCCAAGATCTGCGTCAATCAACAAGGTGCCATGACTCAACAGCTTGCTCCCGCTCGCGTACTGCGCATTGCCCGAAACTTTTTTCTCCAACACAAAAATCGAGCTACGGTGGCGTAGTGACGGCGCCAGATTTACTGCCTCAATTGCCCGCCTGACCGGCTCCGTAAACGCGGCATAATCATTCAGCATCCCCTGCCCCGGCGTGATAAGACAGTAGTTCAAATTGCCCGGATCATGATACACTGTACCGCCGCCGGAAAGCCGGCGAATCACTGGGATTTCCATCTCATTGACAAAGGAGTAATTCACTTCCTGGAAAACATTCTGATTGCGCCCGACGATGACCGAAGGCTCATTGACATAGAACATCAATATCGCTTCATCTTCCACGATCCTGCGCAGCAGATACTCTTCGATCGCCAGATTCAGATGCGGATCGCTGGTCGGCGTCTTGATAACAATCATGACCTGGCTTAATTCGCGTAAAGCGCTTGACGGTGTGAGCAGTTACTCAAAACTAAATGCCTTCCGCTACGTATAGGTTACAAGAAACATGCACAGTGATACAGCATCTGCCGGCCATCGGCTAGCCAAATTACGGTCGAGATTGTCCAGGAGCTGCAGAAGTGCAGCATAATGAGGACCTGCAAGCGCTGGGCCAACGCCTTCGCTCCCATATCGTCATTCTCGGCAGCTTCGTTTTCGTCATGTGGCTCGAGGAGTTGGTTGATTGGACCATTGGTGGGCGGCTCGACCGGTTTGGCATTATCCCCCGCAGCGTGACCGGTCTACGCGGCATCTTTGTCGCGCCATTTCTACATGGGGGCTTCGCGCATGTGGCCGCCAACACCTTGCCTTTTCTCATACTGGGCTGGTTCGTTCTTTTGCGTGGCTGGCGTTCGTTCGCGATCGTAACTATCGTCGTAGTTTTAGTTGGCGGGCTGGGCACCTGGCTATTCGCCCCGGCCGCTTCGCTGCACATCGGCGCCAGCGGGTTGGTCTTTGGCTTCTTCGGCTATCTGTTATTTCGCGGTTACTTTGAACGCAGCTGGCAGTCGATCCTCTGGTCCGTATTGGTCCTGCTTCTTTATGGCGGTATGCTGGTGGGCATGGTGCCCACATCCCTTCCCATTTCGTGGCAGATGCACCTCTTCGGCTTCCTGGGAGGCGCCGTCGCTGCCTATTTGCTCACTAGATTTGACGACAGCGACGAATTTCGCATCGAGATCAAAGGCTAAACAGCCATGGATTGCTCAAACTGTCGCTGCCCAATCCTTGCCAGGGAAATACTCAACAGATAGAGCACTACAAGCGGTGCCATGGTGATGAGCATGGTCACCGGATCAATAGATGGTGTGATCATGGCTGCCAGGACCGCGATCAACACCAGGGCCACACGCCATTGATCTAGCAGCAAGCGCGCCGTCACTAATCCCACCCGCGCCAGGAAGTAAACAACGATTGGCAGCTGGAAACTGACC
>JBJYWX010000351.1:0-1822 GCA_046259695.1 Promineifilaceae bacterium (SeqCode) | reverse complement strand
GCCGGCAGCGCGGGCCCTTTTGCGTATCAGCTTCCGTCCAATTCCCGCAGCAGCGCTTCGGCCGTTTCCCACACATCCATCTCCCGCCCCCGCGCTTCGGCCGCCGCGGCCACTTCGGGCGGCAAAGAGTCGCTCACCTTGTCCAGCGCCTTACAGGCCACATCCGCGAACCAGCGCGAATGGCTGATGTACGCGAACTGCTGCGCCACGCCATACAGTTCGACAGCCCTCTGATGGTTCCCGTTCTCCGCGGCCAGCAGCGCCGCCGCCGGCAGGCAGCAGATTGTCGGGGAGATGGAACGGCAGCTGTGCGCCGTGCGCAGGGCGCCGGCCAGGGAGCCGCGGGCGCCGTCCGCATCGCCGAGGCCCAGATAGACGTGGCTCAAAATTGCCCGCGGAAGCGCCTCGTATGTATGCTGCATCTCCGCCAGGATGGCCGCGCTCTCCATTAAGTAGCCCTTTGCCCCGGCCAGGTCCCCTCCTACCAGCGCGATTTCGCCCAGCAAAAGCAGCGCCCAACTCGCCTGGTCCATGTGCCCAATGCGCCTGGCGATGGCCAGGCTTTCGGACGCGGTCGCCCGGGCCTCGTCGTAGAATCCGAGATGGGATGTCGCCTTGGCCAATGGATTCAGACTCCAGGGGTTCGGAGCCTGGCCAAGGTCGTGATCCAGCGCCGCTGCCTGGTTGGCGGCTTCTTTTGCGGGTGTAAACTCGCCGGCCCAGGACAGTGTATAGGAATGGATGCTCAGGCACCAGGCCTGGCGGAATTTGTTGCCCAACTCCTGGTATAAGCTGAGACACTGCCGGTCGAGCGCGATAGCCTCATCAAAATGGCCCTGGTGCCGGGCGACGATGCCCAGGTAGACGGTGGCTTCGGCGATGCCCTGCTTGTCCCCAAGCTGTTCTCTGATTTCCAGGCTGGCGCTCAGGAGATCGCGCGCCTGGTCATAAGCGCCGTGGAAAATTGAGTCTGCGCCCTGCATCGCGAAAGCTTCCGCTTCTCCCCAGCGATCCCCCATCTCCTGGAACAACGGCTGCGCCTGGTTTGCATAGCCTATCGCTTCGTCAAAGTCGCGGTTCTCGGCGGCATAAGCGTTTGCCAGCAGCAGGAACGCCCGCTGCCTGCGCGTATCCAGCCCCCTCTGCGCCGCCTCGTCCAGCAGGGCCTGGCTCTGGGCCAAAAGCGCTTCTTTTTGTGCAACATCGTCGACGAACACGGTTTCACGGGCCAGGACCAGCGCCAGCAGCGCCATGTGCTGCGGGCTCTCCATCTGCCGCGCCGATAAGCCGGCCGCGGCCGCGAGGCAGGCCTGGCGCCCGTCGTTCAAACGCCCTTCCCAGAAATAGAAGCGGCACAGGCTGATCAGCCCCTCGGCGAGCAGCGTGGCATCTCCCGCGCCAGCCGCCCAGCGCCAGGCGCGTTGAATATTATCTACCTCCGTGCGTATATCCACGGCCGTTTTTTGCTGCCGCGCGCCGAGCCAATCCGTTTCCCGTTCCTGCAGGAAGTGGCAGAAATAAGCGCTGTGCCGCCGGCGTACATTCTCCTCATGGCCGGGATTGGCGCTCAACCTGGCCGCGCTGTACTGGCGCAGCAGTTCGTGGAAATGATAGCGGTCCGCCTGCCGGTCATAAGTAAGCCAGGACTTATTGGCCAGCGTCACAAGCAGCGGCAGCGTCGCCCCGGCCACGCCAAAGGCCGCCGCGCGCGTGAAGCCGCCGCGGAAAACCGATAATTCCTCACAGGCGCGCTGCTGGTCGGCGTTCAGCCTTGCCCAGGAAACGTCCAGCGTGGCCTGCATGCTGCGATGCCGCCGCGGCA
>JBJYWX010000350.1:0-15529 GCA_046259695.1 Promineifilaceae bacterium (SeqCode) | reverse complement strand
AAAATAACTGCCGCGTGGCGCCTGCTGAACTTCCTGGCGTGATGACCGTATCCGCTACGGGCCCGATCGGTATACCCGGCTATGATCTCTGGATTGCAGACTACTCCAGTGTTGGAATGTCGCGTGTAGATGTTACCGCCCCGGGTGGAGATTATGGTAGAGCAACAGGAACTTATCAGGATGCTATCCTGGCTGCGATGAGCAGCACAAGTGACCCTGTCGACGGCATCTGGGACTTTTATGACTTCCTGGAAGGAATGGGATATACAGGTTTGACCGTTTTAGACCAGGGATACCGTTACGGCTATTTGAATGGAACATCTATGTCTTCCCCACATGCGGCAGGCGTAGCGGCCTTGGTCAAGCAAATGCACCCCAATTGGGGACCAAGTGCTGTGCAAGCGGCTGTCCAGCGTTCGGCACAGCAGTTGGAATGCCCCCCCAACTGGGAGCCGCTTAATGCATTCGATGGCCGCCTGAAGTGCTATGGTAATGGCGGGCGTACCTCCTTCTTTGGACACGGCCTGGTAGATGCCTACGCCGCGGCAATGGAGTAAAGTCTGTCGTCAGATTGGGCAGCTTTTTGCCCTGGCCTGATCCAGGCCAATTGCGCAGTGGCAACCAAAATTGCAGAATGGTCCCCTGCCAAATTTGAGGCAGGGCGAACCCTATAATAGACCTCCTGGTTTGAGCTTGCTGTTTGCAGCATGAGCCGGCCAGGAGGTCTCTCTCTATCCGGGCAAATCAGCTCTCAGCAATAGATGGCATCTGCCATGCGAAACTTGTGACACTCCGCATGCGCGACCTGGTTTTGCGGGCCAATATTCCGCGAATGAGATGTGGCTGCGCCCTCATCGCCAGGCGGGAGGGGGAGTGTTACTTGCCTAGCGAATATAGACCCACCACAGCGCCACTACGCATGGATAGACCGCCGGGAAAGCCCAAACAAAACTATTGAGCCCCATGAGCACCGCATTAGCGAGATGAAAGGAGAGGCCAATAAGCAGAGCCGCTGCCAGCAGCCAGCCAGGGCCGAGCAGCGCCAGCGGGAACAGGCACTCAAAGAGGATCACGCCCCAACTCGCGCAGAACGCCAGTGCTGGAAAGCGGTGAAAGAACGCTGCCGCGTTGCGATGGCCGTGGCTGTTGGTCGATAAGATCGCCGGCAGCGCCTCGCCGCTGCGCCAAATGGGTGAGATCAGTTTGGCTACCCCGGAGGTAGTGTAGGCAAGGCACAGTTCGGCAGCCAGGAAAATCACGGCCAACTCGACCCGGCCACCCCCTACGGCCGGCAGCGTTGCCAGGCAGGCAGCTGCCAGGATAATGGCGCTCATTTGCTCGGCGCCGTCACCTGCCAGTTTGCGCCGCCAGCGCACGGCCAAAGTCGCGCCAAAGGCCAGGACCAGAGCCAGCCGCCCGGCCAGGGCATAAGGCCCCAGCGCCACCAGGGCCAACGAGCCGCCGATTTGCAGCAGCAGAAGCGGCTTCAGCCAGCGGTCGAATACATCTAATGCCACCGGCCGGCTGTGCAGGGCCGCTACTGTTCTGGCCGAGAAAGTCCCGGCAGGACGCCACTGTGGGGCCAGCGCAAGCAGCTCCAGCCCGCTCAGCGCCACGCCAACGGCCGCCACGCGCGTGCTCAGATTGAGCGCCAGAAAGAGTTCAGGGCTCGACACGATGGCGCTCCGAAAGAAATTTGAGATCGAGCGGCCGTTCACCACCGAAACCCTGCGTAGCGACGATCGCAAACTGGCGCTCACTCCCTGGGCAAGCTGGCCGCTGCTCCATCACCAGCGCCAGCAGGCTGAGGTAATAGCCAGAGAATATAACCAGGTGCGGAGCGTCTTGCGGGCACGATGAGGCATTGACGAGCAGCCCCTGTACCAGATCGCTAATCGCTTTGGTCGGGTAACGATCCGGGTTCCAGAGCCAGCGCCAGCGGCCGCCGTCGCCTGCGCTGGTGCCCAGCTCCTGCCAGGCCTCAGGTTGGCCGTCTTCCCAGGTGCGATACAGGAGGTGCAGGTCTTGCCGGCCTGGGTTGGGGGCGAAAAAAGTCCAACGCGGCAGTAAATGAAGCCGGTCAAAAGAGGCCAGCCTATTCCACCACTTAAAACGGAACTGGTGGACCAGGCTGGCGCAAAACCAGGTGCTTAAGAGAATGCCGGCGAGGAGTGTGTAGAGTGTCTCGGGATCGAAACTCACCTCTACCCTTGGGCGCGCAGGGCCTCCTGTCGCAGTTCGATTAACTGGCCCAAGGTGGGCGAGAACTCGAGCTGGGAAGCCAGCTCGCGCATCTGCCCCAAGATTTCACGATCATGCTCGCTGAACTCCATGCCGCCGTGACGCGCCTCCCACATCGCCTCATGAAGCTCGGCTTGCGCTTCCGCTTGTTCTTGCGTTTTGTCCAAGCGGTCGGAGAAACTTAATCCGCGCTCCTCCGCAAAGGCTATCAGGGCATCAAGATTCAATAGTTCTGAAAAAGACAGTCTGGTTTCCTTGTTCATCATTTGGCCTCCAGCAGCAGGCAAAGACGTTGTAAACGATAATCTAGGTCATATTATCGTACTTTTTTCCGCAGTGTCAATAGGGGGAAGGATTTAACTATTTACTGGAACGTAAACGAAGCGCCTCTTGACTACTTCGCTTGCTGGCTGATTAGGCGTGCGCCTGGCGCTTCTTTAGCGCCAGGCGCGTTGTCACCAAAGGATTATTACAACTTCTGCTTAGGCTGCCATTGCCAGATCCCCATACGCGGCCTCCCGCTCGCGGCGGAACTGGTTCGTGTACAGGTTATAGTAATGGCCCTGGGCGCGGATCAGCTCCTGGTGCGTGCCCGATTCCGCGATACGGCCGTTTTCAATCACCAGGATACGGTCCGCGTTCTTGATCGTGCTCAGGCGGTGGGCGATGACGAAGCTCGTCCGGCCGTCCATAACTGCCTCCATACCCTGCTGGATCAGCGCCTCCGTCAGCGTGTCCACCGAACTCGTCGCTTCATCCATGATGAAGATATCCGGTTCGGCTAGGATCGCCCGCGCCAGGCTCAGCAGCTGCTTCTGGCCCACGGAGAGCAAGTTGCCGCCCTCCCCCACCTGCTCGTCATAGCCATGTTCCAGGGAGATGATGAAGTCGTGCGCGCCCGCCACCTTCGCCGCGGCCACGATCTGTTCGTCCGTCGCCGCCAGATTGCCATAGCGCAGATTCTCGCGGATCGAGCCTGAGAAAAGGTGTGGCGTCTGCAGCACGATACCCAGGCGTGACTGGATCGCCCGCTGCGTCAGGTCCGTATAATCGTCTCCGTTAAGCAAGATACGGCCGTTCTTCGGTTCATAAAAACGGCAAAGCAAATTCACGATAGTCGATTTACCGCCGCCCGTCGGACCCACCAGGGCGATCGTTTCACCCTGCTTCACAGTCAGCGAGAAATCTTCTAGCACCGGCTTGCCATCTTCGTAGTAGAACTCAACATCGTCGAAGACAATATCGCCACGCACATACGCCGGCGCCTTCGCGCCCGGTTTGTCCACGATCTCCGGCTGCGCATCAATCAGCGAGAAAACCCGTTCGGCCGAGGCGATCGATTGCTGCATCTGGGCAAAGACGCGCGCCATCTCCTGCACCGGCCACAACATAAAGGTCACATAGGCGATGAAGGCCTGGATATCGCCGATGCTCATGCCGCCGGCCGTCACCTGCAGACCGCCAAAGAATACCACTGCGCCCACGCCGAAAGCCGTAATCAACTGGATCGCCGGCAGAAACAGCGCCGAAAGCCAGGAAGCGCGATAAGAGGCACGGTACATGTCCGTCGACAGGTCCTGGAACTCTTCCAGGTCCCGTTCCTCGCGTGACAGGGCCTTCGTCACCCGCACGCCGTTGATATTCTCCGCGTAAGCGCCCGTAATCTTGCTGTTGATGCGCCGCACCTCGCGGAACTCAGTCAATATCCGCTTCTTGAACTGGTAGGCTACAAAGAGCAGCACCGGCAGCAGCACCAGGATCACCAGCGCCAGCCTCCAGTTGATCAGGAACATAAAGGCCATCGAGATCGTCACGCTCGTCAGGCCCCAGGTCACGTCCAGCAGGCCCCAGGTCACCAACTCAGCGATGCGTTCCGTGTCCGACGTCACGCGTGAGATGATCCAACCCACCGGTGTACGGTCGAAATAGGAGAACGACAATTCCTGCAAATGGTTAAAGAGCTTCTTGCGCAGATCATAGCGGATGCGTTCGCCCAACAGGCCGGTGAGAAAGATAAAAAGAAACACCCCACCTGCCTGCAGGAGGATTAGACCGCCGTACATCATTAGGAGCTGCACCAGCCGCGCCTGATCTCCGGGCGTGATCGCCTGGTCGATGATCAACTTGCTCAGGTAGGTGAAGAGACCATCAATCAGGGCCACGATGGTGATTGCCACCAGGAACCCGGCCAACAGCACCCGATGTGGCGTTGCCTGCTTCAAGATGCGCAGCACCGTCTGCCCGTTGAAATCGCTGTCAAATTCTTCTTCTTCGAAATATTCTTCACTCATGGTACTTCCTCAGAACCGTCTGTTCTAGGCCCTCAAGCGACCGCCATCGGCTCAGGGCCCGCGGCCGACAGCTCTTCTTGCAGTTCATCTTCAATGCGCGCCTGCAGCTCGTATATGCGGCGATAAGGGCCTTCTTCAGCCAGCAGCTCGTCATGCGCGCCGGCCTGCACAATACGGCCGTTCTCCAGCACCAGGATCAGGTCCGCGTTCATCACCGTCTGGATGCGGTGGGCGATGATAAATGTCGTCCGCCCCGGCATCAGTTCCAGCAGCGCTTCGCGGATCGCCGCCTCCGTCTCCGTATCCACTGATGACGTCGCGTCGTCGAGGATCAAGATTTGCGGGTTCTTGAGCAGCGTGCGCGCCAGCGTCAGGCGCTGCTTCTGCCCGCCTGAGAGCGTCACGCCGCGCTCGCCGACCAGTGTGTCGTAGCCGTGCGGGAAACCCAAGATCACTTCGTGAACGGCCGCCGCGCGCGCCGCTTCCTCGATCTCCGCTTCCGTCACCGCGCGGTCAACGCCATAGGTGATGTTGTCGCGGATGTTACGCGAGAAGAGAAACGGTTCCTGCTGCACGATGCCGATGTTCTGCCGCAGGTAGCGCCGCGGGTATTTCTTCAACGCCACCCCGTCCAGTGTGACACTGCCGCCCGTGTAGTCATAGAAGCGCGGCAGCAGGTTTACCAACGAGGTCTTGCCCGACCCGGTGCCGCCTACCAGGGCCACCGATTGGCCCGCCGGCACCTGGAAGCTGATGTCGTTCAGCACCGGCGCGTTCGGATTTTGCTTCTCATCATCGTACAGGAAAGAGACGTTTTCGAATACTATCTCGCCGCGCGGCCGTTCCATGGGCCGGTAGGTACCCTCGTCCAGTGGTTCCTGCTCCTCGGCAATAATCTCCGCCACGCGGCTATACGAGACCATACCGCGCGTCGCATCCACGATCAGACGACCGAGATTACGCATCGGCCATAACAGCCAGGTCAGGATACCCAGGTAGGCCAGGTACGTGCCCAGGGTAATCGTGCCGTTGATCGTCATCATCGCCGCCGTGAAATAGCCCAGCAGAAGCTGTGCGCCGACCAGCAGGTCTGTCGAAGGCCAGTACACGGCATGCATCAGCAGCAGTCGCTTGCCGCGGTAAAACTTCTCCAGGTTGTCTGCCTCAAACTTGCCCTCTTCGTATTCCTGGCGGGCGAAAGCGCGCACCACGCGTACGCCGGTCAGGTTTTCCTCCAGCGTGCTGGACAGGATCGCTTCCTGCTCCTGGAAAGCTTCGTAGCGGTCCGCGATGCGGTTGAAGAAAAAGACAGAAACGAGCAGTAGAAGCGGTACCACGATCACCGATATCAGCGCAAGCTGCCAGTTCAGTAACAGCAGCGCGATAAAGTTAACCGTGAAAAGCAGCACGATGCGCCCCAGGCCGATCGCCTGCTCGCCGTAAAAACGGCGCACGGCATCCACATCCGACGTGGCGCGCTGGATCAACTCGCCGGTCGGCGTTTGGCTGTGGTAGGCGAAGGAGAGCCGCTGGATATGGTCGTAGAGATAATCGCGCAGGCGAACCGTCACGCCCTCGGCCGCCTCTGCCGCCCAGCGGCCGCTGAGGAAAGTGAAAATACCCTGCATCAGCGCCAGCCCAACGATGCTCGCGGCGACCCAGAAGAGCTGGCGCACGATCTGCTCGCTGCCCAGTACCTCATCAGTGAAATAGCGAATCAGGTAGAACGTGCTCACCTGGAAAACCGACGCCAGGCCGATCGCCACGGTCGCGGCGATGATCTGCCGGCGGTAGCCATTGAGCATGCGCCACAGACCCACCACGCGGTTCTTGGTCACAGTCTCTTTTAGGTCGTAGGTTTCGTATTGTTGTTCGCTCATGATATGTTCCCAGTTATTCAAAGTTACACGTGGCAAGTTGCAGGTGGCAGGGGTTACTTGCAACTTGCAGCTTGCACTGAGCTTGTCACAGTGTCCCAGGCCAGTCTGTTTTCGTGAAACAAAAAAGACGCCGGCGGTGCCTGCGTCCTTTTGGGTTGGCCGGCACCGCTTCAACACGGGCGCCGCCAAATAAAAAAGCCGCAGACATCGGGATGCGCTGCGGCCTGGTTCGCGTATGTCGCTGAACGGTCAGCAGGCGCACTCCGACAAGGTGAGATCTCCGTTGCCGGCTTCGGCAAAGACGAAGATGCCATAGGGGCGGATGTTATTGGTCATCATACTATCCACACTCACCTTTAATAATAGTCGCACACTGTGCGCCGACGAATACTGTAGCATGCGCCATGCCGCGTGTCAAGAGGCGAAAAATCCGTCATTTCTTGGCGGATATCCTGCTGCCAGTGCCGCGCGGGTAGCAGGGTAATAAAACAACACCTCGCGCCGGGTGAAGCAACACTTTGGTGTCTGGTCGACCCGGTCACCCGTCGGCTATGCTCTATGTATCGCTAACAAATCTACGGCTTAAGGAGCAAGAAAGATGATTCAGGAAGCAATGATGGGAAAGAAGCGGCAGGAAATGGAAAGTCAGGTGACGAGCCGGCGCCAGGGAGCGTTGGCCGCAGGCATAGCGCTGTTGTTGATGTTTGTGCCCTCGATTTTCGCTGCCTTCTATGCCATGGAAGGAATGGTGGTAGCAGGTGACGCCGCGGCGACCGCGGCCAATATCCTGGCCAACGAAGCACAGTTTCGCCTGGCAATTGCCAGCTTCCTGCTGGTAGTGATTCTCGACGTGATAGTCGCCTGGGGGTTATACGTTTTCTTTGAGCCTGTTAACCGGCAGATCTCGCGGCTGGCGGCCTGGTTCCGGCTGATCTACACGGCCGTTTTCGCCGCCGCTATTCTTAATGCCAGCCAGGCGCTGCGTCTGATACAAAGCGCGAGCCTCCTGGAAGGCCCGGCTGCGGCGCGGCTGCAAGAGCAAGCGCTGCTGGCGCTCACCGCTTTCGACGATGGCTGGTCTTTCGCGCTGGTGCTTTTCGGCCTGCACCTGGCGCTGCTGGGCTACCTTGCCTTCCAGGCCGAGGGCATGCCTTGGTGGCTGGGCGCGCTGCTGCTCATCGCCGGCTTCGGTTATATCTTCGACCCGGTCGTAGCGCTCCTCTTCCCCAATTCGGCCGTGGCTGTCAGCCAATTTACCTTCATCGGGGAAATGGTCCTGGCTATCTGGCTCGTCGTAAAGGGCGCCAGCGCCCGGCGCTGGCAGTCGCTGGCGCTGAAAGCGGCCTGACCTATCGCTTCACCCCCTACCGTTTTCCGCCTATAATCTTCGTATGCTGGACCCAATCCTGCATACGAAGATTAATGCGCCTCCCCTGCGCCCCAATACTGTGTCTAGACCGCGCCTGCTCGCCCGGCTTGACCGGGGTCGCGAGCAGGCGCGCCGTCTGACACTCATTTCCGCGCCTGCCGGTTTTGGCAAGACCACCCTGGCAGGCCAATGGCTTGCCGGCGCTGCCGAGCCGGTCGCCTGGTTATCGCTTGACAAAGAAGACAGCGATCCGGTCCGATTTTTGGCGTACGTGGTGGCCGCACTGGCCGGCGCGGCCGGGTTAGAAACAGGATTTGGACGAGATGCACTGGCCCTGCTGCAATCTTCCCAACCGCCGGCGCCTACCGCTGTGCTGGCGGTGTTAATCAACGATCTGGCTGCTCTGCCTGGAAGCTTCACCCTGGTGCTGGATGACTATCACCTGGTTCAGGAGCCTCAGGTAAACGAAGCAGTGGCTTTCCTTCTCGATCATCTGCCGCAGGGCTCACTTAGCCGCGGGCAAGGCTCACCTCGCCGCAGGCAGGGCTCACCTCGCCGCAGGCGAGGCCTGCACCTGGTCATTATCACGCGCGAAGATCCCCATTTTCCGCTTGCCCGGCTGCGGTCGCACGGGCAGCTCAGCGAACTGCGCGCTGTTGATTTGCGTTTTAGCCTGGAAGAGACCACCGCATTTCTCAATCAAGTTATGGACCTGACGCTTTCCGCGGCCGAGATCGCGGCGCTGGATGACCGTACCGAGGGTTGGGCGGCGGGCCTGCAGCTGGCCGCCATTTCACTGCAGGGCCGGCAGGATGCGCGAGCCCTTATCGATGCCTTTACGGGCAGCCATCGCTACGTATTGGATTTCCTGGTCGAAGAGGTCTTGGAGCAGCAGCCGGCAGCGACACAGTTTTTCTTGCTGGACACGGCGGTACTTAACCGTCTTTGCGCTCCCTTATGCGACGCTTTAACCGGCGGCCACAACGGTCAGGCTATGCTGGATCACCTGGTGCGGCATAATCTCTTCACCTTGCCCCTGGACCAGGAGCAGCGCTGGTTTCGTTACCACCACCTGTTTGCTGATCTATTGCGGCGGCGCTTGCACCAAATGGATGGGGCGCGGGTATTGGCCATGCATGCTCGGGCCGGCGACTGGTACGCTCAGAACGGCTATCTTAATGATGCTATCGAGCATACCCTGCGGGCCGAGGCGTATGAGCGAGCGGCTGACTTAATCGCCATTCTGGCTGATGCGCGGCAAGGGGAGCCTTATCCCAGGATGAGGCGTTGGCTGGAGCAGCTACCCGCGGAGACAGTTCTCGCCAGGCCGCGGCTCGCCCTCCTCCACGCCGAGGGGCTCATTGTGGCCGGCGATCAGGTTGGCGCTGAACAGTACCTGCTGGCAGCAGGCCAGACGCGCAAGATGAGCAGCGCTGAAAGGCAGCAGTTCGACGGCCGTATCGCTGCCACGCGTGCTTTCGCCGCCTTTTATCGTGGTGACGTTCCGGCCATTATCAAGCAGGCCAATCAGGCGCTGAGCCTCCTCTCTGAGGAGGACGCCGCCTGGCGCAGCAGCACCGCCAACGCCGTTGGCGACGCCCATATCATTGCCGGGAATATGGCCGATGCCTACCGCGAACATGAGCTGGCGCAAAAAGCCGCCCAGGCGATGGGCGACCGCTACCTGTCGCTGGTGCTCAACCTGAAACAGGCCATCACGCTGCGCCAGCAGGGGCGGCTGAGGCACAGTATTGATATCTGCCGCCGGGAAAGAGAGCTCATCAAACAATACGGGCTGGCAAAGACCGCCGTGAATGGCTGGCTTTTGGCCGTGCGTGGCGAGATAGCAGCGGAGCAGAACGACCTCGATCGGGCATTGCGGCAGGCACAGGCAGGAGCCGAGCTGACGCGGCGCAGCGGCGCGCCGGCCGACGTAGCTATGCTGGCCTGGAGCCATCTCTGCCTGATTCGTGTCCTGTTTTCCAGTGGCGATCTAGACGCGGCGGCGGCGGCCATACAAACCGTTGCTTTGGCCGCCCGCGATACGTTTCTGCCCCCCTGGATCAGCGAGATCATTGATGCCTGGCAGGTACGGCTTTGGCTTTATGAAGGCCGGGTTGATCTGGCCATCCAATGGGCCGCTGCGCGCGGCTTAAATGGCGTGCAGCTTCAATCTGCGCGGCCGGATCTCGCTGCCATGGCCAGCTACACGATCCTGGCCCGCCTGCACCTCGTTCGAGGCAAACCAGATGAAGCGGCGATCTTGATCGAGCCCCTGTTAAAGGCGGCGCGCGCGGGGAGACAAATGGCGCGCGTCATCAATCTGCTGCTCCTGCAGGCACAGGCCAATCACGAAATAGGCGAAGATGCCCGTGCCCTGGCGGCGCTGGATGAGGCGCTCGCGCTCGCCAGGCCGGAAGGTTTTTTACGTGCGTTCGTCGACGAAGGTGCGCCCGTGGCCAATCTGCTGCGGCAGGCTGCAGCGGCCAATATGGCCCCGGCGTACGTGCGCCGGCTGCTTGCCGCCTTCCGGGCTGCCGGTTCTGAGAATAAGATCACGCATTCCGCACTGGATGAGCCTTTGACTGCCCGTGAACTGGAGGTCCTGCAGCTCATTGCCGAGGGGTTGAGTAACCCGCAGGTTGCCGCCAGGCTTCACCTGACGCTCAACACAATCAAGGCCCATACGCGCAGCATCTATGGCAAGCTGGCTGTGCACAGCCGTACCCAGGCCGTTGCCCGCGGCAGGGCATTGGGCATTCTTTCCCAAACCCCTTAAGCCGTGTGTGCTGTGTGGGTGCTCACCATCCCTGGCGCTGCAGCTTCCAGCCGGCACTGCGCTTTGCCAGCCATCCCCAACAATAATTAACACCCGAATAGCACTTTCGTGGGATGACGCCCCTATCCTCCATCCAGTATGCTTTTTATGTACGGCATACCTTACATAGAGGAGCAAGCGATGTCTAGTCAAAATGAATTGAAGCAGCAGGAGCTGTTGGAAGCGGAGGAACAAGAAGGCAGCCGCAGCGGCATTAGTGGACTGGTTTTCGTAGGCTGCTTATTGTTGGGGCTGGCCGTTGGTTTTTTAATCAACAATATCGTGGTCGGCTTGATTGGCGGGCTTGGTGTCGGTTTCCTGGCGATGGCTGCGGCGCGCTACACAACGGGTTCCTGGTAATCCGCCGCACGAAACGCCCCGCGCTCAAGAGCGCCCAGACTCGGTCGCTGCGCAGGCGCAGTCCTGTTTGTGACCCGCTCTGGAAGGATAAGTAGGGGCAGGAATCATGGCCATGACGATCTCGGGCAAACTGACATTGTATCCCGCCCGCTACCAAATCAAGGTGCCGGGCCATCTGGCAGCGAGCGACCCGGAATGGCCGGCCGCCATGACAGTTACGCTTGCGGCTGAAAGCGACGGCCGTCCCGTGACAATCCTCACCGGCACGATTGACCAGGCAGCGCTGCAAGGACTTTTGCGGCGGCTTTACGCCCTGGGACTGCCGCTGATCTCAGTCGTATGGATCGAGGAAACTGAGCCGTGCGAATCGTACGGCAAGGTAGGAGCAAGTAATGAGTGAAATTATGGTAAGGACTGTTGGCGAGGCGACCGTTCAGACGCGGGAAAGAACCTCAGCGCGTCTCTTTTTTGTCGATCACTGGCGAGCGGCGCTGATCATCCTCGTCGTGCTGCACCATGTAGCCGTGGTCTATAGTGCAGGATCGCCCTTTTATTACGTGGAACCGCCGATTGCCAGCCCACTGACCTTTCTCATCTTGCTCGTTTTTATCCTGGGCAACCAGGCCTGGTTCATGGGCGCCCTCTTTCTCATTGCCGGCTACTTCACGCCGGGATCGTACGAACGCAAGGGCGCGGGCCCCTTTATCAAGTCCCGGCTGGTGCGCCTGGGTATTCCGCTGCTGGTCTGGATATTTCTGCTCAATCCGCTCTCCTCGATCGGCTACTGGTACATGCCGGCCGAACTAACGGGCATCAGCGATCCGCTTACCTGGCAGGCGTACCCATTCTTGATCGGCTTGGGTGTCGCCTGGTTCCTGGCCTTATTGCTCGTCTTCAATATGGGCTACCTCGCCTGGCGCCGCCTGACCGCCGGGCGGCAGCCCATCCTGACGGATCGCCCTTCCCTGCCCGGTTACCTGGGGCTTGCACTCTTTGTCGTGGTTCTGGCCCTGGCCAGTTACTTGCTGCGCATGGTTATTCCCATGGGTAAGTATGTGCTTGGCTTTCCCACGCTCTCTTACCTGCCGCAGTACCTGAGCCTGTTCATTGTAGGATGCGTGGCCTTTCGCGGTGATTGGTTCCGGCGTGTGCCTAACCAGATGGGCGTAGCCGGCTTTCTGGCCGCGCTTGCCGCAACCATCCTTCTCTTCCCTCTGGCGGTGAGCGGCCGTCTCTTCTCCCTGCAGTTTTTGGAGCCGGCCGCGTTTCTTGGCAATGGAACCTGGCAATCGGGGATATACGCCCTGTGGGACAGCACGGTTGCCGTGGGCTTGTGCCTGGCCTCGCTCACCTTTTTCCGCCGCTACTTCAGTAAACAGAGCAGCTTGGGCACGTTCCTGTCCGAACAAAGCTACGCCGTCTATCTCATCCACGTGCCGATCATTGTTTTGCTGGCCGTGACCTTGTCAGGCGTGACCTTGTCAGGCGTGACTCTCCATCCGCTGCTCAAGTTTCTCCTGCTGGCGTTGATTACCGTGCCGGTTTGCTTCCTGACGGCCTACCTGATACGCAAGATACCTGGCGTTTCGCGCGTGTTGTAGACGCCGGCCCGGCGAGTGTGAATGTTTCGAGACTCATGCCCTGTTACCCTACTGGCTACCCGTATGCCGTGTAATACCCTACCGGTTGGAGACGAATAATGAAAGCAATGACTTATGGAAGATATGGTCCACCTGAGGTGCTGGCGTGCGAGGATGTCTCGCAGCCCGGTATTAAAGACGATGAACTGCTGGTGCAAGTTGAAGCTTCGTCCCTCAACTACGGCGATGTGGCGCTGTTGAAAGGTTCGCCATTCGTTGTCCGCTTCTCATCCGGTATCCGCAAACCGAAACACCGGATTCTGGGCGGCGACCTGGCCGGGCGTGTGGTTATGGTTGGCGACAGCGTCGACCAGTTCAAGATCGGCGACGAGGTGTTTGGCGATATCGGCAGTCACGGGTTCGGCGCTTATGCCGAGTATGCCGTCGCGCCGCAAAAAGCGCTGGCGCTCAAACCAGATAACTGCAGCTTTCCCGAAGCTGCCGCCGTTCCCCAGGCGGCCGTGGTCGCCCTACAGGGGCTGCGCGATGCGGGTCAACTAAAGGCTGGACAGGCCGTACTGGTCAACGGTGCCTCCGGTGGCATCGGTCCTTTCGCCGTGCAGATCGCCAAGGCATTTGGTGCCGAAGTCACCGGCGTGTGCAGCAGCAGGAACCTGGATCTGGTGCGCTCGTTAGGGGCCGACCACGTGATTGACTACGCGCGAGAAGAGTTCACCGAAGGTGGCGAGCAATACGATCTGATTTTCGATATCGTGGCCAATCGTTCGGTGTCCAATTATGCGCGCGCACTCAAGCCTGAGGGCACGTATGTCGCCTGCGCCTTCAATGGAACCGCGCTTATCCTCGGCCCGCTGATCTCCAGGCGCGGCAAAAAGGTGATCGCCCTGATCCACAAACCAAACCAGGCTGACCTGTACGCCATGAAGGAATTGCTCGAAAGCGGCCAGGTGCGCCCGGTGATAGATAGCTGCTACCCCCTGCAAGAGCTTGACGATGCGGTTCGTCATTTTGAGACGGGAAACACGCGCGGGAAAGTCATCATCACGGTTTAGGCCGGAAAGTATTGTGCGCCGCCTGGCCCGCTAGGCGTGTGGCAGAGAAGCGGCGATAAAAATAGTGTGGCTGTGCCCAAGTGGCTGCCGCAGTAAACGAAATGGAGTAAGAGATGACCAACAACCTGAATAGAACCGCTAGGACAGTGGGCGCCCTATTCCTGATATCCAATGCCACCTTCCTGATCGGATCGGCATTTATACTCGAACCGCTCCTGGCGGCTCCGGACTACCTGGTCCAACTCGCACAACAGAGCTCGCAGGTAATCACCGGATCGCTTCTGGAACTAATTAACGGAGTAGCCTACTTGGGCATAGCCGTGCTTATGTTCCCTCTTTTCCGGCGCCGTTTCGAGAGCATGGCCCTGGGATATGTTTCGTTGAGGATTATTGAGTTCATCACCCAAATCGCGGCCAGTATCGTACCTCTCTTGCTGCTGTCTTTGGGCAAAGAATTCGTGAACTCGGGCATGCAGGATCCTGCGGCCTACGAGGCCATCGGCGCTTCGCTGCTGGCCACGCGCTACTGGTCTTACGAAACGCTCTACCTGGTCTTTTGCCTCAGTGCCTTGCTCTTCTATACCATGCTCTATCGCACAAAGCTGGTTCCGCGATTCGTGTCGGTCTGGGGCCTGATCGCCGCCACGCTGGTTCTGATTAATACGCTCCTGGAATGGTTCGGCATCAATCTCGGTGACGCTTTCAGCATGGTGACGGGTCTGCCGATGCTCTTGAATGAACTGTTCTTGGGCGTGTGGCTGCTCATCAAAGGCTTCAGCCCCGAGGCGGATCTTTACCCATCTCCTTCGCTGGCCGCCGGCCAGGGCCGGCTGAGCCCTACATGAGCCGGACCGCGATAAGGGCAAAAAGCACATGAAAGCGGTTGTTTACGAGGCTTACGGCCCGCCGGACGTGCTGCATCTGGCGGACGTGCCCAAGCCGGCGCCACGACCGGACGAGATAGTGATCAAGGTTTACGCGACGACCGTCTCCGCGGGAGATGCGCGCATGCGCGCTTTGAATGTACCTGGTCCTATTTGGGAGCGCCTGGCTGCCCGCGTATACCTGGGAATACGCAGACCTAAAAGACAGATATTAGGTATGCAGCTGGCTGGGGAGGTGGAGGCGACCGGGGAAAATGTGCGCCGCTTTGTCGTGGGCGACCAGGTCTTCGCCTCCACAGGGTTGGAATTTGGCGGTTATGCCGAATATCGCTGCCTGGCCGAAAAGAGCGTCACGGCCGTCAAGCCGGCGACTATGAGCTACGAGGAAGCGGCTACCGTGCCGACGCCGGGCATCGGCGCTCTCCGTGTGCTGCGCCAGGCAAATATCCAGCCCGGACAGAACGTCCTTGTTTACGGCGCCTCCGGCAGCGTGGGCACGTTTGCCGTACAGCTTGCCCGTGTCTTCGGCGCCGAGGTCACGGCCGTTTGCAGCGGCGCCAACAGCGAACTCGTCAAATCGCTGGGCGCCTCCGAAGTCATTGATTACACCCGGACGGACTATGCCGCGAGCGGCGCGCGCTACGACTGCATTTTTGACGCCGTGGGCAAGATACCCAAAGCGGAGCGACAAAAAGCGCTGGCGCCCACTGGAACGTTTGTCTCCATCACCCAGCAGGATGGCGAGCGCCTAGAAGACCTGGTGTACTTGCGCGACTTAATTGAAACGGGTGAGCTGCGAACCGTGATCGATAGGCGATACCCGCTGGCGGAAGCGGCCGAGGCGCACCGCTACGTTGATACCGGCCACAAGAAAGGGCATGTTGTCCTGATTGTCCGTCCCGAAGAACGCGCCCAGACCCATACGGAGTAGATTATTATGTCAGACGTACAGATCAAACTATCAGCCTTCTGGATAGCCCTGATGCTCACCTACCTGTTGGGTGATGTACTGCGCATCTTCAGCGGCGATTTT
>JBJYWX010000349.1:0-2499 GCA_046259695.1 Promineifilaceae bacterium (SeqCode) | reverse complement strand
AGTTCGGCGACCGTCTCCTCGCCTCGAAGCCCTTCCAGGACGATGCGGATCTTCTCCTCCCCCGAATAGCGCTTGCGGCTCTTGCGCATAATGTTGCGTACGGTGTTTGCTGCAGATGTCTTTGTGGTTTTCTTTGCCATCGTTTTGTCCTCCGATGTTATTCTATCCGATGGCGAAAACCTCTCTTATTCCTAGCTCCTGATCTGTCCCACGGTTTCTGACGTCACACAGCCTGCGCATTATACAGATCGTCCCATGCGGTCTTAACCGGTGTCATAAGATGAGGGCCCAAAAGGGTCCAGGCCATCTGGTATTCCGGCTTCGACATGTCATAGGTCAGGAATTTGCTGATATACGCAATCAAGGCGTTTCCATAAGCGTTCTTCTTTCGCTTTTAGTTCGCGAATACTGGCGAGTCCACCTTCACAATTACTTGCTGACCGGCATCATCGTAGTCGATACCATCGCTGTGAAGAAGATCAAATGCAGCCTGGTAGGCCTTTACGCTGTCCGGGTCAGGCGCAACAGCATCTACATTCGCGTTAACAACCTCTGCGTAGAGCTTTTCGATGCTGCGACCGGACTTGGAATGCTTCAGATTGAAGTTGGGAATGGTATCAACTAGGTTAGAGAAATTTTCGGCTGGGCCCATTAACCCACCGATGTTATTAGGGCTCTAAGCGTTTGCATACTGCGCCTCATCGACTGGATTTCCCGGAAACATCATGGTCAAGAAGATGTAATCTGTCTCCACAGAGGGCCGGCCTTCGAGGTCAACTTAGGGGCTGACTGTAAGTGAGTCATAGATCAAATCGTATATGGACTGCAAAATTGCGTTCTGGTCAATAGCCATCTTAAATTCTCCTTTCAATGGTGGATTGACATAGTCAAGTCTCACTGCTTTCCAGTCGTCACGAGCCGCCTCTTATCGTAACGGCCAAGCTCTGACAACTGTGGTGGGGTTTGCCCACCATTTGCCCGGACTGGTGTCCGAAGAAAGCACGGGTGGAACAGTTGCCCAATTTTATGATTCCATAGATCCTATTACCTCTTAGGTGGCGTCTCGCTACAAATTAATCGTGGGCGCTTGCTGGCCAGTATTCTGGCCATGAGGGCACTGTGCCCCTCACGGCCGTCCGGGCGACTGGAACACCCTGACTAACTCTGCCTGCAGCATAAACGCTTCATGTCTCTTGCGGTGGTGGGTATTTCCCACCATTTCGCCAATCCTGCCCTCCGGCGAGGAGGGCGGCGCATGCGCCGTTAGGAGAAGCGCATGCGCCGTCCGGCGTGAGGACCTGCCAGCCCTCACGCCAAAAGGAAGAGGAGGAGACTGGAAGAAACCCTGCTTGCCGGCTGCTCGCCAGAACGGTGAAGCAGCGACAAGTCATATAATAGCTGATGGTGGGCGTGCCAAGTGGTGGTAAAACACCACCACTTTCTATAGAATTGGTCCAGGCAGCGACTTGCTTCGCCATTTCAGCACGTGCCGGGGACTCCATCTATGCCGCCGGACCAATACCAATCATCCTTCGCCGAAGAATTCGACCGTGTCCTCAACGCCACGGACACCAGCCTGGCGCGCCTGGCGCGCTTGTCCGGCATTTCGCTGCGCACGATGGAAAACTGGCGCTACGGCCGGACGCTGCGCCCGCGATCCTCCGACCCCATCCTGACCATTGCCGAAATCCTGCACCTGAAGCGGGACGACCTCAACCGCTTGTTGCTGGCGGCCAATTTTGAAAGTGTGGCCGGCATGGCCGCCTCCGCCACACCAGAGCTGTTGGAGCGGCTGGCCGCCTGGCTGCAAAGTGACGCGCCGTACATGGCGCCCGCTCTACCCGCGCCGAGCGTGATTGGTCGTGCCAGGGAACTGCAAGCCGTGCTCGACGCGCTGCGCGAATACAGGCGAGTAGTCATTGCCGGCATGGGCGGCGTGGGCAAGAGTACGCTGGCCATCGCCGCGGCGCGCGAACTGGGCGACCGGTATCCTGACGGCGTGTTTTGGGGCGACCTGCGTGCCGCCGCGCCGGAGTCGGTCCTGGAAAGTTGGGCGCAGGCGCTGGGCATAGATGTCGCACGTATGCCCGACTTTAGCAGCCGCGCGGCGCACCTGCGCGGCGTGTTCTCGCAGAAAGAAGCGCTGCTCATACTGGATGACGCCACGGACGGCCGTCTCGCTCGCCAGATGCTGCCCGCGACGCAAACTGCTTGCGCAGCGCTTCTTACAACCCGTTCGACGGGCGTCGCGCGCACCATCACCCAGGGCGACGAGCGAAAGATCGTTACGCTCAGCCCGCTCAGCCGCCGCGCCAGCCGCGATCTACTGGCCAACACACTCGGCGAGGCCACAGTGCAGGCCCAACTGCCGGCGGCCGACGATCTGGCCGAACTGCTCGGTGATTTGCCGCTCGCCTTGCGCATCGCCGCTGCCACGGCGCGCAGTACCGGTCTTTCGCTGGCCGATATGGTGACCGTACTGGACGATCTTTCCAGCCG
>JBJYWX010000348.1:0-4230 GCA_046259695.1 Promineifilaceae bacterium (SeqCode) | reverse complement strand
CGGGTTGGATGGCCCCGACCTACTTCAGCCTGTGTTCACGGCCGGTTCCGAAGCTGCAACATCCTGAATATGAGATATGCCGGGTAGCCAGGAGACCTGGTGGCCCACGCACTAGAGTTTGCGGGCCACCAGATCACCCTGCACTCCACCCCGGAGGCGGACTGCGCAGTTGGTGAAAATTTACGGCGTGTTGTTCCTCATCTTCGCGGTTTCCGCAGTATGGGCCATCCCGAACACTGTAACAACCATCTTAAGCGATTGATTGGTACCCAAACTGGTCTGAAACGGATGAAAACGGATGAGAGAGCAAAACATGACGCTAAATCTTTTTTACATCTCTAAACCGTTTTCCGGTAATACAATTATGATACAACAGATGTATTGTAGGTACCGGTGGCATTTTGCCACCAATTGAATTATGGTAAAATCGGAGCCGTCCAGCTTCCGAGATTTCATCGAGCATATAATTACATAGACAATGAGGAGTAAAATGCGTGAAGTTCAGCGATCCTTTGCCGATGAATTTGAGCGCGTGTTGGTGGAGTCAGACACGAGCATCAGGCGGCTGGCACGCCTATCTGGAGTCTCCAGACGCACCCTGGAAAACTGGCTCTACGGCCGCACAAGCCGTCCGCGCCACATCGAGCCAATTCTCGACGTGGCCCAGGCACTGCACCTGAGCACGCGGGATACGGACAGGCTGCTGCAGGCGGCTGGACAGCCCACTCTCGTCCAACTGAAGAAACAAAGTGAGCGGCACGACAACGAGCCGGCCATTCCCCTGATCGGCCGTTCTGCCGAGTGGCGGACAGTGCAAGAAGCCCTTCAAGCCGCTCTTCAAGGGCAAGCGCGTTGGCTCTCAATTCGCGGTGAGGCGGGCATCGGCAAGACCAGGCTCGCAGAAGAACTGATTTCATGGGCGCGCGGCCAGGGTATTTTTGTCGCCAGAACGCGAGCTTATCAGACGGAGGGGTCATTGGCTTATGCGGCCGTCGCCGAGCTGCTGCGCCAATTCCACAAAGCACAAAGGCTGAGCGGGCTCAGTGATACCTGGCTGGTCGAAATAATGCGATTAGTTCCAGAGGTGACCGAGGGACGAACAAATCTGGAGGCCCCCGGCCCGCTGATTGAAAACTGGCAGCGAACGCGCTTCTATGAAGCATTGGCCAGAGCGGTGCTGTTAGGCGATGGTCCGGTTGTCCTGGTTATGGACGATCTACAGCGGCTTGACCAGGAATCGCTGGAATGGCTTCATTACCTGATGCGATTTAACACACATGCCAGATTGCTGGTCACCGGCCTTTGCCGTGACCACGCCGTCGAGGCGAATCATGCGCTGACAAAAGTGCTCCGCTCGCTGCAGCAGCATGATCAATTAACCGATATCAAACTACGTCCTCTTGCAGCCGAGGATTCCGTCTCCCTGGCTGAAAATGTGCGCGGGAGCACATTGGGAACTGAGGAGCAGGAGCAGCTGATCACGCATCTCGAGGGTAATCCTCTCTTCATCGTCGAGACGATTCGCTCGCTGTTGGCCAGAGCGGATGGACGGCCCGGCACCGCGAGCGTCGTCACGCCCGGCTCACGCCCTCCGGGCGATGCGGCTGAGCTGCCGCCGAAAATCGTCGCCGTGATCCAGAGTCGTTTCGCACCACTTTCCGTAGATGCCCGCGACATTCTGGAGCTGGCCGCGATTCTCGGCCGTTCTTTCGACTACCAGTTTCTGGCAACGGCCAGTACAACGCCGGCGGACAAATTGGCCGACATTCTGGACGAATTATGGAAACGGCAAATCTTTCGCGAGCAGGACGCCAATAGTTACGATTTCAGCCATGACCTGATCCGGGATGTGGCAGAAGCTCAAATCAGCGCCCCAAAACGTCGCGCGCTGCACTTACGGATCGCGGAAGCACTTGAAGAGCTCTATGCGGATGAGAGGGAGGAGATCGCCGGGGAGCTGGCGGTACACTACGAAGAAGCCGGTATATTGGAACAGGCCGTCGACTATTACCAGCAGGCAGCGCTTGCCAATCAAGAAACCGGCGCCCTCCATAATATGATCCTTTACCTGGAAAAGGGGATTAAATGCCTCAGCCAATTGCCGGACAGCCCGCAGAATATGCAACGGAAATTGCAAATGCAGTTGACCCTCGGTTTCGCCCTGTTCCAGACCAGAAGCGCCGGGGATCCGGCCGTGGAAGCAGCCTTCAGCGAGGCCAAGAGACTTGCCGAGATCAATGACCGGCCCGCAGAGCTGTTTCAGGTGATATATGGATTAGTGACCTTCTACATGATGCGCGGCGATCTGCAAAAAATGCTCGATCTAAGCAGGCAGTGTCTGGATCTAGCGCAACGAACGGGAGACACCGGCAGGCGAATAGCCAGCCACATGCTTATCGGTGTTGCCAGGTTCTTCATGGGCAATTTTCATGATGCCACAGAGCATCTACAGCAAGTTTGTGACCTGTATGATCCCGTCGAACATCGCATACTGGGATTGATGCTTGGCCTCGATCCAGGTGTGGCCGGCTATGCTTATCTTGGCTTTTCACAATGGTTTCTGGGCTACGGCGATCGCGCGCTGCAGCATGTTTTACAGGCGCAGTCTATTGCTGATCAACTGCAGCATCTTTATACGGAAATGATGGGTAATTTCTATCTAGGAGAGTTTTACTTCTTCCGGCAGGAGGCGCCGGTAGCAAAGGCAGAGGCGCAGCGTGGAATTGAGATTGGCTCTCAATATGAATTCAACCACGCCTTGTTGCAAGTGCAAATATTGCATGCTTGGGCCACTGCCTTTGAGGAAACGGAACAAGAGCAGATGATGTCCAATCTGATTGATCTGGTACGGGCATATCTGGCATCCGGCTCCGAACTCGCTTATCCTACAATGCTCAACCTGCTGGCCCAGGTGTGCCTGCTGGCGGGCAGCAAACAGGAGGCGCTGGTCTATCTGGATGAGGCGCTGCACTACCAGGAAAAGAACGGCGAACGCTACATGCAGCCTGAAACGTACCGCCTGCAGGGCGACGCGCTGCTGTCCAGCGACCCGCAAAAGGCAGAAGAAGCGTTTCGCCGGGGGATTGCCGTCGCTGAAGAACAGGAAGCAAAAAGTATGCAGCTTCGCTGTACGGTAAGCTTATGCCGCTTCTGGCAGCAGCAGGGTAAGGCGCGTGAAGCGCGCCAACTCTTAACAGAAATCTACAAGTGGTTTGAAGAGGGCTTTGACACGCCGGATTTGCAAAATGCGCAGGTGTTGCTTGAGGAGATGCAGATGGCGAGCACCGGAGACACGCATCAGAGTTAGCTTTCAAATAGTCCTATCTCATACGTTGAGCCAACACCTATCCATTTTTATGGCTGGCAGATATTTGCTAAAATTCTGGCAGTAAACCAATCGCAGACCAATAGAGAGAATTAACCGAGAATATCATGCGGGCAGGCCAGAAGACTTTCGCTGAGGAATTCGAACGCGTACTGGTTGAATCCGACACCAGCGTACGGCGGCTGGCGCGCCTTACCGGGATCTCAAGGCGCACCCTAGAAAACTGGCTCTACGGCCGTACAAGCCGCCCGCGCCATATAGAGCCTATTCTCGACGTGGCCCAGGCACTGCATCTGAGCACGCAGGATACGGACAGGCTGCTGCGGGCTACGGAGCACCCCACGCTAGCTCAGCTAAAACAGCAGGGCGAGCGGCGCGAAAGCGAATCAGCCATCCCACTCATCGGCCGTACCGCCGAGTGGCGGGAAGTGCAAGCAGCGCTACAAACTGCCCTGCAGGGGCGGGCGCACTGGCTTTCTATCCGCGGTGAGGCGGGCATCGGCAAGACACGGCTCGCTGAAGAGTTGATTACATGGGCGCGCAGCCAGGGTTTTTTTGTCGCCAGAACACGCTCTTATCACACGGATGGGTCGCTGGCCTATGCGACCGTCGCCGAACTGCTACGCCAATATCACCAGGCGGGCAGGCTGCGCAAGTTGGGTGATACGTCGCTGGTCGAAATAGCGCGGCTGATTCCGGAATTAATCGAAGAGAGAAGCGATCTGGAAGCTCCCGGGCCTCTGTTGGAAAACTGGCAGCGAACCCGCTTCTACAAAGCGTTGGCCGACGCGATCCTCTCCGAGGATGGCCCGGCTGTCCTAGTTATGGATGATATGCAGTGGCTTGACCAGGAATCGCTGGAATGGCTTCATTACCTGTTGCGATTTGACACCAGCGCCAGACTG
>JBJYWX010000347.1:3053-6332 GCA_046259695.1 Promineifilaceae bacterium (SeqCode) | reverse complement strand
TCCAGGTATCGTTTACGCTGCAGAATACACCCCAATCACCTTCTGACTTGACCGACTTGACCGTGGAACAGATTAGAAGTGCTGAGCGCGGCACCAGCAAGTTCGATTTAAGCCTGACTATAACCTTTCGAGATGGGGCGCTAGGAGGCTCACTTGCCTATCGTACCGATCTATTCAAGGCCAAGACCATTCAACGTATGATCAGCCACTACCAGAGATTGCTCGAAGCCATTGTTGAGTGCCCCGATTGCACGATCGGTCACTTACCTATGTTGTCTGAAAGCGAACTGCGGCAGCTATTGGTCGAATGGAACCATACAAGCGCACCCTATCCTCGCGAGAGCACAATCGATGCCGTTTTCGAGACCCAGGCACGCAACACGCCCCAGGCAGCGGCCGTATATTTTGAGGGCCAGACGCTGACTTACGCCGAACTTGATCAGCGCGCCAATCAGGTCGCCCACTTCCTTATCGAACGGGGAGTTAAACCCGGCGAAATAGTGGGACTGGCATGTGAGCGCTCCCCGGAACTCATTATCGCCATGCTGGCGATACTCAAAGCGGGTGCTGCTTACCTGCCCCTTGATAAGGAACACCCACACGAGCGCCTCAACAGGATGCTCGAGGAGGCACAGTGCCGCTACATTGTCACGCATAAGGAGCTGCACCTACCAGTATCAGCAGCCACGCGCCTCTTCAATCTAGATAATGCGGAAGTATCCGGAGCCATAGAGAGGCAGAGCAACGAAAATGTACAGCGCCCAGCAAGTTCTTCGTCGCTGCAGCTGGCATATGTCATGTTCACGTCTGGTTCCAGTGGGCAGCCGAAAGGCGTTATGGTGCCCCATCGCGCGGTAGTGCGGCTGGTCAAGAACGCCAGCTTCGCTGTGCTGGATTCGGCGCAGCGTTTTCTGCAATTCGCTCCCGTCAGCTTTGATGCTTCCACCTTTGAAATATGGGGTCCGCTGCTTAACGGTGGTCAGCTTTTTATCTATCCCCCCGAGTCAGCCAGCCTTTCCCGGCTTGCACGGTACGTGCGGGAAAATCGGATCACTACGCTGTGGCTTACGGCCGGACTTTTCCAACAAATGGTAGAACATGAGCCAGATTGCCTGGCCGGGATCGACCATGTTCTGACTGGCGGAGACGTCGTTTCCGCACAGCACGCGCGCCAGCTCATGCAGGCAGGTGGGCGATGCCGGCTCAGCAACGCTTACGGTCCTACTGAGAACACAACATTCACCACCTGCTTTACGATGACAACAGCGGCCGGGATAGGCGACACGCTACCCATCGGCCGGCCAATCAGCAATACGACCGTTTATTTGCTTGACGCCAACTTACAACCGGTGCCTATTGGTTTGCCCGGCGAATTGTATACCGGTGGTGATGGGGTTGCGCTGGGCTATCTGAATCGGCCGGAGCTAACTCAAGAGGCGTTCATACCAGATCCTTTTAGCGGCCGTGAGGGAGATCATTTATACCGGACCGGAGACCTCGCCCGTTACACAGCGGATGGCAACATCGAATTCCTGGGGCGCATGGACGACCAGGTCAAGATTCGCGGTTTCCGCGTTGAACCAGGCGAAATCGAACACGTGCTCCTGCAGCATCCGGTCGTTCGCGAAGCAGCCGTCTTAGCGCATGAGGAGGAACCGGGCGACAAACGGTTGACTGCCTATCTCGTCCTGGAAGATCACTATTCAAGTGCGGTTGTGGACGAACTACACAGCCTGTGCAGTAAGAAGCTTCCTGCCTATATGGTGCCGGCAGCCTTTGCTGTAGTTGAAAAGATGCCCCTGACGATAAATGGCAAGATTGACCGCGCTGCCCTGCTGGCCCTGGATACGGCGGTTTACCCGGAACGCCCCATGTACGTCTCCCCGCGCACGCCGGAAGAAGCTGCCGTCGCCGCCATCTGGCAAGAGCTGCTGCGAATTGACCCGGTAGGCGTGTTTGATAACTTTTTCGAACTCGGTGGGCATTCCTTGCTTGCTACACAGGTGGTAGCCCGCATATCGCGCATTTATCAGGTTGAGCTCACATTGCACCTGCTCTTTGAAAAGCCAACGGTCGCTGCCATCGCCGCGGAGGTGCTGGAACTTGTTGCCAGGCGCGACGATCACCGCCGAAAGATGGAGGAGGCACTGACACGGATCAAAGAGCTCACTCCCGCAGAGCGCGCGGATTTGCTAAGCAGTTTAGAGCAGACGACGGTGGAAGAATCAAAGAATGACGGATGATTTGCAGGAGCAGCTGCTGGGTCTGACAGCGGAAGAGCGCAAACTATTGTCGCTGCTTGTTGCCGAGGATGAGACGCTCGATCTGCCGGGGGTAATTCCGGCGCGGAGCGATCGATCCAGTGCCTATCCCCTGTCCTTTGCGCAGCAGCGCATGTGGTTCCTGAACCGGTTGGAACCACAGTCGGCCGCCTATAATATTGCCGCCGCCTACAGGTTGATCGGCCCTCTCGATATCGCCGCGCTGGAGCAGAGTCTGCGCACCCTAGTAAGCAGGCACGCTGCTTTGCGCACTGTCTTCGCCTTACGCGACAACGTGCCGCAGCAAATCATCCGCGAAGACCCACAGATCACCCTGACTGTACTTGACCTGACCCACATGCCGCCTGATGAGCGCGAGTCCGCTGCGCTGGAACAACTTACTGCTGAAGGTAGAAAACCGTTTGATCTAGCAAAAGAGTTGATGATGCGCGCAGTGCTACTAGAAGTAGGAATTGATGAACATATATTGTCCATAGTGATGCACCATATTGCCTCAGATGGTTGGTCTATGGGTGTTTTTCACCGTGAACTTGCCGAGCTCTACGGGGCATACAGCCGCGGCGCTTCACCACGGTTGGCTGAACTGCCAATCCAATATACCGACTATGTGATTTGGCAGCGCAATTGGCTGCAGGGGAAACGGCTCGACCAACAACTCGCCTACTGGCGCAAACGGCTCGCCGGCGCCACGCCGCTCCAACTCCCGCTAGATCGCCCAAGACCCGTTATTCAGTCTTATGAGGGTGATTTATACAGTCTTGAACTGCCAGAGAGTCTCCTGCGACCCTTGCGTGCTTTATCTCAGCAGGCCGGAGCGACGCTTTTCATGACGATCCTCGCGGCTTTCGTCACGCTGCTGCATCGTTACAGCCAGCAAGAGGACATTGTTGTCGGCACCGTGGTCGCCAATCGAAAACAAGAAGAAGTTGAAGGATTGATTGGCTTCTTCCTAAACACACTTGCGCTGCGCGTTGATCTTTCAGGCGATCCGGCTTTT
>JBJYWX010000347.1:0-3043 GCA_046259695.1 Promineifilaceae bacterium (SeqCode) | reverse complement strand
TTTTCCGAGGTTCTAGCTCGTGCTCGCCATGTTGCGCTAGGCGCCTACGAGCATCAAGACATTCCTTTTGAAAAACTGCTCGAGGAACTTCAGCCCGAGCGTGAGCTGAACCGCATGCCCCTCTTTCAGACGTTGCTCGTGCTGCAAAACGCACCGTCAGCGGATATGGAAATGGCTGGAATCGAGATTGAACCGCTGCGGGTCGCCAGTCAACTGAGCAAGCTTGACTTGTCGCTCTATCTGACAGAAGTAAACAATGGCTTGAGGGCGCGGTTCGAATACAGCACGGATCTCTTCAACAGCGATACGATTGAGAGGCTGGCATCCCATTTGCGGACATTATTGGAGAGCGTGGTGGCCGATCCTGATACGCCGATTAGCAAGTTGAACATGATACGTGCTGCGGAGCGCGCGCTGGTATTGGACACTTGGAATCAGACTGGCAGCGATTTTGGCGACCTTCCCGATCTTGTATCACAGTTTTACAGCCAGGCGGCGGCACGGCCTGACCAGGCAGCATTCCTGGAACGCGCAGATCGCCTTACCTACCATGAGTTGAATCAACGCTCAAACCAGCTCGCGCAGTATCTTTTCACGCAGGGCAGCAGACCGGGAGAGCGGATTGGCGTGTGCCTGGCGCGCTCGCTGGATGTCCCGGTAGCATTGTTAGCGATTTTAAAACTGGGTGGGGTCTATTTGCCGCTAGATCCTAGCTACCCGGCGCAGCGGCTGCGCTACATGCTGGAAGATGCGGGGGCGACGGCCGTGATCACCACCTCCCCCTTGTTGGACCTGTTGCACTGGGGGGATAACCAGCAGAATGAGCGGCAGGTCATTTGTCTGGATACCTTGGACGAAACCTTGACCAGGCAGCCGAGTGAAGATATGCGGCCGGATGTGGCACCAGAGGATCCGGCGTACATCATTTACACCTCTGGTTCGACGGGACAGCCGAAGGGCGTGCTTGTGCCACACCGCCAGATTCTCAATCGTCTGGCATGGATGTGGCAATCGTATCCCTTTGATTCGGACGAAGTTGGCTGCCAGAAGACCGCTCTCAGCTTCGTTGATTCACTTTGGGAACTGCTTGGCTATCTCTTGCAGGGAGTCCCCGCCGTTATTCTGCCGGATGAAACGGTGCGTGATCCCCATCTTCTCGTAGAAGCACTTGCGGCACATCATGTCTCTCGTTTATGGCTGGTCCCCTCTTTACTGCGCGCGGTCCTGGATGCCTATCCTGACTTGCGCCACCATTTGCCTCGCCTGCGCTTCTGGGTGTCCAGCGGAGAAGCGCTAACGACGACGCTCTACCGGCGTTTTGAAGAGGCTATGCCCCTGGCAACACTTTACAATCTATACGGCACGTCCGAGCTCTGGGACGTAACCTGGTTCGATCCGGGCGAGTCCGGCACTGGCTGGCCAGGATATACCGTCCCCATCGGCCGGGCGATTTTCAACACGCGCACGGTAATCCTGGACGCATACGGCCGTCCCGTACCCATTGGCGTCACCGGTGAACTATGCGTCGGTGGTGCGGGCTTGGCCGACGGCTATATTCATCAATCCACCCTGGGTGAGGCGAAGTTCAGTGCGCCGCCTTGGATGGAACCCAACAATGGCCTGGGGGAGGCTGCGGCATCTATCTGGCATTCCTCGGACCGCATCTACCATACCGGCGATCTGGCCCGTTGGCTTTCTGACGGCAACATCGAATTCATGGGCCGTGTTGATCGGCAGGTCAAACTGCGCGGGCAGCGCATCGAACTGGAGGAAATCGAAACCTATCTCACTCGCCATCACGCGATTCGCCAATCGGTAGCGGCAGTTGCCGATCCCGGCACCAGCAATGAGCGCCTGGTGGCGTATTGCGTTCCGCTAGGTGGCGCGACGCCGACTGCCTCCGAGCTGTCCGGTTTTCTGAGGACCTTCTTGCCCGCCAGCATGATACCATCGTCCTATTTTCTATTGGATGCCCTACCCCTCACGCCATCTGGCAAGATCGATCGCAAAATACTAGACAGATGTGAGGTCACGATCGCTGACCGGGAGGGCGAGTACGTCGCGCCACGCACGCCGACCGAACAGCAATTAACCGCGATTTGGGAGCGCCTTCTCAATCGGGAAGTGCTCAGTGTTCACGATAGTTTCTTCGAGGTGGGTGGGCACTCTCTGTTGGGCATCCAGCTGTTCGCGCGTATCGAGGAAGAATTTGGGCGGCGCTTGCCGCTGGGCGTGCTTTTCACTGCGCCCACCATAGCGCAGCTGGCGTCCCAACTGGACCATCCGCCGCAGGCCGAGACCTCGTCGACGCTGGTACCCATACAGCAAGGTAATACACGAACTCCATTTTTCTGCGTGCACGGTTTTGGTGGAGGCGTCCTCGGCTACAGCGACCTTTCCGGTCTGCTTGGCCCTGAACAGCCATTCTTTGGCCTCCAGGCCGCTGGTCTGAGCGGTGATGAAACGGCCGATGACAGCATAGAGAAGATGGCCGAACGTTATGTTGCTGCCATGCGCCACGTGCAGCCGTCAGGACCTTATCTTATCGGCGGGTATTGTTTCGGTGGCGTGGTGGCGTTTGAAATGGCAAGACAGTTAGAGGCCGTGGGCGAATCGGTGCCCGTTTTAGCGATCATGGAGGGCTACGCACCAAAGCAGTATCAGCACCGAATTCCACTCTGGTCGCTAAGACGCTGGCACACCGTGTGGCAGAATATTCCCTATTGGCTGGAGGATTATTGGAGCCTCGGTTTGCAAGGGATACGGCTACATGTTGAACGGCGCGGCCGTATCTGGACCAAACAACTGCTGCGGCGGATGGGTAAAGCCAGTGAGCTAGAAGCGCAAGACCTGCTGCCTGATGATCTCTCGGTCATGCCCCAGCACCATCGCAAACTGATGGAAACGCACTTACTGGCTCTCGGAAGTTACGCGCCGGCGCCAATTAAGGGTCGCATAATGCTATTTGCGGCCCGCGGAAAGACTATTAATACGGCCGTAGTCGGTTCCGGAGATCCGGAACATGGCTGGGGAGCACTGGCCA
>JBJYWX010000346.1:0-3802 GCA_046259695.1 Promineifilaceae bacterium (SeqCode) | reverse complement strand
GTTCCAAAATGTGTGCGGCATACCGGGCAGGGTAGTCACGTACTCGCCCGGCGCGAGCAGATGTTTCTTACCGTCCATCAGCAAACCCAACGTGCCCGTCTCGACCTGGAAACGCTCGCGCGTATGCAGGTGCACGTGCGGCGGCACGATGGAAGCCGGACCGCTCTCCGGCCGGGTGACTTTGTATTCTACCTGCAAGAGCTCGCCATCTGTCTCGGCGGCCGTCTGCAAGAAAGTGATGTTGTGTCCTACCAGGGGATGGGTGAGGGAACGAGACTTGTTTTCCATGATGTCAACTCCTTCGCGCTGCCGGCGCCGCTCACGGGGCGACGGCCGTTATGAGTTTATTTCCCGGCGCTTTGGCCAGGCTGTGAAAATCGACCGTGGTAAAACCGCTTTCGGCCAGCATCGCGCGAAATTCCTCCTCCGTATAGACGCGGCCGTCGGCGAAAAGGTAATACATCAGGGCCACGAGGCGCACAATCGCCTGGCTGGCCGAGCCAAACACGTCGCCTGCCACTTGCTCCAGGATGGCAAGACGCCCGCCCGCTTTCAACGCCTGGCGCGTCTTCTGCAGCAAGCGCACGTTTGTTTCCTGGTCGTAATGATGCAGCAGGTTGAAAAGCAGGATCAGGTCATAAGGGCCATCCCAGTCGAGCTGCCATAGATCGCCTTCGCGCAGGGCTATCTGCCCGGCCAGGCCGGCGGCGGCGACGTTTTGCCGCGCTGACTGCAGGGCAATGGGCGTATCGATGATTGTCGCCTGCAGGTCGGGATAGGCGCGGCAGAACTCGATCGCAAAGACGCCGTGACCGCCGCCGACGTCCAGCAGGTTCGCGCCCGGAGGCAGCGGCGGCAGCTTCTTGATGATGTCCGGCGCGGTCAGGTGGGCGTTGCCGACCATCATCTGCTGGAAATCGGACGAGCGGCTGGGGTCGGCGCCGATGAACTCATAGAAGTCATACGGCCGTTCGCCCGTGCGGATAACTTCGGCCGCCAGCGGCCACAGTTCGCGCAGGTAAACGCCCCAGATGCGCGTCGCCGCGTTCATATCGATGCCCGCCCGGGCATCAAACCATCTGGCGGTCATCGCTGTGTTACGGTAACGGCCGTCGCGCTGCTGCTCCACATAGCCGGTCGCTTCCAGCGCCTGGAGCAGGCTCACTACGCCCCGTTCCTGCGCACCGACTGCCTGCGCCAAATCAGGCGCGCCGCGCGGTTCCTGGCGCAGCGCCTCAAAGATGCCCAGGGTTACCGCCGCGCTCACCGCCTGGTAAGACAGCGCCCCGGCCAGGTCCAACATCGGCCCCGGCGCGGCATTGAAGGTGTAAAACATAACCTGTTCGAGTAGATTGGTTTTGATCGGCATGCGCTTATTAAACGGGATGGGCGTTACGAGAACGTTACGGAGATGCGGAGATGCGCAGGGGCGGAGGTGCGTAGGGACAGCGTGGAGTGCGTCAGTAGGAAGTAGTCAGTGCGTCAGTTCCCAGTTCCCAGGTCCCAGTTCCCAGTTGACCATTCCCTCGCCCCTGCGCCCCTCCGCTCCCTTGATCATGTGCGACTTTTCCCGCCCTTTGCCGTAAACTGGAAGTATGGATCGCTACCGTCTTTTTGGCATCCGCCATCACGGCCCAGGTTCCGCGGCCGCGCTGCGGGACGCCCTGGAAGCCTGGCGGCCGGATGCCGTCCTGGTTGAGGGGCCACCGGATGGGGATGAGCAGCTTCATTGGCTGGCCGATGCGGAGATGGTCCTGCCCGCAGCGCTGCTGGTGTACAGGCCCGACCAGCCGCAGCGCGCCGCCTATTATCCCTACACCGACTTTTCACCTGAGACCCAGGCGATTCGCTACGCGCAAAAGGCGGGCGTTACTGCGCGCTTCGCCGATCTGCCTCTGCGCCATCTCTTTGCCGGCGAGGGCCGGCCGGCCGCGCCGCCGCAAGATCCATTCCAGGCCATCGCCGACGCCGGCGGTTTTCGCTCCTACGAAGAATGGTGGAACCTGGCCATCGAGCAGCGGCGCGACAGCCGCGAACTCTTTGCCGCCGTTCTGGAGTTAATGACCGTCCTGCGCGCTGCGGGCGGCGAGGCGGCTGGCGCGTCGCCGGAAACCCTCTGGGCCGAGCGGCGCGAGGCGGCCATGCGCCAGATTCTGCGCGAAACGCTGGCCGTGGGACATGATCGCGTGGCTTTTGTCTGCGGCGCCTGGCACGCGCCCGCCCTGGCCGACCTGTCCGCTACGGAAAGTGATCAGGAGCTGCTGGCCGGGCTGCCGCAGGTCGAGGTGAATGCGACCTGGGTACCGTGGACCTACGGCCGTCTCTCTATGCAGAGCGGCTACGGCGCCGGGGTACGTTCGCCGGGCTGGTACGATCACCTGTGGCGCAGCCGCCTGGCCGGCAGCAGCGTGCGCGAGACGGCCGTGGCCTGGCTGGCGCGTGTCGCCGGCCTACTGCGCCAGGAAGGGTTCACCGCCTCACCGGCAAACATCATCGAAACGGTACGCCTGGCCGAAGCGGTAGCCGCCATGCGCGAGCTGCCTTTCCCCGGCCTGCCCGAGCTCAACGAAGCGACCATTGCCGTCCTATGCGAAGGTAGGACTGAGCCCATGGCTTTGATTCAAAAGAAATTGATCGTCGGTGAGCGTTTGGGCCGCGTGCCTTCCGGCACGCCAATGGTGCCTTTGCAGCGCGACCTGCTGGACCACCAGGAGGCACTGGCACTCCCACCCGATCCGGAGCCGGCGCCGCTGCTGCTCGATTTGCGCGACGAACGCGACCTGATGCGCAGCCGGCTGCTGCACCGCCTGCGGCTGCTTGATGTACCCTGGGGTGAGCCGGGGCGGCGGCGCCCGCCGCGGCAGCAGGGCGCGGCGCAGGAACTGTGGCAGATGGCATGGCGGCCCGATTTTCCGCTGCGCATTATCGAAGCCAGCATCTGGGGCAACACGGTCCTCGAGGCGGCGGAAGCGCGCGCGGCGGCCAGGGCGGAGGAAATGGAACGGCTGGCGGACCTGACCGCCCTGCTCGATCCGGTGATCCAGGCCGATTTGCCGGACGCGGTGGCGGCCATTGTGGCGCGCATCGAGGATGAATCGGCCGTTAGCAGCGATATCCCTTTAATGATGGCCGCCCTGCCGCCGCTGGCCCGCGTGCTGCGCTATGGGTCCGCGCGGCGCACGGAACAGGCGGTGCTGCAGCAGGTGGTCGACGGCCTGCTGACGCGCGTCTGCATCGGTCTGCCCAGCACCTGCGCGACGATGGATGATGAACCGGCTTTGAAGATGGCGGGGCTGCTGACGAGCGTCGCCGCGACCGTGCACACGCTGCGCGACAAGCGCCACCTGGACCAATGGCACGAGGCGCTGGGCGGCATTTTAGCCCAGCCGGAGGTGCACGGGCTGCTGGACGGCCGTGCCAGCAGGCTGCTGCTCGATGACGAAGCGCTCGGCGCTGAGGAAGCGGCGGAACGGATGTCGCGCGCCCTGCGGCGCGGCAGTTCGGCGCTGTTCACGGTCGAACAGGCGCAGCGCTCCGCCGCCTGGCTGGACGGCTTCCTGGAAGGGAGTGAGCTGCTGTTGATTCACGACCGGCGCTTATGGTCGCTGCTGGATAGTTTCATCAACCAGATGGCGGATAACAGGTTCGTTGAACTGCTGCCTTTGCTGCGGCGCAGCTTTGCCCGCTATTCGAAAGCGGCGCGGCGGCAGTTGCAGGAGCGCGCCCAGAGCAGTGAAGAGACGCCGCTGCCGGAAATGCCCGTTTATGTTGACTTTGCCCACGAGCGGGCCGCGGCGGTTTT
>JBJYWX010000345.1:0-5500 GCA_046259695.1 Promineifilaceae bacterium (SeqCode) | reverse complement strand
CCTGATTGCCGCGATGATCACGGCCATCGTCTGGACCGCCATCAGCGGCTTCAATGCCGAGGTCGTGGCGCGGGTTGTGACTGTGCTGGTAATCGCCTGTCCCCATGCATTGGGCCTGGCGATACCCCTGGTCACCGCCAATACAACCTCACTGGGGGCAAAGAACGGAATCCTGATCCGCGACCGGCCGTCGTTAGAGATGGCAAGGAATCTAGATGTAATCACCTTTGACAAGACGGGCACACTCACCAAAGGTGAATTCGGCGTGGTCGGAATGGCCGTGATCAGCCAGACGGACAAGACCAGGGCGCTTGCCGAGGCTGCTGCCATTGAGGGAGACTCGGAGCATTTGATTGCCCGGGCCATTCGCCACAGCGCGGCCGAGAAGGGGCTGCAGCTGCCTGGCGTCGATGATTTCGAGATTCTGAAGGGACGCGGCGTTTACGCGGTTGTTGATGGGCACGAGGCTTATGTAGGCGGACCGCGTCTGCTCGATTTTCTCAAGATAGAATCGCCGCCGGAACTACAGGATTTTGCCAATAGTGCGGGTAACAAGGGTCAGAGTGTCGTTTATCTTGTCAGGGACGGCAAGCCAGTCGCGGCTTTTGCTCTGGCCGACGTTGTGCGCCCTGAGAGCAAGGAAGCGATAGATGAACTGCACGAAATGGGCATCGAGGTGGCCATGCTGACCGGAGACAGCCAAGAAGTAGCCGCTGCCGTGGCGCAGGATCTGGACATCGATCAGGTATTTGCTGAGGTGCTGCCTGAGGATAAAGATAACAAGATTATTGAGCTGCAAGAGCAAGGTAAAGAAGTGGGCATGGTAGGGGACGGCGTAAACGACGCGCCGGCACTGACGCGCGCCGACGTGGGTATCGCGATTGGCAGCGGCACCGATGTGGCGGTGGAGTCTGCGGGTCTGATTCTTGTCAAGAACAATCCGCTCGATGTCGTCAAGATCCTGCGGCTCAGCCAGGCCAGTTATCGCAAACAGGTGCAGAACATCTGGTGGGCCGCGGGATATAATATTGTCATGATTCCCCTGGCGATGGGTGTCTTGGCACCCTGGGGTATCGTGCCTTCTCCGGCAGCTGGTGCTTTTCTAATGTCAATTAGCACGATCATTGTGGCGATCAATGCCCAACTGATGCGCCGAACTGATCTCACTGTCTCTTAACGCCGCGTGCTGCCAAGGGAGATAGGGGAAATCGTTCGCATGCTACGGCTAGTAGGAGGTCTTTCCTCCCCTTTCGCTGTTAGAAGTCTTATTCGCTCACACAGCCACCTACCTTCCCAGAGCCACGCTTAATCGCCACATGGGGCACACCAATAATAGGGTTATGGGTTTTGTGCCCAGAGCTGCGCTAGCTGAAGGCACATCTCGACCGACCGAGCCATATCTTGCACGCTGACCCACTCCAATGGGCCGTGGATGTTCTGCATCCCGGTGAACAGGTTGGGCGTGGCGACACCGTGTTCTGTAAGCCGTGAGCCATCCGTGCCACCGCGTATCGGTTGCAAAAGCGGCTCGATGCCAATTTGGCGGCAAGCTTCCTCGGCCAGCTCGACCGGCCGCATGTCTTTTTCCAGCCAGTAGCGCATGTTTCTATACTGCTCTTTAAAGGCACAGTCTATGCGCGCTCGCGGCTCGCCAGCCTGTACGGCATCGCATACTTTCTGCAGCAAATCACGTTTTTCTTGCAGGCCGTCCAATTCAAAATCACGCAAGATGAAGTCCATTTGTGCCGCGGCCGCGCCGCCTTGCAGACGCACGAGGTGAATAAAACCCTCACGCCCGGCGGTTGTGTCCGGCGTCATGGTTGTCTCCGGCAGGGTGTTGATGATTTTGGCCGCCAGATGGAGGGCGTTGACCATCACGCCCTTGGCGTCGCCGGGATGGGCGGAAACACCCTGGATGGTTACTCTGGCACCGTCAGCGGAGAAGGTTTCATAGACGATTTCGCCAAGCGGCCCACCATCCAGGGTGTAGGCAACCGGCACGTCCAGGTCGGCCGGCAGGTTTTTATGCACACCACGCCCGATTTCCTCGTCGGTTGTGAAGCAGACGCGCAGACGGCCGTGCGGGATATGCGGGTTAGCCAGGAGGTGCCGGGCCATCGTCATAATGATTGCCACGCCTGCTTTATCATCAGCACCGAGCAGCGTGGTGCCACTGGCGGTTATGATGTCATCGCCTACTTTAGACGCGAGGTAGGGGAGGGCATCCGGCGAGAGGACCTGCTGCGGATCATCGGGCAGGACCAGGCCACGGCCGTCCCAGGCTCGATGTACCAGCGGCCGAACCCCATCCGCGTAAAAACCCGGCGTGGTGTCTACGTGGGCCAGGAAGGCGATCGCTTGAGCGGCCGTATCGGTTGTGGCCGGAATGGTGGCCAGTACCGCTCCATAATCAGTCAGGCGTACATCCCGCGCACCGATCTCACGTAATTCTGCCTCAAGGAGGTTGAGCAGCTCAAGTTGGACACTGGTACTGGGCGTTGTGTCAGATGCACTGTCGGATTGGCTGTCGATGGCAGCGTAGCGCACCAGCCGTTCCTCGAGTTCGCGGTCAAAGTTGTCACTCATTGATAGTTCCTTTGTTAAGTTCGATCTCAAGCCTGTGTGAACAGGAGGCACCTCGGCTGGAGAAATAGATTGCTTCAGCGAAGGGATCGGGCCGAATTTGCTTCTGCATAATATACAGGTCGATCCAGGTTAGGGCACGCGGCAGCGCGGGCAGTTGTACCATCACTCCGATCACTTTTCCTTTCGCCCTTGATTGATCGGGTCTGTCACTGTATAAACTAGCAAAGACAACAGGCCTACTGCAAAGCAAACAATCACACATTGGACAATCGATGCAGAATCGAGACATAGATTGGCGGGGCATCTTCTCCTTTTCGTCCGTCACCTATACAACACTGGGCATCGCCAGCGCATTCCTGGCCCTAAAGGGATTCATGATGCCCAACCATTTCCTGGATGGCGGTGTCACCGGTCTTTCCATACTGGCCTATGAGTTGACGCATATCAACATCGGCCTTTTCTTGATTCTCTTTAACCTGCCCTTTGTTTATCTTAGTTTGCGAAAATTCGGCGCGACCTTTGCTGTACACTCCCTAATCGCGGTTATCTTGCTTGCGATCTTGATGACCTATGTCAGCGTGCCGGTTGTTACCAGCGACAAAATCTTAATCGCGATATTTGGGGGATTCTTCATTGGCCTGGGAATCGGCCTGGTGATCCGGGCCGGCTGTATGATCGATGGCCTGGAAGTCATCGCCGAATATACCAATGAAAAGTCAGGCTTCTCAACCAGCGAGATCATCATCGCCATAAACACGCTTATTTTCCTGACTGCGGCGATAGAGTTTGGCGTTGAGACAGCCATGTACTCCATACTGACCTATTTCGCTGCAACCAGAACGATCGATTATGTTGTGGATGGGCTTGAACAATACACGGCCTTAACGGTTGTGTCGCAAGAATATGAAACCGTCAAGGCAATCATCGTCAAGGATTTTGGTAAGGCAATTACCATCTACAAGGGGGAGAGAGGGTATCTTCCAGGCGCATACGGTGAAAGCACTGATTGTGACATAGTCATGGCTATCGCCACACGCCTGGAGATCCATCAAATAAAGCGCGCTATCCTGGAGAAGGATCCCAAGGCCTTCATTTATGTGAATGTAATCAAAGAGGTGAAGGGCGGCATTGTGAAGAAAGTACGGGAACATTAGGCTTTGCAGGCATGTTTGTAAGGTGACACATTTATAGCAGCGCTGTACAAATGATGGATTCATCGGCTACAATGGGCCAATAGACGGTGTGGCTAAGGCAAAAAGGGACGAAGGCAGTGTCTCAAAAAGAAATAGAACTTATTCTATCGCGGCACTGGGCCGGGCACTTGCAGACGCCAATCTTTCTTGTAGATCCCGAAGGCAACCTACTCTACTACAATGAGCCCGCGGAACAGATCCTTGGTCGCCGCTTCGCAGAGACCGGCCCGATGAGCGCCGAAGAGTGGTCAACGGCCTTCATGGCCAGTGATGAGGAAGGCGTTGCTCTTAAGCCTGAAGAACTGCCGCTGGCTATTGCCCTGGCCAAACGGCGTCCGGCGCACAGGCGGTTTTGGATAGTTGGGTTAGACAATGTCAGGCGATACATCGAGACCACAGGTCTCCCGCTAATTGGCCAGGCCGACCGCTTCCTGGGGGCAATCGCTTTTTTCTGGGAGCTGGACGACTGATGCGGGTCACATTGTGGGGCACGCGGGGTTCGCTGGCGGCGCCCGGGCCGGATACCACTCGTTATGGCGGCAACACGTCTTGCGTCGGTGTGGAGAGCGAGGGTGGCACGCTACTTGTTCTGGATGCTGGAACGGGCATACGCCGGCTGGCTACATCATTGCCACGGCGCCTGGTACGGATAGACGTCCTCTTAACCCACCTGCATCTTGATCATATTCAGGGCCTGGGTTTCTTTGAACCGCTGCTACGGCCGGGAATGGACGTGCACATCTGGGGGCCGGCCAGCACAACGCTAAGCCTGCGTGAACGGCTTTCGCGTTACCTGTCGCCACCATTGTTCCCCATCTATATTCGCGACATGCCGGCGTCAGTACACCTGCACGAAGTGACAAGCGATCGTTTTCAGATCGGCGAGTTCCATGTTAAGTCGGCCCTTGTCGGCCACAAAGATCCAACAGTAGGTTTCCGCATCGAAGCAGCCGGCAAAACAGTTACCTATCTTCCGGACCACGAGCCGGCGCTGGGCTCGAATGGATTCGCCATTGGTTGTGATTGGATCTCAGGCTACGCGCTGGCAGAGGGTGTCGATTTGCTTATTCATGATGCCCAGTATACGGCCGCGGAGTACGATGCCCGCGTGGGCTGGGGGCACAGTTCAATCCCCCAGGCTTTCCAATTCGCGGCGATGGCGGAGGCGAAACGGCTGGTGCCTTTTCACCATGACCCTACGCACGACGATGATGAACTTGACCAGCTTTTCAGGGAGCAGGTCAAGGCGATGGGACCTGCGTTCAGGGTCACGCCGGGCGCCGAAGGGCTGGTTATTGAGATTCGCTAAGCAGAGGGCCATACTGGACCTCGATTTCACGCCAGGCGCAAAGGCGATCGTAGCCTAACGCGGCCGGGGCGGAGCTAGACAACCTTCGATTTCCAGCTGCCCCACGTGTCTCCAGGACATTCCGTCGCCGCGCCGGCTGCTTCCCTGTGGCCGAGAACGTGTTGGATGGCCAGACGGCCGCGCAAATATGTAACCAGCCAGTGAACCGCATCGAGCTGAATTTGGCCGGGCGAAAAATCGGAGAAATCGCCTTTAAGGGCGATGCCCACGCTGTAACTGTTGGCACCGCTGGCATGGTAACTGATGGTCTCCAGGCGGTTCACCTGCTCGATAAGGCCGCTATGGTCAACGACGTAGTGATAGCCGATTCCCGGCCAGTCACGTGAGAAGACGTGGAATTGAGCGATAACGT
>JBJYWX010000344.1:0-4315 GCA_046259695.1 Promineifilaceae bacterium (SeqCode) | reverse complement strand
TTGGAGGCCCACTAGAAGCCTGCGCCGCTGGCGTTCATGCGGATCTTCATGTTGGCCCAGATCAACCCACACATCGCCTTCTCGGACCTCTGTTGGAAAACTGCGCACATCATCTGCCCATTGGTCAAAAGTCCCACCGCTCTCGAGGTCAAAGCGGGCATGATGCCAGTGGCAGGTCAAGATCCCATCCTCAACGGTACCTCGATTAAGAGGAAAGCCCATGTGTGGGCAGCGATTATCAAGTGCAAAATACGCGCCACTATGTGCGAATAGGGCGAGCGTGTGCCCTTTTACCTGAACGGTCAGGCATCCAGCTTTTTCAACGTCGGCTACAGACGCCGCTTTTTCGAATTCGGCATACCGTCTTGACATGCTTGTCCTCCCATTCGTGCCGTGGATAGAGTCATAACGCCGCCGCAGTTCCGTTACAAAAACGCATTCGGCCGCCCCCGATAAACCTACAAAGCGCCTAATCTTAGATCATTCATCCATGATACTCGGGGCGGTTCAAAACACCAAGCCTGACATTCATGAAGGAAGCAGCCTGGCCCATCCCTGATCTCAAGACTTCGCGTGGACTTCGTTATTTGGTAACGTTTCAATGGTGTCGCGAGGGTCCGTCTTTCCTGGTCAGCTCAAGCTCATTTTGAACAAGTCCGAGGCGGCATCGCAACCATCCGCCAATTTACAAAGCCAGCTTGAAGCGGGAGGCGCTTTGTTTTATCATCCGTTCTTCAAGAGATAACCGATCAATTCCCAGCGCTTGGAAGGTCGCGACACATGCACGAGTACCTTATCCGCCGAAATGCAGTCTTCGCGGCGATTGACGCCGGCAGGCGCACAATTCATAAATTATGGCTGCAGTCCGATTTGAATCGGCAGTCAGTAGATGACATCTTGCACGCAGCCTCTGAGCAGCATATCGTCATACAGAAAGCCTCTAAGAAACAATTAAGCGAACTGGCTGGCGACAGCCGGCACCAGGGGGTTGTCCTCGAAGTGGACCCCTATGCCTACAGCAGCGTCGAATCAATTTTCGCGCTGGCTGCGCGGCGCGATGAAAAACCACTGCTGCTGCTCCTTGATCTACTGCACGGCCCGCAGAACATAGGTAGCCTGCTGCGCACAGCCGAAATCTGCGGCGTCCATGGTGTTATCATCCAGGACCGTCGCGCGCCCGACATCACACCCGCGGTCGTGCAGTATTCGGCCGGCGCCTCGGAATATCTCCTTGTCAGCCAGGTTACTAATCTGGTCAGCACCATTGATGGGCTTAAAGAGCGCGGCGTCTGGGTAGCCGGTCTAGATATCGATGAAAACGCCAGAGCTCCTGGAGGCATCGATCTAGACCTGCCCCTCGCGCTTATTGTCGGTCACGAAGGCAGTGGTTTGCGGCGGCTTGTCAAGAAACGCTGCGACTTCATTGTCCAGTTGCCCATGCGTGGGCACACAGAATCGCTCAACGCGGCCGTGGCTGGCTCCATCGCTCTCTACGCCGCCTGGCAGGCAAGAAGTTATGAGGGATTTGGTGCCTTATGATTCGGCTGGAGGCTAGTGCGCTATAATGGCCCTACATCAATCTTCACTATTGGTACCACGCAAAAATGGCATCGAATAATCCATCTGACGAAGGCACGGTCTGTGTAGAACAGATGACTTGCGCACGTATTCCTACCGATGTAGGTGAATTTCAACTCTGCTATTATCGCAATAACATTGACGACAAGGAGCACTTGGCACTGCTATTCGGAGATGTCGCCGGCCATCACGATGTGCTTGTGCGCGTTCATTCTGAATGTTTCACCGGGGATGTGTTAGGCTCGCTGCGCTGTGACTGCGGCCCGCAGCTGCAGAAGGCCATACGTCTAATCGCCGCCGAAGAGCGAGGCGTAATTATTTATTTGCGGCAAGAGGGTCGTGATATCGGGCTGTTAGATAAACTGCGCGCCTACAATTTGCAGGATGCCGGCTTCGATACCGTGGAAGCCAACCTGATGCTTGGTCATCAGGCTGACAGCCGCAACTATGTTATCGCCGCAAAGATCCTGCAAGACCTGGGAGTTTCCTCGCTGCGTTTGTTGACCAATAATCCGCAGAAAATTGAAGACCTCCGTAGACATGGATTGACTGTTTCGGCCAGAGTGCCTCTGCAGATAGGCGCAAATAACGAGAATCTGGAATATCTCAGGACCAAGGCCACGAGAATGCGCCACCTGCTCGATCTGGACTTACTCACGGTGCAGCCTGGGGCAGAGGTAACTACGCGGCCGTTTGTTACCCTCAGTTATGCACAGAGTCTTGACGGCTCTATCGCCTCCCATCGCGGCAGCCAGTTAATGCTAAGCGGGTCAGAATCCTTAATGATGACGCATCGCCTGCGCGCCGAACATCACGCGATTCTTGTCGGCATTGGCACCGTGCTATCGGATGACCCAAGCCTGACAGTCCGGCTGGTGCAAGGCAAGAATCCGCAGCCCGTGATCCTCGACGGCCGCCTGCGCTTTCCAACGACGGCCAGACTCCTGTCAGGGCCGCGAAAACCATGGATTGCTACGACCAGCAGCGCGCCACAGGACACGGCGCAAGCGTTGGCAAAGGCCGGCGCGCGCGTTATTCGCTTGCCGGAAGATGCCAGCGGCCGGGTTGATCTCGGCGCGCTGCTCCGTCTGCTGCGGCGGGAAGGCATCACTAGCCTGATGGTCGAAGGTGGCGCCTCCGTAATTACTGCTTTCCTAAGCCAGGACCTCGCCGATCGCCTGGTGCTTACTATTGCCCCGAGCCTAGTAGGTGGTCTAGCGGCCATAGATAGGTCGGCATCTACGAGCGCGCCCAAACTCCCTCGATTGTTCCGGCCTGTTTACAGACAGGTGGGCGGCGACATTGTCGTACTCGCCGACCTGCACCAATAGAAAGAGCGCCATCCGGCTGACTGTGTTTGCCGGGAGGCGCTCCGCTAGTGTGAAGCTAAACGTGTCTTCTACTTGACTTCGGCGAACGAATTCACGATCGCGCCGACCAGGCCATATTCCTTGGCTTCTTCAGCGGACATCCAAAAATTCCTATCGGTATCTTCATCCACCTTTTCAATCGGCTGCCCGGTCTGATTAGCAAAGATCTGGTTCAGGCGTTTACGCATTTTGATGATCTCTTCCGCCTCAATAGCAATATCGGTCGCTTGACCGCGTGCGCCGCCCATTGGCTGGTGCAATAAGAAGCGCGTGTTCGGTAAACTATACCGGTTCTCTTTATCAGCCGCGGCATAGACCAAGGCGCCAGCGCTGGCTACCCAACCGGTACCAATTACCTTTACCGGCGCATTGACGAAACGAATCATATCATAAATAGTATCGCCAGATTCAACGTGGCCGCCAGGTGAGTTGATGTACAGCTTAATTGGTTCGTCTGATTCCGCGTCCAGGACCAGCAACTGCTGCGTAATCTGGCGCGCAACGTCCATATTGATTTCACCAAAAAGCAAGATGGTTCGCGCGTCCAATAGTTTCTTAGCCATCGCAAACTCAGCAACCTTTTCTTGTTCCTGCTCTTGCTCTGGTTCGGGCTGATCCTCTTCAAAAATGTGCATGGTATTCTCCTAGTTGGCTAGATAGAGCCGTTATAGTCGACCAACGTAAGATTGGCGTTAATTTCTCAGCAACTCCTGCCAGTTAAAGACAACGCGGGCCAGCAATGACCCGCGTTGTTATAAGTTTCACGACGTCCTGGCCCCGGATATGGGTTACAGATTGAGGTTTGTAAAGGCGGCCATACCAGGATAAATGGCCGAATCGCCCAAATCATCTTCGATACGGAGGAGCTGATTATATTTGGCCACGCGATCGCTGCGCGCCGGGGCGCCGGTCTTGATCTGGCCCGCATTCAGCCCGACAACCAGGTCCGCAATTGTTGTATCCTCGGTTTCACCGCTACGATGTGAAACAACTGCCGTCCAACCATGTCGCTGCACCAGATCAACTGCCGTAATGGATTCCGTCAGCGAGCCAATCTGGTTAACCTTACACAATAGACTGTTGGCAGCCTTCAACTCAAGAGCCTTCTCGATTCGCTTAACGTTGGTCACCAACAAATCATCACCTACTAGCTGCAGCCGGTTGCCCAACCGCTCAACCAGGAGTTGCCAGCTCTCCCAGTCATCCTCATGCAGGCCGTCCTCCAATGAGATGATCGGATATTTGTCCACCCAACTGGCGTAAAGATCGACCATTTCCGCGCCGCTGAGGAAACGATCCTCCGAGGCCAGATGGTACTTGCCATCTTCGAAGAACTCCGAAGCCGCCGGATCCATCGCCAGCTGAAT
>JBJYWX010000343.1:6515-8742 GCA_046259695.1 Promineifilaceae bacterium (SeqCode) | reverse complement strand
GGCGTCCCTTTTGGTAGGAGGGTTGAGCTAATCCACCAATGACATTGATTGTGTCGTTACTTGGTCCACCAGAAGTGCGCCGCGACGACGAAGCGCTGGTTCTGCCCGGTCACCGGCCGCTGGCGCTGCTGGCCTATTTGCTGGTAACCGGCCAGCCGCAGCGGCGCGAGCATCTGGTCAGCTTATTGTTCGACCGCCCACATGATCCTCGGGCGGCCTTGCGCTGGAGCTTGTCCAAGCTGCGCCGCGCGCTGGGCGCGGAGTATCTCTTGGCGGACCGCGATACGGTCGCCTTCAACTTTGCTTGCGACTACCAGCTGGATACCGAGCAGTTCACGTCCGGCGATTTGAGCCGATATTGCGGTGAATTCCTGGAAGGGTTGAATTTACGCGACGCTCGGCAGTTTGACGAGTGGCTGTTGGTGCAGCGTGAATACTGGCGCGCCCTCCTACAGGCGGGGTTGGAGAAGCAGCTGGCGGTACAGATCGCGGCGCGCGACGCAGAGGGGGTGGAAGAAACGGCCGTCAAGCTGCTGCAGCTGGACAATCTCCGCGAGGATTGGCGCCGCGCCTTGATGAGCGCCTACTCACAGCAGGGGAAATTCGAGGCAGCCCTGGCACAGGTCGATCTCAATCGCCAGGTCCTGCTTGAAGAACTGCAGCAGGAACCCGCGCCGGAGACAACCGCCCTGGCGCAAGCAATCACGGCCAGACGGACGGCCGTATACCGGACCTTGTCTTCCGACGCCACTTCAACGCTATTGTCTCCACCGCCAATGACTCTGTTCCCTGGCGACGGTGCAGATGCCGCGCGCAGAGAGACGGCCGAGATCCTGTCCCGGGGGAGAAAAAGGCCCAGGCGGTTGGCATTGTTCGCGGGCCTGATCTTGGTTCTGTTGTCGGCCGTGGTGGTGTATCGGCTAGTAACTGGTCGTGACTTGGCACATGTCGGGACATGGGCCGCGGAAGGCTCTGGGGATGAGCCGGTGCCCGGTGAACTCGCTGGAACAACCGTTACCGTCGGCGGCAGTTTCGACAAGATCTCTCTGATTTATTTTGAAGAAGCTTTCCGTCCTTTACAGGAGGAAACGGGCATCCAGATCAATCTCGTCGACTATGGCGATGATTTCCAGTATGTCGTAGACGATGTGATCGTCTCCGAGCTATCGCCCGATATCATCATCTTCAGCCAGCCCGGCTACCTGGCCGATTTTGTCGATCAGGGCCGGGTGATAGATGTGCGATCCTTTATGGGTGATAGTTTCCTGCAGCAACAGTTCAGTGATTCCATGCTGGAGGCGGCGATGGTCCATGGCCAGATGGCCGGACTCTGGTACACCGTCAATATCAAGAGTGTGGTCTGGTACGCGAAGGCGGCCTTCGATGCCGCGGGCTACAGGGAGCCGCAAACCTGGGAGCAGTTAATGGCCCTCACGGAGCAGATCGCCGCCGACGGCCAAACGCCCTGGTGCATCGGCATGGAACTGGGGGCGGCGACTGGCTGGGTAGGTACGGATTGGGTAGAAAACATCTTGCTGCGCACGGCGCCTCCGGAGACCTATGACGCCTGGGTAGCGGGTGATTTACCTTTCGACTCGCCGGAGATTCGCCGCGTCTTTGAGATCATGTCTGCTATATGGCTGGAAGATGCCTATGTTCATGGCGGTACAGCGGCTATCTCCCGGGAAGACGTTACCGAGAGCTTCCTGGGATTATTTGCGGAGCCGCCCGACTGCCTACTGCACAGCCAAGGTTCCTTTATGTTACCCGCTGTTCCGGACGGCGCGCAGTTCGGCCGGGATTATGACTTCTTCTATCTGCCTCCCATCGACGAGGAATTCGGCCATCCGGTGCTCGGCGGGGGGGAAATCATGGCCATGTTTCATGACCGGCCCGAGGTGCGCGAGACGATGCGTTTCCTGGCCAGCGGTAAGTCCACCAAACCTTTTGTAGAATCAACGGGCAATATCTCCCCACACCGCGATGCCCCTTTTGAATGGTACTCCTCACCCGCCAGTTTGAAAATGGCCCAGATCTTATTTGAGGCTGATACTTATCGCTTTGATGGCTCGGACATGATGCCGGTCGAGGTGGGCCAGGGCGCGTTCTGGCGGGGAATGGTGGATTGGGTAGAGGGAGAAGATCTGGATACGGTGCTGCGCAAAATTGACGAAAGTTGGCCGGTGCGGTAGCCAGACCAGTGGGCTATGAGCGTACGGCCGGGCTA
>JBJYWX010000343.1:0-6505 GCA_046259695.1 Promineifilaceae bacterium (SeqCode) | reverse complement strand
GAACCAGCCGCAGCCCTCCTCGACCGGGCCGGGCAGCAGCCGATCCGTGTATTCTTGTTCCAGCAGCAAAATAACAGAAGCGGACGGCCGTCAATTCGGCCGTCCGCTTTCTCTGTCTCTCAAATGATAGCTGCCTCGGACTAGGCAGTTACGGCTTGCTGCTAACCCATGGATGGGTCGCTGTAGGGCTTCTCTTTCATGCCCCAACCTTCTGCCCGATCTGGCCGAAAAGATGGCCGGAGACAAACGTGGTGTAGATGCTGGCCGCCAGGGTGATGAACCAGCCGATGAGCGGAATGATGCCCACCAGGCCCAACACTGGGCCGATGCCAAGCAGCACGAGCACAACGATGATGATGTCGCCCAAATTCTCGCGAGCGATGGCGATCACTTCGCTGAAGCGGAAACAGGCGCCCAGGTTGTGGTCAGCATGAGCCGCAAAGGCAATGTGCTCGACAACGCCCCGATGGAGAGTTTCTTTGCTACGCTGAAGAAGGAGTTAATTCACAGAGACCAATACCAGACAAGGAGGGTAGCAAGTTCCAGAATCTTTGAGTACATTCAAGGGTTACTACAATCCGATCCGTATTCACTCGGCGATAGGCTGCTACTCGCCGGTCAACTATGAGGCCCTTTACTATTCACCCTAACCCGGTGTCTACTTTTTTGGGGTCACTCCAGTAAGCAGTGCGTCCATTGGAAGTGCGCCAGTTGGCTGTTTTTTGTTGATTGTTTTCTGGTTCTCTGTCACTTCTGGCTGGGGGCTGCATCTAATAAGAAAGAGGCTTCATGGAGAAAGCGAAAGAAAGCGTGCAGCCTGGGTTTTGGTGGCGCGCGCAGAAGCAGGAGAAGAAGGAATGCACCGTGCCGCACAAGCCGGGCGACAAGTGCCCGGTTTGCGGCACGGGCGAACTGGCCTATGACGGGTTGTTCTTGCTGGCCTGCCGTTCCTGCGGGGCGGTGATTGAGGGTGGAGCTTTTACCTGATAGGTTTTAAAATAGCGGTGGCGTGCCCGCCGTGGGGAGACATTGGAAGGCAGCGCGTCAGCGGGCAGCTTATAGCTGCCAGTGCAGTCTGCGACTTGTGAATTTGAAGGAGTAGTTTCTATGAAGGCAGCGGTAACATGGGACCATGGGTTGACGTTCGAAGGCACGGCCGACACCGGCTTCACGGTGAATCTTGGCGGCAGTGCGAGCGCCGGCGGCGATGAAGACGGCTTCCGGCCGATGGAGCTTATTCTGACCGGCCTGATTGGCTGTACGGCGATGGATGTCATCTCTATCTTGCACAAGAAGCGGCAGGATGTCAGCGGTTTTCGCGTGACGGCCGAAGCGGAACAGGCGGACGGGCATCCGCGCGTCTTTACGGCGATTCATATTCACTACATTGTTGAAGGGCGGGGTATCGATCCCATGGCGGTGAAACGGGCGATTGAGCTTTCGGAGACGCGCTACTGCCCGGGCCAGGCGATGCTGGTACCGGCCGTGCCCATGACCCTGACGTATGAGATAAAGGAGCCGGAAGCAGTCACTGATTAAGCCGGGCTGTTTTTGAGGGGGTGAACGGCCGAGCAGAGAGAGGCTGTCATCCTGAAGGATCGCCATGGCCTTGCACGTGGAGCGAGGCTCAGTTTGGGCAAAACCCTCACTGCGTTCGGCATGGCATTTGCGCCGGCCTGCGAATTTTGACTATTATTTGATGGCTGACTGCGCATGGTGCGGGCTCAGCGGATACGAGGTAAGAAGATGGCTGATTTAGGGTTTAAAGTAACACTACCCGGTCAATTCGAGGATGTGGAAGCACGCGTGCGCGAAGCGCTGCTGGCGGAAGGATTCGGCGTATTGACCGAGATCGACGTCAAGGCGACGTTAAAGAAGAAGCTGGATGTAGATTTTCGCCCCTATAAGATTCTGGGCGCCTGTAACCCCCCCCTGGCCTACAAGGCGCTGTCCACCACGGCCGACGCGGGCCTGCTGCTGCCCTGCAACGTGACCGTAGCCCAGGGCGAAGGGGACACGATCGAGGTGGCGATAGTCGATCCGGACGTGATGCTCAACGTGGGCGAGATGCCGGCGCTGCAGCCGGTGGCCGATGAGGCGCGGGCGCGCCTGCAGCGCGTCGTCGCGGCACTGGCCGTACAGAAAGTCTAGGAAGAAGAGATAGCGCCGGCCGGGCGCCGCAGATTCTGCGGGAACCCACCGGCCGGACGAGAAAAAAGGCTCCTGGGCAGCGCAGCCCGGGAGCCTTTTTTGCTGCCAGGCCGCCAAACAAAAAGGCTGTAGACATTAGCAATTGTCTACAGCCCTTTGATGCTCGTTCCCCTCAGAGGGTAGATCCCCCACCGGGTAGCCTATTGGCGAATTAGCTTTCTTTGATATCCAGCAAGCGATTGATTTCCGGCTTGTTAAAGCCGACGATCACTTTGCCGTTGATGTCGATGACGGGCACGCCCATCTGGCCCGTGCGCCGCACCAGGTCGCGCGCGGCGGCCGGATCTTTGCTGACATCGACATCCTTAAAGCGGATCTTATTGCGCCGGAAGTACTGCTTGGCCATATTGCAGTAGCTGCATGTTGGCGTGCTGAAGACGATCACGCGGTCCTTCTTTTTCTTCTCTTTTGCTGTCTTTTCGGCTGCTGCCATGTTTACTCTCCAATCAAGGCGGGCGATAAACGCTTTTAGTTCCAGTCCTGGCGCGCGGCTTTACGGCCGTTGATGTATTTGTCAATCGCTACGGCGGCAATAACGCCATCAGAGGCGGCGACGACCGCCTGCTTGATATGGGTGCAGATCAGGTCGCCGATGGCGAAAACGCCAGGCACCGTGGTCTGCATAGTGTCATCGACGAGCAGGCAACCGGCTTCTGTCGTTTCTAATTGTTCCATCAGATATTCCGTAATCGGCTTACCACCCTGCAAATAGACGAAAGCGCCGCGCACGGGTATATGCTCCAGGTCTCCGCCGCGCGGGTGCACATGCACGCCTTCGACCATGCCGTTACCCTTGATCTCTTTCAGGCGCGTACCGAGACGCACCTTGATCTTGGGGTGGGCCAACGCTTCTTCGGCCAGCATGGCGCTGGCTTTAAGGTCGGGCGTGGGCACGACCAGGTCAATATTAGAAGCAAACTTGGTCAGGAAAAGCGCCTCTTCCAGCGCCTCGTCGTTGTTGCCGACTACGACTACGTCCTGGTCGCGGAAAAAGGCGCCGTCGCAGGTGGCGCAGTAGCTGACGCCGCGGCCCAGGAATTCTTCCTCGCCGGGCACGGTGCTTGTGCGCCCCATTGAACCGGTGGCCAGCACCAACGCCTTGGCGAAGTAGGTGCCGGTGCCGGCGATGACGGTCTTCATCTCCTCGCCGATTTCCACGCCGACCACTTTGTCGGTCAGGAACTTGGCGCCAAAGGAGCGCGCCTGTTCGCGCATAATTTCCACCAGTTCGGCGCCGCTGATCGGGCCGGGCACGCCGGGGTAGTTGCTGATCTTGCTCGTAATGCCCAGAGCCCCGGCGGTCAGTCCCTTATCGATGACCAGCGTGCGCAAATCAGCGCGGGCGGTGTAGATGGCGGCCGATGCGCCGCCCGGCCCGCCGCCGATGATAATTACATCGTAGGTGTTATCGATTTCTGTTTCGGGCATGCCGAAATTAAGGTCTAGATTCATGGTCCCTCTTTTGTTGTTCTGAGATCAGGCTACCGCTTCTTTCATTTTGTCCAGAAGCATCGGTTCAGGCACCGCGCCTTCGATATGCGTGCTTTCGTTAATCACGGTGCGCGGCACGCCCATGACGCTGTACTTCATCGAGAGCTGCGGGAACTCAGTCGCTTCGACCATATCGGCCGTGACCAGATCGCTGGCCATGGCCATCTTATGCGCCAGCAGCACCGCCTGCGGGCAGTAGGGGCAGGTGGGGGTGACAAAGACCTGGAAATGCACGGGCTCGGTCAAATCGGCCAGCCATGCTTCCGTCTCCGCGGCCAGACCGGGATCGCCATCGCCAACCATAAGGATATCATGGATCAGCGAGCTGAACTCATAACCGGACGGGATGCCGAAGTAGCGGATTCCGTAATCAAGCGGTTCTTCGCCGCCGGCCATAACTATTGTGGCCGGAATCTTGTCAACGTTGTACTGCTCGGCAATTTCCTTGTCGGCCATGAGGTCATACACTTCGAGCGTGATCTGGTCCGACAGTTCGGTGACCTCTTCGGCGATTTGGCGCGTTTCTCGACAATACTGGCATTCAAATTCCTGGGTAAAAACGACCAGCTTCACCGGGTGGGATAAGGCGGTGAATTCCTGGCGTAGTTGTTCTTGATCTTGTTCCTTCAATAAGGCCATTTTTCGTTCTCCATTCATAAAAAACCGGCCGATTTTGGCCGTTCACATCTCTTTAGATGCAGAAAGGGCCAAAAGGTGACACAACGGACGGGCAAAATTAGAATTTGCGGATTTTGTGCCTACCAGCGCGTCGGGCAGCGGCCGCCGGGCGGGCTCATAGGGGGTCTTCTGTTACAATTGGCGGCTATGGCAGGCCAACCACTCTCGACAGCGCCGGCAAAGGCGGAAGAACAGACAGTAAAAACGGGGCAAGCCCGCGCGACGTTTCACACGAGCGAAGTGGCATCGATCGCCGCCGGCCATTTTATGCATGATGTGTACAGTGCTTTTCTGGCGCCGCTGCTGCCCCTCATTCAAGGCGGCCTGGGTCTGAGCTACACCCAGGCGGGCAGCCTGGCCATATTCACCCAGATTCCAAGTTTGCTGAACCCGTTCATCGGTTACCTGGCAGACAAGGTCAGCGTACGTTATTTTGTTATCCTGGCTCCGGCGGTCACGGCAACGCTGTTCAGCAGCATCGGCCTGGTGTCCAGTTATGCTGCCCTGGCGATGCTGCTCTTTGCGGCCGGTATCAGCATCGCGGCGTTTCACGCCCCGGCCCCGGCGATGGTGGCCAAGGTGTCCGGGACGCGGGTGGGCGCCGGGATGAGCATCTTCATGGCCGCGGGCGAACTGGCCAGAGCTATCGGGCCGCTCTTCGTGGCGGCGGGTGTGGCCTGGTTCAGCGTCGAAGGTATCTGGCGGCTGGCGGTATTTGGTTGGTTAATGACCCTCTTCCTCTTTTTCCGCCTGCGAGAAGTGCCCATTACGCCACGAGGCCCCGTACCATCGTCCCTGGCGGATTATTGGCCGCAGGCGCGCCGTGTCTTTCTGCCGTTGATGTGGCTCCTCGGTGGGCGCATATTCATGATGGCCGCGCTTACGACGTACCTGCCTATTTTTGTCAGTGATGAACAGGAAGGGAGTATCTGGTTGGCCGCGGCCTCGTTAACCATTCTAGAAGCGGCCGGGGTGGCGGGCGCGCTGGCCTCGGGCACACTCAGCGATCGCTTTGGGCGCAAAAGGATGCTGCTGCTGCTCTTGATCCTGGCGCCCCTTTTTATGCTGGCCTTTATTTACAGCCCGGTGTGGCTGGCCTTTCCGCTGCTGCTGCTTTTGGGACTGGCCGCCATATCGCCGCAGCCGGTGCTGCTGGCCACGGTGCAAGACCAGTTCCCCGCGAACAGAGCTTTGGCCAACGGCACGTATCTGGCGCTCAATTTCCTGGTACGCGCGTTTGGCATCTGGGTAGTCGGGCGGTTTTCCGATGCATTTGGCTTGAGCGCCGCCTTTACGATCACGGCCGTACTGGCATTGATCAGCGTGCCGGCGGTGTTCTTCCTGCCTAAGAGCGGGCCACGGCCGGAGCCGGCCTAGACCAACGAATTCCCCCTTCCCAGCGGCAGTATCTCGCTTCCACCATACCTATTCGCTAGATAGGGCGGTCCGGCGCGGCGCCGGCAAAATGGCTGCGGCGCAAAAATGTCACCTCTGGGCGCCTGGCGCATCTAATAACAGGAGGGGCGCAATGGTGCGCCTTTTATATCTATTGGATTGGAGTTTTTGAAATGGACATGGTCATTGATTTTCCCGGTGGTTTGCGTGTAGATGCCAACTTTGGACCGTACAAGGTCTCGACAGACCAGCCCGCGCCTTACGGCAGCGGTTCCGCACCCACGCCTTTCGCCACCTTTTTAGCCTCCATCGGCACCTGCGCCGGTATTTACGTCTTGAGTTTTTGCCAGCAGCGCCAGCTGCCGACCGACGGCGTGCGCATTGTGCAGAGCCTGGAAGCGGACCCGCGCACCGGGCTGGTGAGCAAGGTGCTGCTGGACATCCAGCTGCCGCCCGAATTCCCGGAGAAGTATAAGACGGCCGTTATTCGCGCTGCCGACCAGTGCGCGGTGAAGAAGCATTTCGAGTACCCGCCGCAGTTTGAGGTCTTCACGTCAACCACGGCCCCGGTGACGGCCGTGCCCAGCGCTAACGGTGCGGCGCACTAGCAGCGATGGAATTCGACTGGACGCTCCTGGCCAGGCTTGGCTTCTTGCTGTTTGGCGCCGGGTTCCTCTACCTGCAGGTGCGCCATCGGCCGCGGGCGACGAAAGAGATCCTGAGCAGCGAT
>JBJYWX010000342.1:0-4033 GCA_046259695.1 Promineifilaceae bacterium (SeqCode) | reverse complement strand
GCCAGGCCAAAGCCAGGAATTGACTGCTGGCCCTGACATTGCTAGACTTCTTAGTTGGCCGCGGACGCATCCGGGGAAACAGCCGCCGCGGACTCTACTTACCTTTCTGGAAATGGAGAACCTGGCAAATGAAGCTGGATCTTACCCATCGCGGGTCGTTGGCCCACCGCATTCTAGCTCTAACCGTCTTGATAGGCGTTTTACTGCTGGCCTTATTCCTAATAAATCAGCCCTTCCCGACCGCCGTTGCCGGCACCGGCCCCGCATACCTGCCGGTGCAGTTCGTACCTCCGCCCACGCCGACGCCCGGCCCGCTGCCGCAGCTCGTCGAGCACGTAGCTTTGCCAACCGCCATGTGCCCCAACAGCACCGGCTTTAACCAGGTCTCCGGCCTGATGTATATTGCTAACAACTACAGCAATAATGTCTCCGTCTTTGAGAATCGCGCCTTCGTGACCGATATTCCGACCGGCGAGTGGCCCACATTGATCGCCAGTGATCCCTATTCGAAGCGCACCTGGGTCACCAACCTGCACAGCGGCACCTCACTGCTGGAAGGTGGAGCGCAGGTAGGCTTTGTACCCAAGGATTACGAGCCTTATGGTGCGGCCTACAACCCCGTCAACGGTTATGTCTACGTCACTGACCTGGGTAGCAAGGTTCAGGTCATCAATGGTAGTGAACTGATCGCCACGATCGAACTGACTGATCCTGATACGGGCCGCGGCGCCGGCTGGATGCGCCCCGTGGTGGTCGATCCGCGCACCGGCCTGGTATACGCTGCGAGCTGGGAATACGGCCGTCTCTACGTCATTAAGGACACCGAATTTGTAACCAGTGTGCGCCTCGGTTGGGGACCGCTCAACATGGCCATTGACACACAGCGGGGCCTGATTTATGTGGCTCACTACGATCCTAATCCGATGTATCCTCACGACATTTCGGTGGTTGACCTCAGCACGCTACAGGTAACTTTTGTCAACAGCACGCCGGGGGAAGTCAATCGTGCCCGCGACGTGGTGGTTGATGAACGCGCCGGCCGGGCCTATGTCACCAACCCCAATAACACCAGTGTTACTGTCCTCAGCGGCACCGACATCCTGGGCAAGCTGCGAGTAGGCGAACAACCCTGGGGCATCGGCATCAATCCTAATGACGGCACGATCGTCGTCGCTAACCGCGGCGACAACAGCGTCAGCCTCATCCGCGACGGCGAGGTCCAACAGACCCTACCGCTGCCCGGCATCGAACCATTGGCTGTAGGCGTCGACACGCTGCGCAACGACATCTATGTCATCAACCGCGGCCGCCAAACCGGGACCTTCACCTGCCGCGACGCCTCGGTCAGTATCTTGCATTAACTCTGTGGCAGATTGGCGTTCTGAAGGCGCCGCCTGAAGAATCCCTGCGACCCCGCGCAGCCAAATAGGCTCCTTTGCAGCAACACCGTAGGGATTCCTCTCTGGGCTCGGAATGACACCCGCGACGGCGCGCGATCGCCCACTTGTTATCCTGAGACGCAGCCTGAAGAATCCCTGCGGCAGATTTGGGCCGCTCGTTATGACGTGGGGAGGCAAGTTGAGTTAATTCTCGCCGATCTCCCCGATCGCCATCCATTCTCCTAACACAGCCGTATCCCCGCCGCCCCCATCCAGTGCGAGCCGCGATCCATCTCGTGGATCATACACCCCCACGGCCAGGCGCAGCGGGCCTGCTATCTCGCCAGAGGGCCAGGGCAACCGCTTTTCATCTACCACCTGTTCGCCCACGTCCCAGATCGTCGTTGGGTAAGCTCCCTCTCCCGGCGGCCCATCCGCCTGCGCCACCAGCCGGCCGGCGCTATCGAGCAGATGCACAAATGTCGTCCACTCAGTCGTCATCGGCGCCAGGCCTTCCCAGACCAGGCGCACCGTGAGCCCGGCCTGATCGGGCTGCAGGTCTACCGCGCGCAGTCCAAGCTGATCGCCAAAGTCCACGCTTTGCGATTGGCCCATTAGCTGCGGCGCCGGCGCCGGCACCTTTATTGTCCCTAACGCGGGCGGCGTTTCCAGCAGGCGGCCGGTCGCGCTCGTCGCCGGCTCCCAACCGCCGTCCGGCCTCTGCAGGCCGGCCCGCAGCGTTAAGCGGCCTAGTGGCGTGTCCGCAGCAGCCTGCAGCGGCACAAAAACGAGTCCCGTTTCGCCTTGCTGCCATGTTACGGCCGTCTCTCCCGTTGCCCACACCTGCCCGGCGTCATCCTGCAACAAGGCAGCCAACGTCCCGGCGCCCGCCGAGCCTTCCATACCAAAGGTGCCCAGGCGCGCCACCAACGTTCCTCCTGGTCCGATCCGCTGCGGCGCGTCATAACCGTCCAGCAGTAGTCCCGGTGCAAACCGTACACAGGCCGGCTGCAGCGCCGCCTCCTGAAAAATACCCGGCCGCGGATACGCTTGCGGGAGGACACCGGTCACAGAAAACAGACTCAGTCCCAGCAGGAACAGCGGCCCGCCCCAAAACAGCAGCCTTCCCCAGCGAAACGCCACCTGGTTTGCCAGGAAAAACAATCCTGCCGCCAGCAGGGCCGCCAGCGGCGCAGCCGTGGCAAACGCCAGGCGGCCCTGATATCCCGACCAATTGATAGTTTGAATATAACGCAGCAGAGAGATATACGTCGTCACTACCGCCAGCGCGCAGAATCCTATCGCGGCCAGATCCAGGCCGCACGGGCGCCGCCGCAGGCAGGCAAATACCCCCCAACCCAGGCCGATCAGCGCCGCGCCACCAAGCAGAATCAGCCCGGCATAGGCCCATCCCGGCAGGGCCACGTTCAGCCAGCCAAACAAGCCCCAATACGAGCGGAAATGCAAAACGGCGAATGCCACGAGGTCACCCAGGTCCAGCGCACCCTCACGCAGCACAAACGGCCCTTTGGCCGCCAAGTGCACGCGCCAGGCCAGCGGATCGCCGTAGAGCAGCGTCGCCCGCACATACCACCAGCCCGCTATCAGCAGCGGCAGCCCGCCTACCAGCAGCAGCGGCCACAGGCAGGCCCGCATCGCCGCCACCCACTGCTTGTCTTCGCCTTTCGGCGCGAAGAGCAGCCGTACCAAGGGGCCTGAAGCAGCCAGCAGCGCCAGCGGCCAAAGGGCTAGTAAACTCGCTTTGCTCAGCGCTCCCAGGCCCAACAGCAGGCCCAGCAGTGCTGCCCAACCCGCAGACGGCCGGCGCCACAGCACAATGGCCGCCACGGTGATCGCCGCACCCAGGGTGGAAGCCAGCACATCATTATTTACGCTGGACGTGATAAAAAGAAACTGGGGATTAAAGGCCAGCAGCGCCGCCGCCGCCAGCCCAACGCCTGGCTCATCCGGCGCGATCTGCCGCCCCAGCAGCCAGGCCAGCCCAACGGCCGCTCCACCCAGCAGAAGCGACAGCAGGCGCATCACATGAAAGGATAGGGCAGCGCTCTGGAACGGCCACGCCTCGGTGGCCGTATGCACGTAGAAAGTTTGCCGCCCGGAATCGGCGGGGTCAAAGGAATAACAGGCATTCTGCGGCGGCGTGAAAGGGTCAGCCGGCGCGATCCAGCCCCCGGCCAGGCCCGCCAGAGCATAATAGAGCGGCGGCTGGTTCGCCTCCATAGTCGGATTCTCCTCCGCCACGGGAGATAGCGGTGGAAAAGCGTGCTGCTCGACCAGGTAACGCGCGTAATGAAAATGGTCCAGCTCGTCTGGGGCCTCGGCCAGGGGAACTACAACACTATTGCCCAGCCCCAACAGAAAATAGGTGGCCAGAATCATGGCCAGCCAACCGCGGGCCCGCTTAAGCGTCACGCGCCCTCCCCTTCGGCGGGCTCCTTCGCCAGGCTCAGGGCAGGCTGCATCCGCCGGTAGGCGAGCCACGCGACTGAGGCCCCGGCCCAGGCCACGCCGCTCACCACCACTCCCAGGAAAAAGTCCCATGGCCGGAACCGGAACAGCACTTCATGTGTCCCTGCGTCCAGGTACACCGCCCGCGTGACGCTGTTGGCCCGGTACAGCGGCGCCGTCTCCCC
>JBJYWX010000341.1:1639-7719 GCA_046259695.1 Promineifilaceae bacterium (SeqCode) | reverse complement strand
CACCGGACCACGTGTCCCAATTGTTGCCGATGTATTGAGAAGTTGTGCCATCAGCAACAAAGTTGCCGCCGGTTTCCATATTCCATTTTGGTAGGAAATGGTATCCCTCGAGACAATCTTCACCCGTTTTCTCCGTCTGCAGGGCCCAGGTGCTCCACCCGTCGGCCGTTCCATTTACAAATGGTTGTTCAAAACTCCCATTCTTCAGCAAATTGGTGTCCTGCAATATCGGGGCGGCGTTTGCAATTTCAAAGCCGGTGAAGAACAAAAACACGACCGGCAAAATAAGATAGGGTATGATGCTTCTTCTCTGCATACTAAGCCTTCCGCTTCTAACTTACTAATCCGCCCGGTGTCGGCGGACAAACAGCAAGGTTAACACAGCCGTGCTGGCTAGCAAAGCCAAGATGGCAACAGCTAAGCCTGCCATCAGGGTAGGCCGGCTTATTGAGGCTGGCGTGGCCGTGGGCGCCGTGGTTGGCGTCGCCGCAGGCGTTAGAACGACTCGCGTACTCAGCTGCTCGTCGGCGCTCAGTGTGGGTTCCAAGCCCTGGCTGCGGCCGTCAAAGCTGCCAAAGGCGAGGTTGAGCACGGTGCCGGATCCCAAAGTCAAGGCCCAATCGCCTTCGGTGGTTAGCGTCTCATTCTTGCCCACGGAACGCGTCACATGATAAACGCCGGGAGTGAGGTTTTCCAGGCAGTGCGGCTCGCTCAGACCATCTGTCACATAATTTGTGACCACTTCCTGCTCATTATAGATAGTAAAGGCCACGCTGGGGCGGCTGGGTTCACCAGGATCAAAATGGCCGTCCTGGTTGAGATCTTTATAAGCGATGAAACATATAGCCGTGCGCAGTTGGACAGCGGTCGCCGTCGGCGTAGGCGGCGGCAGCGTCGGTGTTGGAATGGACGACGTGGCCGTCGCCGGCGGTTCAACACGGGCAACGATCAGCCTGTCACCGGGCTGCAGCACGACCGATTCATCCAAATCGTTTAACGCCAACAGCTCAGGAATGGTGAGACCTGCGCGGGCAGCAATGCCCCACAAAGAATCGTCCGGCTGTACCACGACATAGATAATACCTTCCGCATCCGGCGTCGCCGTCGGCAGTTCTTGCGCCTCAACCACGGAGAAGAAAGTACCGGCCAGCACGGCAAGGACTAGGAGGCTCACGACCATACACCTGCCTACGTGGCAAACAACCGTCTGGCAGCGGCTCAGGGTAATGCTCACCTGTTTTGCACCGTCCATGTCGTGCCGGCAGCATTACCTTCGGCATCGCGCACTGGGAAGCGTTCATCACTGTCAGCATGATAGAGGCCAAGCGTGACTGTATGCCGTTTTGCGTCAAACGGTTCACTCATCTTCAGTACGAAAACGTTCCGCACAATAACACCCGGTTGCCACCACGCCGCGGGCCAGCGTTCGGCTGCCAACGGCCGATCCACCTGCCCGGCGATGCCGTCCGGACCTGTAACATGAGCGAAGAAAACCGGGTCTCCTGTGATGGTGTCCTTTGCCTCCCAGTATACCTCAAGCACCAGCTCGTCTTGTGCGATGAGATTGTAAGTCGCGAACTTCAACTCAATTTGGTCTCCAAGGACGGCTTCGGTACTGGCCGCATTTGACGGCACGGAACGGAAGCGATAAACAGCGTACAGAGGATATGGCTCCGCTTCCAAATCTCCTCGTGTCTGCGGGCCGTCTGCGGCAAATACCAGGAATGGCGGTTCCAATAATTGCGGTATGAAATCAAGTGCATCGTAGGGCCAGGCAAATAAGGCGACGGGTGGTTCAAGAACGTCCGGGAGATCGGCCGGTGAAATGTAACGAATGACCTCGGCCTGATCCGAAACGAGAAACTCTAGGGAAGGCCAGCTTGTCCACAACCGATCATCAATGTAGACAGGCCCTTCCACAGCCGCGTCACTCACCTCACTGGCCAAGACTGTCGCTGCCGCCTCAAAGGCGTATGGCAGCTCTGGGTTAGCCGCGTAGGCGCGATAATCGCGCACCGTCCACAACAGGCTGGCCGCAACCAGCAGGCCGGCCAGGAAGGCACCGGCACCGGCCGGCAGTCGCTGCCACTGCCAAAGCCGGGATAGTCCCAGAGCGGCTACCAAAATCGCCGCCGGCAGCACCCCGGCGGCTCGCAAGAAATGAGGCGCGTCAGCGGCCAGAACGGTTGGCCCTAACATGATCACCAGCCACAGCATGAGTACGGCCGCAGGCGGTCTGCGCCAGCGGCGCAAACACCAGAGCAAGCCGATCACAAACGGGATCGCCAGCAAAGGGTCAAACAGCGGACGGCCCGGCAAATTATGGCGCAAGATGGTATCGCCTCGCCAGAAAAATATCCCGGTCGATTCGAGAAGCTGGCGGACAAATGTATTTAGTACAGAGCCCTCATAGACGTCTGGATTCAAGATAGATACCTGCCCACTGCGGCCGAGAAAGAGCTGCGGCTCTCGCGCGATAACCGACAGGAAAGGTAGTATTCCGAGCAGCGTCCCGGCCAGGAACCAGAGTGCTGCAGGCCACAACCACCGCGCTCGGCCAGTGGCGACCAGGTAGATACCGATGAGCAGTAAGAGAAACGGCGTGAATCGATACGCCAGGTAGGTATAAAAGCCAAGGCTGTAAACCAGACCGGTGATCAACCAGAGCCAATTGCTGTGGCGGCGGTAAGCAATTGTCGCCAGCCAAAAGGTCATAACCAGGGCGGGCAGTACCAGGATAGTACGCAGGCCGATACGGCTGAGATGCACCGGCCAAAAAGTAATGGCCCAAATCCAGGCCGCCAGGAGGCCGCTGCGCCAGCCAAACCATTTTCGACCCAGCGCGTACATAGGCAGCGTCGTCAAAGTGCCCACCACGGCTGCCGGGAGGCGGACCGCGAAGGCAGTCTGGCCGGTAAGGGCCACGGCTAACGACGTCAGGTATATATACAGCGGCTCACGGCCGTTGTTGGCGGGAAAGAACAAGGCATGTTCACCGCTTAGCACGCGTAGGGCATCAAGCCCATTAAAGGCTTCATCATGGTAAAGCCCTGGGGGGACTTCTCCCAAACGCCAGAAACGCAACACAGCCGCCGTCAACAGGGCCAATAGCAACAAAGCCCACTCCAGATTGGAGGGGCTTAGAAGTAGATTTGAACCGGACTGCAATCGCTTAGGCATGTTGTCAAAGCCAGGCAAGTATAGCAAAATAGAATTTCGCGTCAACGCACGGTCCGTTTCCATGAAGGCGATTACCCGTGCTGAACACCGGGAGCGCCTCATGCGCGTACTAATGATTTCCAAGGCATGCCTAGTGGGTGCCTACCAGACGAAACTGGAAGAAATCGGTAAATCAAAAGACATAGAGCTTATGGTCCTCGTGCCGCCTTCCTGGAATGATCCAGCCGGGCGCATTGACCTCGAGCGCCGGCATACAGACGGTTATTCATTGGTCGCTGATCCCATTCGGTTCAACGGCAACTACCACCTGCATTATTACCCTTCGCTGAAAAAGCGCCTGGAATCTTTTGGGCCGAACATCGTACATATTGACGAAGAACCCTACAACCTGGCTACCTGGCTGGCCTGGCGCCAGGCACGAGCAAAAGGCGCCAAGACCCTATTCTTTAGCTGGCAAAACATCGAAAAACGCTACCCTTTTCCGTTTAGTGCTCTGGAAAGCCAGGTACTCGCCGGCACCAACTACGCTGTATTTGGCAACCAGGATGCGGCAAAGGTCTGGCAAAACAAAGGATATGCTGGGCCATACAAAGTAATTCCCCAATTTGGCGTCGACCCCGAATTCTTTGCGCCGGTGCTAAAACGTGACGATGGGCGGGGCTTCGTTATTGGCTCTGCTAACAGGCGGCTGGTCTATGAAAAAGGTGTCGATCTTCTCCTACGCGCCGCCGCGGATCTACCCGGCATCTGGCGCCTCCACGTAGCAGGTGAAGGGCCGGAAAAAGCGCGGCTGCAGCAGCTCGCCCAGGAATTGGGCATCGCCCACCAGGTCTATTTCGACGGCGCTATATCTTCAGCCCAAATGCCGGATTACCTGCGCCAAATGGACGCACTCGTGCTCAGTTCGCGTACGCTGCCGGGCTGGAAAGAGCAGTTCGGACGCGTCCTGATCGAGGCAATGTCTTGTACTGTTCCGGTGGTGGGCTCTGACAGCGGCGAAATACCCAACGTGGTCGGCCCAGCAGGTCTCTTATTCCCGGAAGGGGATATCGGCGCATTGAGAGCTCATTTGTTAGAATTGATGCAGTCGCCACAGAGGCGGCAAGAGTTGGGGCGTCTCGGCCGTGAGCGTGTATTACAGCAATTTACGCAAACCCAAGTAGCCGCCCGAACTGTTGACGTTTATCATGAAATGGTGGCTTTCTAATAGGCCAGCCCCGTCTGGGGACATTGCCGCACATAACATAGTTTGATGGAAGAACAGACTCAAGATCAGCCAGCGTCGGAGCAAAACGAGCGCTCGAGTTTGACTCTTACGCGCTTGGCTGGAATCCTGCTCGTGGTAGGCGCGGTTGTGATCGCGCTCTACCTTCTGGTTGGGTATCTTGCCTGGCAAAGCGGTCAGGAACTGCGCATGAGCCAGGAGCAAGCCTTGCGTACGCAACAGCTCGTGCGCCAAGTTGGGTTAGCGCAGGACGATATTCAAGACGGCAGTTTCAATCTGGCCCTTCATCGCCTTGACTGGGTTTTAGAGAGAGAGCCTGATAATGAGGAAGCGATTGCGCTCCAGCGGCAGGCGCAAGCAGCGCTTAAGACCGCCCTGACCCCGGTGGCTCCGCAGCCCGCGACAGCAACGCCGTTGCCGGAACCGACAATTGACAACAGCAAGGAAGTCGACCCGGTTACGGAACTGGTGCGGTTGCAGCGCATGGATAGCAGTGAGCAGTGGGCCGAACTGCTGCCGGCTGTCCTGACTCTCCAGCGCCAGTTCCCGAACCATGAACGTTTGGAAACGGACCGGCTGCTTTATGATGCCTATCTCAATCTCGGACTACAGTACGTTAAGGGCGAGCAAATTGAACTTGGCTTGAGCTATCTGGCACAGGCCGAGCAATTAGGCGATCTGCCACAAGAAGCACTCGACTACTGGTTGTGGTCGGAACTTTATCTGGAAGGTATCGCCTACTATGGTGTGAATTGGAGCGTATCGGCCTCAGTATTTCGCGATTTATGCGTCTCTGCACCCTTTTTCCAGAACTCATGTGAAAAATTGTATGAGTCGCTGATCAATTACGCGGACTTGTACCTGTTCAATGAAGATTTCTGCCCTGCTGTTGATTTGCTGCGCGAGGCGCGCCAGTATGGTGGTGATGGGTCGCTTAGCGAAAAGTTGCGTGAGGCGGCGGAAGGCTGCGCCTTGGCCACGGCTACGCCGGCTGCCATAACGGGCACACTGCCCCTACCCGCCACCACCCCCCTACCGCTGCCCGGTCAATGAGCAGCTTTCGTCCACAACGACACTCATCGTTATAATCACGGCAATGGCAGAACCTGGCGAACCGTTAAGTGAACGTGAGCTGGATGTCCTTCGTTGCCTGGCCAAAGGATCGTCAAATAAGGACATCGCCGCTGATCTCACAATCAGCGAAAACACGGTTAAAGTTCACCTGCGCAATATCTACACCAAGCTGGTCGTTTCTTCACGTACTGAGGCCACTACAGCAGCGATCCAACAAGGGTATATTGTCTTACCGGGGCAAGAAGACACGGCCGATCTGAGTGGGGTGCCGCTTGTAGAAGACCAATCCTCTGCTAACGGGGGCTCAGCCGGCACGCTGGAGATTCGCGCGCCTGGCGCCGAACAGCGTATGGATCGGGCGGACGTCGTTTCTTCCGGGCATGGTAATCGCCTGCTGGCAACCCGGCGAATTGGGCTCGCCATAGGAGCCGTCCTGCTTCTGCTGCTGGCGGTAATGTTCGGACGGCAGTTCCTCGCCCCCGGACTGGAGCCGGCCACAGAGGAACCGTTTGCAGAGACAGCCCTTGGAGACACGCGCTGGTTGGTCAGCAGGCCGTTGCCCAAAGCGCGCGCCAATATGGCTGTCGCTTCATTCGGCCTC
>JBJYWX010000341.1:0-1629 GCA_046259695.1 Promineifilaceae bacterium (SeqCode) | reverse complement strand
TGCGTTGCCCGTTGGGGCTAACGCAGAAATTGCCGGCCTCGCTCTCTATCAGATTGGGGGAGAAACGCCCACCGGCGTCGATGGCGTGGTTCAGGTTTTTGATAGTGTGAATCGTACGTGGCGCAAGGTAGCGGACAAGCCAACGCCTGTTGCCGACGCTTCAGCCGCGGAGCTTTACGGTGAGCTGTACGTCGCGGGCGGGCGCCTCGCCGATGGCCAACCTACATCCGTGGTCGAAGCTTATAGCCCAACGCAGGACGCGTGGCGCCCCATTGCGTCGCTGCCGCATCCTATTACCGAAGGTCTAACTCTCAGTGATGGCGCGTTCTTATATGTAATAGGTGGGTACGACGGCAAGTCCTATCTGGACTCCATGTACCTGTACGACCCGGCAACCGATAGCTGGCGACCGCTGCCGCCCATGCCGCAGCCACGAGCCAACGCCACCGGCTCTGCGCTTACCGGCAAACTTGTTGTCGTTGGTGGGAGCAACAGCAGTGGTGATTTGGATACCTGCCAGGCGTTCGACCCGGCAGCGGAGCTGTGGTCAGATTGCCCTCCGATGTTACTGCCGCGCCAGGGTGCGGGGTCGGCCGTGCTTCTCAACCGCCTCTATGTCATAGGGGGCGCGAATGCCGAGGGCACCGTTACGTTCAGCGAGATGTTTGATCCAACCACAGAAACCTGGCAGCTGATCAACACACCTATGCTCGTGGATTCATCTGGCTGGCAAGATCTGGGTGTGGGCCAGATCGAGACACGCATTTATGCGATTGGCGGGCGTGAGGGAGAGTCCCTTATGGACAGCAACTACGTCTTTGCGCCGCTAGTTTACCAGACTTACATTCCCGCCGCGTCATCGGCAGATGAGGAATGAGCCGATTCCTCTGATCCTTTCGTAAATCCGGGAGGCAGGAGATCGGCGGCAGTCAGTTTGGGCCGGGCGTCTTTGACAATCTCTTCAAATACGTCAGCGTAATACCATGTAATCAGGCGAGCTTCTTCCCAGGGAAGCAATGCCTGGACCAGTTTCACCCCCACGTCCGAAAGCATTGAAAGCTGGTAACTTTCTTCAGTAGCAAAATAGAGCGAGTAGGCCATATGAAAGCGCGACTCTCCGCCTGGTTTGCCCTTAATGCGGCTTACCTCGCTCTTTACCAGGGCCGGAAGCTGCTCGGCCAACGGGAGGTGCGTTTTTGAAAAAAACGCCTCTAGTTTGTCCTCATCATCGACGCGATAATACAACGTCGTAAATTTAAACATCTCGTCCTACTCGTCTAATCTCAGGTGTTACCATGATTTGCGCCATATTGCGGCCAGCGTGCCGCCAACTCATTCAGCAACTTGGTACGCCGCTGGTCATAGGTCGCTTCATCAACATTACCCGCTTCATACGCATCATCAAGGGCAGCCACAGCGTTCAGCAGATGATCGACTTCATCTTCCTGGCGAATCGTCTCTTCTTCGGCCGTGCTGCGCCACCGCTGCACCGTATAGGTCGCCCCGCCGGCAACAAGCAGCAGCACGGCACCGGCAACAACAATCGCCAACGGCTCGTTTTCCGCGCTCACAGTAGCGCCGACGGTGGAAGCAGGCGCCGTCGGTTCTCCCTCAATAGAGAAGCGAACA
>JBJYWX010000340.1:0-2480 GCA_046259695.1 Promineifilaceae bacterium (SeqCode) | reverse complement strand
GTGCAGTTCAGTCAAAGAGAGCCCGGCGAAACGGCCGTTGCGGACCGCCGTCGTGCCGTTCTTGTGCCCGGCGATTTCCCAGCTCTCGGCCACCGGCCCTTCCGGCGGCAGTTTTCGCCCTAACTCTTCCAGGACCCGCCCACCCCAGATGTAATCCTTCAAGACCGGTTCAAAGAGCAAAGGATATAAGTCGTCGGTCATCGTGCACCATCACTGTGATCTTGGTTCTAGCCGTTCCCGCCTGATTGTTGCGCGAACACCCCGCCGTGGTCAAGCGCAGCGCCGTAAATGCACCGGCGAGAGGGCCTCTTCAAGCAGCGACGGGCCGGCTTTGCAAATTCCTTGACAGGGATAACAACCAATGTTAATATTTCGTTAACTCTGGGAGCGCTCCCAGAAATAGGAGCCATTTGTTGGGCAAAATTGTGGAAGAGGGCCCAAATTTACTTCGATTACGGTGACAATTAGGTTATTTTGTATGAAAAGTTGGAAGCGCTCCCAACCAACAGCAAGCATGAATGGCTATGAGTAGCCTTACGCTGGAACAAGTGGCCGAGCTGGCCGGCGTGTCACGTTCGACTGTCTCGCGCGTGGTCAACGAGCAGCCTGGCGTGCGCGCCGATGTGCGCCGCCGGGTGTGGGAAGTCATTGAAGAGACTGGTTATCGTCCCAATATCGCCGCCCGCGCTCTAGCGTCCAGCCATTCCGGCATTATTGGTCTCGTGGTGCCGCATGGGGCTTCCCGCCTATTCACCGATCCCTACTTCCCGCGCCTGACCCACGGCATTACCCTGGCCTGTAATGAACACAATGTCAGCCTGACCCTCTTTCTCTTCCACGATGAAGATGAGGAATCGCGGCTGAGCAGGCGTATCGCCAACGCCAGCCTGGTTGACGGCGTCATTATGGCCTCGTCGCAGTTCAACGATCCCTTGATCCCCCATTTTATTGCCAACGAAGTGCCGCTGGTGATGATCGGCCGCCAGGACCGCTATCCCGAACTTAGTTTTGTGGATGTGGACAATTTCAACGGCGCCTACGCGGCCACGGCGCACCTGCAGCGCCTGGGTTATTTGCGAATCGCCCACATCACCGGCCCGCAGACGATGGTCGCCGGCAAGGACCGCCTCGAGGGGTATCGCAAGGCGATCAGCGAGCGCGGGCGCACGGTTGAGGAAGGCTTGATTGTCGAAGGGGATTTCACCGAGGCCGGCGGCTACATGGCGATGCAGCGCCTGCTGCCCGTCCGTCCGGACGCCGTTTTTGCCGGCTCCGACCAGATGGCGTTCGGCGCCTGGCGTGCCCTGCGCGAGGCCGGCCTGCAGGTGCCGCGCGATATTGCCCTGGTGGGCTACGACGATTTGCTGCCGGCGACCAGCAGCCGCCCGCGCTTGACCACGATTCGCCAGCCGGTGGCTCGCATCGGCCGTGAAGCGGTCAATGTTTTGCTGGACGTCCTCGAGAATGGCCCCGCGCCCGCTCGCCGCGTCATTTTCGACACGGAACTGGTTATTCGCGAGTCTTGCGGCGCCACGTTTGTGACCCGCTGAAGACGCGCATAACGATTATATGGTTGTAGAACGAGAGAAGAAGTCACTGGAAACTCAAGGCTGGCGGGCGATAACCGGCAGCCGTCGAGTTGCCGAGGAGGTGCGCTGCAGGAACAGATTCTGATGTGAGAGTAGACCATTATTTTCCTAAACTACCTGATTGGAAGATGCCTTAACAAGGCGAAAGGAGTTTGAAATGCAAAAGAGATTAATTATTATCATTGGCTTGCTGCTGGTAGTCGTTTTGGGCCTCGCCGCATGCGCGCCGCAGACCGTTGAGGTCACCCGCGTGGTCACCCAGACGGAAACGCAGACCGAACAGGTTGAGGTCACCCGCGTTGTCACCGAGACGGAAACGGTTACCGAACAAGTTGAGGTGCCAGTGGAAGTCACCCGCGTCGTGACGGAAGAGGTCATGGTTGAGGGTGAAAGCGTGTCCGGCACGGATCTGCCGCGTAATGAAACGCTGTACTTCAACGGCTTCCAGTGGAGCCCGGTTGTTTGTTGGAATCCCTATTCCTCCAACTGCAATAACCCGATGGCTTTTGAGGAGAATGCCGCGAGTACGGTCACCATGTTCGAGACCCCGTACATGTACAACCCGCTGGACGGCCAACTGTATCCGCTACTGGCTGATGGCGATCCTGTATGGAATGATGACCAAACCGAGCTGACCTATAAGATCAAGCCGGCCGCGATGTGGAGCGACGGCACGCCGGTGACGGCCGCCGATGCTGCCTACACTTGGGCCGCCCATGTCAAATACGAGACCTCCCGTGGCGTTGGCTACCAGGACTTCATCGACAGCATCGAGGCCGTGGATGATCACACCGTTCTGATTAAGAGTAAGCTCACCGCCGACGGACAGCCCGTTAACCCGCTGCAGCTTACCGGTTACATCAGTTCAGTCTACATCCTGCAGCAGGCGTG
>JBJYWX010000339.1:0-6886 GCA_046259695.1 Promineifilaceae bacterium (SeqCode) | reverse complement strand
TCTCTGTTAGCAATGCTGGTAGGTAAAATGCTGTACAGTGCTCTGGCTAACTGACTATGCGAAATAGTTGGGTTTGCCCTGCTTTGCCTTTTGCTCAAATACGATAGGGTAGCTGTTTTTGCCGAATAGGTGACAAATGTCATAGCAATGACGTGCAATTGTCACTTGACCCCGCTGGTCAAAAATGAATCATTGAAGAAGGAGTGATAGAGCTACTCGCGAGCTTGGATATGGAGGTTTAAGTATGATCAAATCTACATTCGATTTGCCGATGATGTATGCGGACCACCACGTCACAGAGGTACGAAGAATTCTAGCTAACCTTCCTGGCGTGGATTCTATTTATGCCAGCAGTTGCTTTCGTATCGTTGAAGTAACCTATGACGAAATGGTCCTGGACAAGGAAGTAATCGTATCGCGCCTCGACGAGGCCGGCTATGGTGGCGAGCTCGCCTTCCCGGTCGAAGAAAGTGGTGCAACCCAAACAGCGAATGGGCGCAACTCTTTCCTGCGGCACACCGCGGTCTTCGAGCAGGTGGGCGAATTGGTAAGCTTCGGCCAAAACGCGCCATATGCGGGACGGCCGCTCTGGCCATGTCCAGGGATCGGGGCAATGGCTATGGACGAATGAGTCGTCTGGAAGTGAAAGTTTGAAAATACGCTAGGAGATTTCTTATGGCAAGAAAACCACGTTCCCCTGAAGAGAGGACCATTGACCCAGCAGCACAAGAGATGCTAATCCGCGCCGATGAGCTAAAAATCGGAACGGCATTCAGCCGTGCTGACAACATGGCACCCTGCAACATTGGCTCCGCGGGCATGTGCTGCAAGTTGTGCGGCATGGGTCCCTGCCGCCTGACTAAAGAGGGTGACACCGGCATCTGTGGCGCTACGATTGACACGATCCAGGCGCGCAATCTCATTCGCGCTATTGCTGCCGGTGCGGCAGCCCATTCTGATCATGGGCGTGATATGGCTTTTATATTGAAGGCGGTAGCCAATGGTGAAACAGAAGGCTATCGTATTCGTGATGTTGCGAAGCTACGCGTTATTGCCCAGAAAGCGGGCATTGAAATTGAAGGGCGAGCGCCGGAGGAAATTGCCAATGACCTCGCTGATTTGTATATAGCTCAATTCGGACAACAGAAGGGAGAACTTGTTGTTGTCAATCGCGCCCCGGCAAAACGCCTCAAGTTATGGCGCGAAAAAAATGTGGTGCCGCGCGGTGTCGATCGTGAAGTCGTTGAAGCGCTTCATCGCACGCATATTGGTGATGACCAGGACCCTGAACACATTCTGAATCATGCTATTCGGACGTCATTGTCAGATGGCTGGGGCGGCAGCATGATCGCCACGGACGTTTCAGATATTCTTTTCGGTACGCCCGCCCCTGTTCTCGGCGAAGCGAACCTCGGTGTCCTCAAAGACGATATGGTCAACGTTGTCGTTCACGGGCACGAGCCAACGTTGAGCCAGATGATTGTCGCCGCTTCACAGGATCCTGAAATCATTGCCTACGCCCGCGCTGCAGGCAGTGACGGCGTAAATCTAGCAGGCATCTGCTGCACTGCAAACGAGATCCTCATGCGCCAGGGTATACCCGCTGCAGGCAACTTTTTGCATCAAGAGCTGTCAATTCTGACCGGCTCAGTGGAAGCAATGGTTGTCGATGTCCAGTGCGTGATGCAAGCGCTGGTAGGGCTCGCAGAGAATTTCCATACGAAAATTATCACGACTTCGCCAAAGGTGAAGATCAAGGGGGCAACGCATATTGAATTTGATGAGCACCATGCGTTGACCTTCGCCAAGCAGATTCTCAAAGTTGCCATAGATAATTACAAGAATCGCGGCGTAACCAAGATACCGCAGGTCAGAGAAAAACTTATCCCTGGTTTTTCGCACGAATACATTAATTACATGCTTGGCGGCAGTTACCGCGCTTCATTCCGGCCTTTAAATGATGCCATTCGAGATGGGCGAATTCGTGGCGTCGCCGCCATTGTGGGCTGCAACAATCCTCGCAGCCCCCAAGACTACCTGCATGTCAAAGTCACGCGCGATTTGTTGAAGCAAGATGTGCTTGTAGTCGAAACCGGCTGTGGGGCTATTGCCGCCGCTAAGCTCGGCCTTTTACTCGGTGAAGCCGGACTGAATCAAGTTGGACCGGGTCTCAGGGAGGTTTGTGAAACGGTAGGTATACCACCAGTTCTGCACATGGGATCGTGCGTCGATAACACCCGCATCTTGACCGTGCTGACGCAGATGGTCGAGGAAGGTGGCTTAGGCGACGACATTGATCAAATCCCAGCCGTCGGCCTTGCACCGGAGTGGATGAGTGAGAAAGCACTCTCTATAGGTACCTACTGCGTAGCATCAGGGGCATACGTCATATTCGGTGGGGCGTCGCCCGTGAGTGGCATGCCGGACAGAGTAAGTGATAGTGATGCGGTAGCCCATTACATCAGTACTGGGTGGGAATCACTCTATGGAGGCAAGATGGAGTTCATAGATGATCCCGATGAAATGGTCCGTCGCACTCTCGAACATATCGACAAGAAGCGCGAGGCTCTCAACTTGCGGCCCTATGCCCCGGATAACTTTGGGCGCAGCGGCGACTTGCGAATGGAAGCCCTGGAAGAACTAACGTGGGCGGACCAGCGCGCAGCCCTATACGGCGTTGCGGCTGATTAGGCTGCGAGGAGGACAATATGTCGCGATATATCGCTACAAGAGCAATCCGGGGTGCCAATGCCCTGGTACATGAAGCCAGCCTGTTGCTGGACAAGGCCATCGCTGAGAAGGGACCGCAAACTGAAGTCTCCTTTCCCAATACAGCCTATTACTTGCCGCTGATCTATGGCATGACGGGGCAAAAGGTGGAAACGCTGGCGCAGCTCGAACCCACACTGGCCCACGCCCGCGAGCTGCTCCATCCCTTGCCTTCTTCGTCGCACTGGACTCCGTACCTTGGAGAGACGCTGGACAGCGGTATGGCAACGCTGCTCGCAGCCGAAGCGATCGAAGCGATCAGGTTTACGTATGGCCTGCAGCCGGAACCGATGGCCGGACTGGAGCTAGCCGGCGGCACAAATTACGGCAGCAATGGAAATGGTGCAGTCGGCCACCTGAATGGGCCAATTGATGATATTCAGCTGCGCTCCTGGGGCATCCAGTTGGTAGATGGCCGCATGCCGGGTTTCGCAGCCATCGTAGGCTGCGCGAAATCCAACGAAGTGGCCGTGCAGCTCATTCGCGAACTTCAGCAGCGCAATATCCTTACCTTCCTTTCCGGTAATGTCAATGGCCGCTCTATCATTCACCAGCTCCAAGAAGAAGGCATCGAACTTGGTTACGACACGTATACGGTCCCATTCGGCACCGACACCCTTAGTGCCATTTACGCCCTGGGGTTTGCAACCCGTTCCGCCCTCACCTTTGGCGGCCTCAAGCCCGGCCAGGCGCGCGATATTCTCCTTTACAATAAGGAGCGCGTTTTTGCTTTCGTTCTTGCGCTTGGCGAGGTGGATGACCTCAAATACGCTGCCGCCGCTGGCGCGATCAACTTTGGATTCCCGGTCATCGCCGACACGGTCATACCCGAAATTCTTCCTACCGGCGTAACCACTTATGAGCACGTGGTGAGCATGCCCTTCAATGAGATTGAGGGTAAGGACGACGCGGAACGCGCGCAGCGTCTGGTTCAAAAATGCATCGAGATTCGCGGCCTTAAAATCAAGATTGCCGACGTTCCGGTGCCCGTGCCATATGGTTCGGCGTTCGAAGGCGAAGTGGTACGCAAGAACGATATGCGCGTCGAATTCGGCGGTAAGTATTCCCGCTGCTTTGAATATCTCCAGATGGCACCCATGGAGGAAGTGACCGACGGTAAGGTCGATATCGTGGGTGAGGGTTTTGACAACGTCGAGGACAAGGGTGCGATGGACCTGGGAATTGTCGTCCAGGTAGCGGGTCGCGAGATGCAGAAAGACTTCGAGCCGGTATTGGAGAGGCAGATTCACTATTTTGTCAACGGTGCATCAGGAATCCAACATATTGGTCAGCGCGACATAGCCTGGATACGTATCTCAAAATCTGCCGCCGAGAAAGGCTTCGATCTGACGCACTTCGGCAAGATTCTACATGCCCGCTTTCATGCCGACTTTGGCGCTATTGTCGACAAGGTGCAGGTAACCTTGCTTACAGAACCCGATCTGGTTGCGGAATGGCTAGAAAAGGCACGAGAAGCATACAATTTCCGCAATCAGCGCCTCGCCGACCTCACTGACACGGCTGTCAAGGAATTTTACTCTTGCACGCTCTGCCAGAGTTTTGCTCCTGATCACGTCTGCATAGTCAGTCCCGAGCGTCTCGGGTTGTGCGGCGCCTATAATTGGCTTGACTGCAAAGCCTCGTACAGCATCAATCCGACCGGTCCCAACCAACCTATTCCGCTGGGGAAGCTGCTAGAACCAAACAAGGGGTACTGGCAAGGTACGCTTGACTATGCGAAAAAGGGCTCCCATGGCGCGGTTGAACACGTTTCCATGTATTCCATCATGGAGAATCCAATGACCGCCTGCGGCTGCTTCGAGTGCATTGTCATGTATATCCCGGAAGTTGAAGGCGTTATGGTCGTAAGCCGCGAAGATGTGGATATGACTCCCGCTGGCATGAAATTTAGTACCCTCGCCGGCATGGCCGGCGGCGGCGTACAAACACCTGGGGTCATGGGCGTTGGAAAATATTACCTGCTCAGTCCTAAATTCATCTCGGCAGACGGGGGATTCAAGAGAATTGTCTGGATGAGCCATGTCCTTAAGGAATCGATGGCCGATGAATTGCGGCATGTGGCGGAGCGTGAAGGTATTCCGGACTTGATAGATCGCATTGCCGACGGCCGTCAGGTCAAGGACGTTGCCCAACTGGAGGAATGGGTGCACGAAATGAATCATCCCGTCCTGGAGATGGGCCCGATGACCAGCGACGCCGCTGCTGATGACGCCTTCTTGTCAGAAGCCGAAGATTCGGTAATGGCTCAGGCCGCGGCCGTTGTTGACGAAGCAATCGCTCGCCGGGAATCACAATCAGAAAATGGCGCCGGAGCCGAGAAACCGGTCGAGACCGAAATGCCTGAGGAAACAAAGGCAAAGGCCACAACAGAAAAGAGCGAAATGCCTATAGCACCTGAGGTTAGAGAGGGTCCTGGCGAAGAGATCCTACGGGAACCTGCCGCCACGCCGCCTGTAACATCGTCGAAGCAGGAAAGCTCCGAGCCTACCATTGTGCCCGTGGCACCGCTACAGCCTGCTGCTGCAGGAGAGGTGCCGCATACTCAAATTGAATTGCTGCAGGCGGCGCAGGAAGCCGCGCTTCGCCAGAGCCAGGCTTTGCAGGAAGCCGCGCTTCGCCAGAGCCAGGCTTTGCAGCAAGCCGCGGCGGAAGCTTTGCGTCAGGCGGAACTGCTGGGAAGAGCCCGCGAAGCGGCCGCAAGGCCGGCCACTGCGGTCGAAGCGGTTGAGAGCCTCAAGGGTGCCCTTTTAGCGGCCCTAGCCGCGCTTGGCGGTGGTGTACTAGCTCCGCAAGTTGATCAGGCGCCACCGGCAGCGATCGAAGTATCAGAAGCTAAAACAGTCGAGCGTGGCATGGAGGCGTGGCAGGAACAAGGCGAAAAGGAATCCAAGGCATCACCTACCGCAGCTTCTGTGGAGCCGCCCGTACCTGCAATGGATGCCGTGGAGAAAGTGCCCACGCAAGACAGCGCCTGGCTGCCCCCTGAGTCGGTTATCCCGCTGGCCAAGGATAGTTGGGCCGGCAAAGTGCGCGAGATCACGCTGGGAGCAACAGAAGCCCAAGGTGGCACTCGCGCCCGCACGGTGACAGTTGGCGGCCAGACCAGTATGCCCATTATGACTTTCGAGGGAGAGGCGCCGCATAAGCCGCTGGTCGCATACGAGATACGAGACACCAAGCCCACCGATTGGTCACCCTTGCTGAGCGAAGCTTGGGGCGATCATATGAACAGCCCCGCCGGTTGGGCCCAAGCTGCGGAGCAGGCCGGCGCCGATCTCCTGCGCCTAACCTTGAGCCTGGACCAGTCGCCGCAAGGCGCAGTTGAGGCCGTGCGGGAGGTGCTGCAAGCAACCGGCCTGCCGCTGATCGTCATTGGTCCCGGCCAGGCGGAAAAGGACAATGAGCTGCTTGTGCCTGTTGCCGAAGCTTTTAAGGGCGAGCGCCTAGCGCTCGGCGTCTGTGAGGATAAAAACTACCGCACAATCGTCGCCGCTGCCATGGCTAATGACCACCTGGTCATAGCCCGAACGGCAATGGATGTGAACCTGGCTAAACAGCTCAATATCCTGATCAGCGACATGGGCCTTCCCGCGGATCGCATTCTCATGGATCCCACTACAGGCGCGTTGGGCTATGGATTCGAATATGGCTATTCTGTTATGGAGCGCCTACGACTGGCGGCGCTGCAAGGGGATGGAATGACCCAGCTGCCGATGATCGTGACCCCAGGAGAGGAGACCTGGAAAGCCAAAGAATCCAAGGTCGGCGAGGGTGTTCCAGAGGAGTGGGGCGAATGGTGCGAACGAGCTGTTACTTGGGAGACGTTGACCGCGACAATGCTCATAGAATCGGGCGCTGATGTCGTCGTTCTGCGCCATCCGGAGAGTGCGAGACGCGTACACATGGCGATTTTGGATTTGGCGAACGTATCTTCGGAGTAGACGAAAAAAGGGGCAGCCGGGACATTCAACGCCTGGCTGCCCATTGGACTACTTTCAAACGAGGTAATATTGAAATGGCTCTTTCTGGCATTCAGATTTATAAGAAACTACCGCAAACTAACTGCTAGGACTGCGGCTTCCCTACCTGCCTGGCG
>JBJYWX010000338.1:0-6226 GCA_046259695.1 Promineifilaceae bacterium (SeqCode) | reverse complement strand
CCACGAACAATCCGCTGAATGGCGAACGGCCGCTGGCCTGGATGTGGCAGCAGCTGCACGATTCTCGGCTGGGAGGTAAGGCGAGTGTATTCGCCACCCTCATTTTCATACGCAACTTGTTCCAGGTCGCCGTTTCCGGCGATCCGCGCTATGGTCCGATTTACAATGTCGGCGTGGCGCGCGCCCTGACGCGCAGCCTTCTGCTGCACGGTTACGTGCCCGACAGCGGTATACCCATCGCCGTCATGGGTTGGAGCGGCGGCGTCCAAATCGCCGTCGGCATCGCCCCCTACTTGCATCAGGCGCTCGGTGCGCCCATCATCATTGTGTCCATCGGCGGCGTCATGTCGGATGATCCCGGCATCGACAAGGTGGAACATATTTACCATTTGCAGGGCAGCAGGGACCACTTTCCAGACATAACCGAGGTACTCTACCCCGGCCGTTGGCCCTTCATGCGTCATTCTCACTGGAACCGCGCCAGGGAGGCTGGCAAGATAACCATCATTGATCCAGGCCCGATGCGCCATACCGGCAAAGACGATTACCTCGACCGGCGCGCAGAGCTGCCGGGTGGCCAGAGCCATTTGGACCGTACGGTGGAAGTCGTGACCGCCGCCCTGAGCGGCGAACCCATTCCTCCACTGGGTGAGGAGATTTCACTGGCTGCATGAGAACAGCATGAGAGCAGGAACGGCCTGCTTCCCCGCGCCGTCAAAGTAGACGACCATGGCGAACGTCAGGCACAGAATCGCTCGCTATGTCAGGCACAGTATCTAGTTACCGACTTTACGGCAAAATTAACATGAGATACGATTTGATTCAGTTACTTTCAACACCGTTTTTCTGTGCAAGATAAGGAAAGGATCATGAAGAAGTTTAGATTAGTTGGTCTATTGTTGTTGCTGTCGACTATCGTGCTGGCTGCGTGCGATGTCGCTTTGCCAGGAACAGAGCCTGAAGCTGACCAGAGTGAAGCATCCGTGCCCTATCCCGTTGATGAGGGCGCTGAGACATCCAACGCCGGCCTGGAAAAGACCATCTTTGTCGGCCCAGAACTGGTGGACTGCGTCGGCGTAGGGCCGCAGCAATGCCTCATGGTTAAAGAAGACCCCAACGGCGAATACATGATGCACTACGACCCGATCGAAGGCTTCAATTTTGAACCGGGTTATGAATACGAATTGATTATTCTCGAAGAGACGGTGGAGAATCCGCCTGCCGATGGTTCCTCGCTAAAATGGACGCTTCTGCAGGAAGTCAGCCGGACGCCCGTAGAAAGCACGCCAGATACCGGGTCTGAAACGGCAAGCGGACGTATTGTCACCGCATTCGTTGGACCCGAATTGGTTGATTGCGAAGGCGGCGCCGGTCCGCAGCAGTGCATGCAGTACAAGGCCAGCCCTGACGAATCGTATCGACTTTTTTATGATACGATTGACGGATTTGAGTTCCAGCCTGGCTACGAGTATGAACTGAGCGTCCTTGTAGAACCAGTGGAGAATCCTCCCGCGGACGGTTCCGCGTTGCGCTATACGTTGATCGAAGTCATCAGCCAGACGCCAGTAACGGCCGAACAGCCGATGGTAGGCGAGTCCGAGCCGTCCGGTGCGTTAAACCTGGAAGGTCAACCATGGCTCCTGACCTCCTTTGTAGACCCGGCCGGCCAGCAGGCGGAGGCGCTGGCGGATACCCGCGTCACGATAGCCTTCAACAATGGCGAAGTCAGTGGCAGCGGCGGCTGCAATAACTACTTCGGCACGTACCAGCTTAACGGCAGCTCCCTGACGCTTTCGCCTATGGGCAGCACGATGATGGCCTGCGTTCCCGACGATATCATGACCCAAGAAACAGCCTACTTTGCTATGCTTGGCCAGGTCGTTTCTTACGAGATCGTCGAGGGCCAGCTCCATCTGCAGGACATGACGGGCCAGACGATCGCCGTCTTTGAAGCGGACACAAACATATCACTGATCGGCACAGAATGGCAGGCGATCGGCTATAACAACGGCACCGGCGGGGTGCAGTCACTGGTGCTAGGCAGCGAGATCACGGCTGTTTTCAGCGAGTCGGGCCTCGTCAGCGGTTCTGCCGGCTGCAATGATTATCGCGCCAGCTTCCAGGTTGAGGGCAACAACATGACCATCAGCCCGGCGGCGGTCACGCGCAAGATCTGCCCGGAGCCTGAAGGCGCCATGGAACAGGAAGCGCTGTACTTGGCCGCGCTCGAACAAGCCGCCACCTATGAGGTCACCGGTCCTCGGCTCGATATCTACGATGCCGACGGCGCGCGCCTTGCTAACTTCACCGCGGGCGATACAGTTGCCAGTGAAGAAGGCACTGGCGAAGCCGGAGCAGCGTCTGTTGCTGTGCCGGTTGCAGCGGGCGGTGATAGTAACGAAACGGCCGCATACCCTGGTGAAATTGACGCAGCAGCGACAACTGAGCCATCTGAACAAAGTGCGCTGCCCGCAGCTGAAACCGACGTGCTGGCGGACACAAGCTGGCAGTGGCTATCTATGACCACGCCGGTGGAAGAAGTGACGGTCGAAGACCCCGCCGCCTACGTCATTTCATTCCTGGAAGAGAACCAGATTGGCATCCAGGCTGACTGCAACAGCGGCGCCGGCACCTACGAAGCCGGTGAAAGCACATTGACGATCAATATTACGTCCACGACGCTGGCGCTTTGCCCCGAAGGATCGCTGAGCGACCTATTCATCCGCAGCCTCAACGCCGCGGCCATTCATTTTGAAATGGACGGCAACCTGCATATCGATCTTTTTGCAGATGCGGGCACGATGATCTTCGCCCCGAACGAAGAGTAGAAGATCAGTTGACGACAGCCAATCATGACCGCCGGTCCTGTAGGGGACCGGCGGTTTTTGTTTGGCTCTAGCTGCCGATGTATTAAGATGCGGCTAGAAAGGGCACCCGAACGTTGCCCACCGTTCTACCTATGTATATGCTTACGGTGATAGGTATCGTAGGAATCTGCACAGTCGCAATAACGCCGAAAGAACTTGCAGATTGCTGCCAATGTTTGGATCAGGTTTTATCCCTTCACTTCTATGTGGGAAGCAACTAGCCGCTGCCGGGCGGTATGCTCTGCTTGCTGCACTTTTTCTGCTCCTTGCCGCATGCCGGCAGACACCTGAAACGACGACTAGGCCAGAGCCGCTCGCCAACCAGTTAACCGTGGCAAGCAGCGCGCCAGTGACCGCAACGCCTTTAGCCACCAGTGCCGCCTTCGAAGCGCCGATCGTCACGCCCCTACCGGAGGTGAACGCCGCAGCAACGCCGATATCGTCGGTCGGCGAGATGTCCATTTCGGCCGAAGATGTGCAAGTCTTCCCTGCGCCGGCGTTATTCTCCGGCGACCGTGTGACCTTTATGGTACAGCCGGACGTTCCCGAATCAATTGCCGTAGAGAATGTGCCGGTGGAAATATACGTTGACGGCACGATAGTCAGCGCATCCACACTTGGGTGGCGTAATTGGGCGGGCAGCGCACAAGGGATCTACGAATGGGTTTGGGATACTGTAGGGCGAGCCGGCATGCACGAGATTCGCGTCGTGCTCGACAGCCAGGATATGATCCAGGAGGGAGATGCCGATCCTTCCGACAATGAGACTACTTTTTCGGTGCGTGTTGGCAAGGTAGATGGCTTGCCCCTGGAAGAGCGTGATGCGACCTGGATCTCGTCCGAAATAGACTGCTGCATTGTTCATGCTATGACGCGCACGGCGGCGTTTCGCGATTTCGCCGATCTGCTGTCACTGACTGAATCGGCCGTGTCCGAATCATCAAGCAGGCTCAATGAATTCCCCGAAGAGAAGATAAACGTTTACTTCATCGATCGCACACTTGGTCAGGGCGGCTACGCCGCCAAGGACCTGGTCATTGTTTATAACGACCGCCCCTATATCAGTGGCCAACTATACGAACTGATCAAGCACGAGGTCGTGCACGTTATTGATCGCCAGTTTGCACCGCAGCGCATTGAGCTGCTGGCGGAAGGCGTCGCCGTCTGGGCCGCCGGCGGGCATTATGAGGCGCAGGACTTGCAGCAGCGAACGGCAGCGCTGTTGAGGCTGAATGGTTATGTACCACTGGCCGAACTGGCCGACGATTTTTACCCGGCCCAGCACGAAATCGGCTACCTGGAGGCCGGCGGCTTTGTCGATTTTCTGGTCGAGCGCTATGGCTGGCCGGCAGTGCGCGCATTTTACAGCGAAACTTCGGCCGCGGATGGCGCGACCCAGTCGGCTGCGCTCGATGTTAATTTGCAGCAATCGTTCGGCCACTCTCTGGCGGAAATAGAAACAGCCTGGCTGGAAAGCTTGCGCGCCCTGACCGTTCCAGATGAAGAGATCAATAATCTGCGCACTACCATCCGTTACTTTGAGACGGCACGCCATTACCAGCAGCTATACGACAAAGGCGCCTATTTCCGCACGGCCTGGCTGCCGTATCCGGAGGAGGTGCTGGAGCGCGGAAACGCGGCCGACTTTGTGCGCCGCCCCGAGGACGAAACCAACGTTTTGATGGAGAGCATGCTGCGCTCTGCCTATGAGGCAATCGCGGATCATGGATATGAGCGGGCGAATGTCCTCCTCGATAGCATTGAACGTTTCCTTAATTCAAATGGCCAGACAGTTGATCCGCTGGTCACCAATTATCACAATATTGTGCATACTGCCGTTGCTTTCGGTTACGATCCGCAAAGGATCACGATAAACGGCGGCACGGCCGACGTCGTTGCCACCACAGCGACGGGCTATACGCTAATTGATCTCACACTGCAGCTGCAGCGCGGTGATTGGATTCTCAATGCCAATTAGGCCGCGGCCCGTGGATCATTTGCAGAAATATGCTACAATCTTGCCGCTCACACTATAGCGTACCAAGACAATCCGTCCGTTCGTAAAAGAGCGTGGCACGCATTGGCAGAGGGATCCCATATGATCGAAGTCGTTATCGATAGTATTCGAATCAGTCTCGTCTCCCAGCATCGAATCGTGCTGCTTAAAGAACTGGACAGTGATCGCCAGCTGCCCATCTGGATCGGCCCTTGCGAAGCGGACGCTATCACTATTGAGCTGCAAGATGTTAAGGTGGCGCGCCCGTTGACTGCCGACCTGGTCAAAATGGTGATTAACGAACTCGGCGGCACGATTTCCCATGTTTTAATTCGCGAACTAACGGAACAGGTTTTTCATGCCAGTCTATTCATCGAGGTGAACGACGAACTGCATGAAGTTGATTGCCGGCCGTCCGACGCCATTGCTGTGGCAGTGCGCGCCAAGGTGCCAATCTTCGCCAATGAGGCAGTCCTTGATGAAGCGGGTGTGCAGCCCGAGGCGGACCTGGTGGAATCCTCTGAGGAAGGTGAAGTCGGCAATTTGGATGCGTTCAGCGATTTCCTGGATACGCTTGATTTTGATGATTTTGAGGGAGACAACTGACGCCGCGCCGCGGTCGACGCTTCCCTAACATCGATACGCGACAGGATAACACGTGAAACGCTGGCGATGCTGCTTGCGTTTCACGTTTTGCATTATCGCCCGCGCAGCCCGGCGGTTCTCGGCGGCAGCTATTATTTTGGATGAAGGCAATCGATGAGTGAAATCGAACGGCTACCACCCCACAGTATTGAAGCCGAAGAAGCGGTGTTGGGATCGCTGCTCATCGATCCCGACGCTATCTTCGAAGTCGCCGGTTTCCTGAAACCGGAAGCCTTCTATCGCGTGCACAACCGCTGGATTTACCAAGCGATTGTGGCTCTCAACGAGCGCCGCGAAGCGATTGATTTCATCACCCTCTCTGAGGAACTGCGCCGCCGGGAGCAGCTTGAAGAGGTTGGCGGGGATGCTTATCTAATCGGGCTGCTTAATGTTGTGCCTACGGCCGTTAATACACGCACCTACGCCCGGGCCGTGGAGGCGGCAGCCACCCGCCGCAAGTTGATCAGTGCGGCAGGCACCATAGCCGATCTGGCCTTCGATGAATCTGAAGAGATCGAACAGGTAATCGATCGCGCCGAACAGACTCTGTTTGGTGTGAGCGAAGAGCGCACAACGCGCGACCTCGTGGCGATTAAGCAAATTGCGCGCTCTTACCTGGAACGGGTTGAGGAGCTGCACCTTCGCGGCGACGATGTGATCGGCGTACCCACCGGTTTCACCGACCTCGACCGCATGCTGGGTGGTTTAAATCGCTCTG